>JAJYTC010000021.1 GCA_021793275.1 Deltaproteobacteria bacterium | reverse complement strand
TTACTAAGACCGTCATTGATTACCGAACATTGGAGGGGCGTAAAAACGGGCTCATACCATGTCAGGTTCAAGATCGGGGAGGCACCGCATCGCGGCTGGAAGCCGCTCCTACAAAGGCCAACCGCAAAATCTTGCCGCAAGGTATCGCAATGCGTGAGCTGAAAAGCAATGTTCGGTTATTCATGAATGTTAGTATGTTGCCATTTGGGAAGTAAGAGATAAAAATGTAAGACTCGTGGAGATCACCTATGCGGGCACTCACGAAAGAGCGCCCTATTAATGCCGTAGAACTTTGCTTTACCGGACCTTCCGAGAAAAGAGCGGAGGCCATTTTCATGATAGAAGCGCTTGGTTTTGTGGATACCTCATCCATCCCGTGGCGGGAGGCGTTCCCGGAAGTTGATGATGCTGCCTTGCCCGGGATATCTTTACGAGCTGCCAGGAGAAGAGAAGGGATAAGCCAGGAAAGGCTGTCGATAATTACCGGAATTCCGCAGCGTCATGTCTCCGAGATGGAGAATGGAAAGCGTCCCATTGGGAAAGAGACCGCAAAAAGACTCGCCAAAGCCCTTAGTACCAGCTACAAGGTTTTTCTTTAGCTGAAAGAGACAGGGACCGGTTGGCAGCCAATCGCTCGCAGCTTGCTCCAGACCAGCCCCTCCGGCAGTTCACATAAATTGCCAACCTTTGGGCTCAAACCGCCCGTCGCCAAGCAAAACGTATGATTCCATCAAGTTGCGTTTCTTTGCGCTTCGTTTTTCAAGGTCTGGAATTACGTTACGGCGCCCGCTATCCTTTGGCCCTCATCTATTGATTTGAATTATGCCCCGGTCAGCCAATCCCCGTGAGATCGCGAAGTTTTTGCAGCAAAGCCTTCGAATCGTTTCGGCCCGGCTCCGGGGGCAATCGGCATAGAATGCCGAGACCTTCGCCTCTGTCATGAAAGTCCTCATCGGATAGAGCACTTGCCACTGCGGTGTTCACCATTGCATTAACGCCGATAATCCGCCTCACCAGATCGAACGAATCCAGGTCCTCCGCGGTGGAATCGACAATTACCAGATGGGGACATCGGGTTCGCACAAGGGACTGGGCCTCGGCGCCCGCAGATATAAGCTCCAGATGGACCTCCGGGTCGGAGGAAAGCCCTTCGATAAAAGACCCGATGCTGTCCCTGCGGGTGGTAATCAGAAGAATGTGCAGCATTTGTTCTCCGCTTGTAAAGTTCTTATTGGCTCTGCGCGTAAAACCGCAAACCGTCGGCGACACGACGGACGTTCGAGATTGAGAGCTTTCGGCCAAAGTCAGCTATTGATTTGTTGCCGCGCCCGGAGCCTGGCCCATGCCTCTGCCCGCTCCTTTACCGGCGCAGAACTCCTGTACCGTCACGTAGCCGCGTCCGTGGACATCCATCGCCTTGAATACCTTCTCGGGATTGTGCCTCCAATGGTGAGCAGCCATGAATTCCTTTTTGGTCAGTTTGCCGTCATGATTGGTGTCCAATTGAGCGAAACGTTTCATGCACCCCCATCTCGGGGGGCCTTGACTGCCGGGGCCGGCGCCGAATGCCATACCCGCGGTTAAAAAAACCGCCACCAGTCCGGTTGCCGCGATCAGCTTGAAAAGTTTCATATTTTCTCCTTTCACGCAGAGATGCAGCGGAGCGGGCCGAAAGCTCTCAAGCCACATAAATGTCCGGGCGATCCCGCATTGCGCGGGATTATCCCGCCCGATCTTGAACGCAACCCGGCATCAGGCCCTGCCGCCGCCTCCGCCGCAGGTGAAATCGGAGGTAAACTGCTGCAGGTCTCCATTCAGGAACGCATCCACGGCCTCTTTAACGGTTTGGGCGCTCCCGCCGTAGAGCACGTCGATTCCCACCTGGTTAAAGCCCATGAGCGGTCTCATACCCATACCGCCGGCGATAAGCACGTGCACGCCGTTTTGAGCAAGGTGATTTACCGGGGCCATGCACCCGCCCTGCTGGTGAGGTACGTTTGGCAGGACCCGCACGTTTTGCACCTGTCCGTCCGTAACCTCTACGAGCGTATAGAGATCGCAGTGCCCGAAATGAGCGCCGAGAGACGAATCCAGCCCTCCGGGGCTGCTCGATGGAATTGCCACGGTTATACTTTTCATTTTTTCTCCCTCAAATCGAGTCATACCAATACGGCGGGCCAGTGCCCGCCGGCTGCGTATAAACAAGGGACGTGCGGGAATTTTAATGTTAGTCCTTCCTCCCGCGCGCCGCAAGTTCCTCAATCTTCCGCCACGTTTTACGGACTTCTCTGCTGAAGTCCGTTTCCGGCAGTTCGGTAACCACCCGTCCCTCCACCATCGCTTTGGTTACGACCGGGTCGTGCGGGAGCCTGGCGATTACCGCATAGCCCTTTGAGCGGCAGAAGGCTTCGATACCGTCCGCCTCTTCCGGGTTTAGATCGAATTTGTTGATGATGACCGCAAGAGCTATCTGAAAATGGCCGCACAAATCGGCCACCCGCTCGAGATCGTGGCGGCCAGACGGCGTAGGTTCGGTCACCGCGACCGCAAGATCGGCCCCCGAGAGCGAGCTGATCACGGGGCAACCGATCCCCGGGGCCCCGTCAGAGAGAATGAGTTCATTGCCCCGGAATTTGGCCAGTTGCCGGGCCTGTTGCTTCAGGAGCGTGACAAGGCGGCCCGAGTTTGGCTCGCCGGCAAAGAGTTGGGCGTGAACCAGCGGGCCGAACCGGGTCGAGGAAATATGCCAGCGGCCGCAGTACTTCTCCGGAAAAAGTATTGCCCCAACCGGGCAGAATGCGACGCAGACCTTGCAGCCCTCGCAGCGAAGAGGATCGATCGAAAAGGTGTCTTTATCCACGCGTACGGCTTCGTATCTGCACATCGAGGCGCACAGCCCGCACTGCGTGCACAGTCCTTTATCGATTTCAGCCACATGCCCGGAAAAGAATTCTTCCGTTTGCCCGGTTTGCGGGCGCAACAGCAGGTGAAGGTCCGGGGCATCGACGTCCAGGTCGCATACGACCTTGTTTGAAGCCAGGTGAGCGAATGCCCCCGTAAGCGAGGTCTTGCCCGTCCCGCCCTTGCCGCTGATCACCACTATCTCACGCATGCGGCGCCTCCATAAGAAGCGTACCTGCGGCCAGCTCGAAAATCTTCGCATAAAGCGAAACGAAAATATTCCGAAATTCAGGCGACAAATCCGCAATGATCCGGCCTCGGGCATAGGCTTCGGCGACAGCCCGCTCGTAGGGCGCCTCGGCCAGAAGCGGTATTTCCTTTTCGGCGCAAAACGAATAGACCTCGCGGTTTCCTATCCCGGCGCGGTTTATCACCACGCCCATGGGTTTTCCGAACGGTGCGAATGCTTCCCACGCAAGCTTGAAATCGTGAAAACCGAAAGGAGTAGGCTCGGTCACAAGCACGATGACATCGCTGTCCATTACGGCGTTAACCGCAGGGCAACTGACCCCGGGAGGCGCGTCGATGATTGCGTCCCGACCGCTTGCGCAAATCATGTCTTTGAGCCTGGATTTAACCTGGCGCATCAGGGGCGGACTCATGGCCTCGCCTATTTTCAGGCGCCCCATGAGAAATTCCGTGCTCCCCGCGCGCCCCCGGCTGATTTCACCCAGTTCCCTTTTGCCCGGTGAAATCGCTCTTTCCGGGCATATCGCGATACAGCCTCCGCACCCGTGGCACATTTCCGGAAACGTCAAAACCACAGAACCCAACACGTTGATCGCTTTGAACTGGCAAAGCTCGGAGCAGGCCTGGCAAAACGTGCACCTCGATTCGTCAACGACCGGGATTTCGATCCAGGCCGGTCCGCTTTCCTCGATAACCGGGCGCAGGAACAGGTGCAGGTTCGGGGCTTCCACATCGAGGTCTACGGCGACCAGGGGACGTTTCCAGACGCGCGTGAGGGAAGCGGCTACAGTGGTTTTGCCTGTACCTCCCTTGCCGCTGGCGATTGAAACGATCATCGACCCGGCCCCCTGTTCGGGCCTTCGGCGAATTGCACTGTGCCTCGCTTGAATTTCTCGACCGCCTGGCGCACCGTCATGCCGGGATCGAGGTTTTGCACCACTTTTATTTTCACAGCGGAAAGCGCCTGGAATGCCTTTGGCCCCACAAAACCCGAAAGAACGCAATCGACCCCTGCGCGGGCCACAAGCTGCGCGGCCTGTATGCCGGCCCCCTGCGACAGCGCCTGTGAGCGCCCGTTGTCGATATAGCTGGTGTTCATGTTTTCGAGATCGACTATGACGAACCCGGCAGCCCTGCCGAACCGGGGATCTACAAGGTCGTCCAAGCCCGGGCCTTCGCTTGTTATTGCAATTTTGCTCATAGCAACCCCCTCTGAATTTTACAAAGGGATAGATCAAGAATCGGGCCATTTAGCCAAAACAGCCACCGGACTGCGTTCGGGTATGCCTTTGCCCGAAAAAGCGGTCCGCAAAAAGGTGCTTATCGTCCCCAGTAGGCTGCGGCGAGGATGCAGATTGTTTCCAGGGAGAGGGAAAGAGCAGTGAAGAGTGATGAGTGAGCGGTGAAGAGTGGAGAGCGAAGAGCGAACGATGTGTGGTGAGGGGTGAGAGGGGGATTTGCGGGGTCCATGGATTCTTCAGTAAAGGCGATGGGTTCCACTGCGTTTCACCCATCCTACACCCTATCCCGACATGGCTTGTGTTACATTCCATAAATTAGCATCAATGTTGAACGCAACTTCCCATGAGCATATCATGCGGATTCTTCGCGCACGATGTTAAGCCTTTTGATTTTGCGCCGCAGGGTGTTTTTATCTATGCCGAGTTCGCGCGCCGTGGCCATTCGGCGCCAGCCGTTGCGGTCGAGGGCGTTAAGAATCGTGTTGCGCTCGAAATCCACCAGAGTGAGGCCGCCGGTGTGCACAGGCGGGCAAGGTTCGCCATGGAGGTAGTCGGGCAGGCATTGGGGTTGAATAAGCCCTTGCCGGCACAGGATGAAAGCATATTCGATCGCATTTTCCAGCTCGCGGATGTTTCCCGGCCAGTCATGACGCATGAAGATCGCCAGGACTTCCTGGCTGAGTCCGGCAACCTCTTTGTTCCTCATCCGGTTCAGCCGTTCGATGAAATGGGCGGCAAGAAGCGGAATGTCTTCTTTGCGCCGGGAAAGAGGCGGCAGATCCAGTTTTACGACATTGATGCGGTAATAGAGATCTTTTCTGAAAAGGCCTTCATCAACCAGCCTGGACAGGTCCCTGTTCGATGCGGTGACTATCCTAACATCGGTCTTTACCGTTTTCGAAGAGCCAAGCGGTTCGTATGTGCGCTCTTCCAGGACCCTCAGAAGCCGCACCTGCATGGCAGGGGATATGTCCGCTATCTCATCGAGGAAAAGCGTTCCCCCCTCGGCCATTGCAAACCGTCCGATGCGGGTCCGCTTTGCGTCGGTGAATGCTCCGGCGACATGACCGAAGAGTTCCGATTCCAGCAGAGTGTCGGGAAGAGCCCCGCAGTTGACGGCGACAAAGGGCTTGGCGGACCTGGGGCTAAGACTGTGAATGGCGCGGCTTACCAGTTCTTTTCCTGTGCCGCTCTCCCCATGGATCAACACGGTGCTCTCGCTTTGGGCCACTTCGGGAAGAATGGAAAAAAGGCGCCTCATCGCCGGAGATTTTGAAATGATGTCTTGGAAACCATACTGACGGACGATTTCCTTGCGCAAAGTTTCAACGAGGCTCAAATCGCGGAATGTCTCGACCCCTCCGATCACCTTGCCCGATTCATCGCGCAGCAAAGCACTGCTGACGCTGATCGGGACTTCTTTGCCGTCGGCGCGAAGAATCAAAACCGGACGATTTACGACGGGCTTTTTTGTCTCCATCGTGGATTTAAGCGCACAAACGGATTCACAGATGTTGGCCCGAAAGACTTCATAGCAGGGGCGCCCGATCGCCTCGGCAGCCGAAACGCCTGTGATCTGCTGCGCCGCGCGATTGAAAGAGGTGATCCGCCATTCGGAGTCTACAGTAAAAACTCCATCTGCGATGCTGTTCAAGATGATTTCAGTTTGAGGCGATATAGCGGATTGCAATACAAGGGGCTTCCTGGCCATAATACGCTTCCGTCTTACTCAGCCATTATCCGGCATGGACATTAGTGAGCCCGGCGATAGGGCAAGCCGTCTCCACCAGGTACTGCCGCACGGTTTCCTTTCGCCTAAGCCTCGGGGATTCGCCCGGCTTTTCCCACGGAAATTTCGTGCAGCGGGATCAGAATATCTGCCATCTCCCGGATTTTCCGGGCGCTATCAAAAGCTGCGATCGCATCGGTGTGGACCCCGGAAGGCACACTCGGGGCATTTGCCGGAAAGTTCAGTCCGTTGCAGCAAAAGCCGGTGATAATTGCTCTTCCGGCCGCCGTGCGGACGGCGACCGACTGGCCTCCGGGAGTATGGCCCGGGGAAAAAATCAGATCGATTCCATCCATCAGATTTGTATCCCCCTCCACCAGTTCGACATTCAAACCGTCCAGAAGGTCCGAATAGTAGCGGTGATCGATTGGATGGGGGTTCAGGAAAAAGTCGTATTCGGCCTTTTGCACGATTATTTTCGCCCGCGTGCATTTCGGATCGTTTTCGCAGTGATCGTTGTGCAAATGTGTATGAATGATAATGTCCACGTCCTCCGGCCGCAGCCCGTGGTCGCCCAGCGCATCCTCGAACTCCTGGATCTTCAGGCCGTATTGACGCCCGACATGCTCGGGCACGACAAACTGTTCGAGACCGGTATCAACCAAAATAACCTCTTTCGCCCCCTTTATCAGGAACGCGTAAATGGGTATCCAGATGCGTTTGCCGTATCCCCGCAGATAGGTCATGATCCCCTGATCGGTTTCATTGGCCCCTATCACCATAGGATAAATGACGTATTCTTTCATCTCCACATCCTTTCACCGCAGCAATTCAGCCGGAAAACAAACTTTCGCGCTCGATCTCCTTATCCACTCTGTCTGCCTCGATACGAAGGGCCAGCCCCCTGGCCAGGGCCTTCGCCACTTTGCTCCTTGCCGCTTCGAGGATCCTTCCGAAAGTCTGGCGGGAAATTCCCATTTTTTCCGCAGCCTGTTCGTGATAAAGCCGCTCCAGGTCGGCCAGCCGAATTGCTTCGAACTCGTCCGCGGAAGTATCGGCGAACACGGTCATGGCCTCAGTGCTTTATCGAGGTAGCGATCGTGTTCGATTGCAATATCCCCGGCCCCGGCCGTATATTTTCCGACTGCTCCGAGGGCCTGCCGGTAGAGATCGCGGCGGTTTGGCCGGCGTCTCATCAGGAACTGGTCCAAGGCCTTGCGGATGATTGCCGCTATGGATTCGTTATTTTCATGGGCGATCTCTTTCAGTGGAGATGCCTGCTCATCGGTCAACTGGATCTGTGTTCGAACCATGGAGGAACTCCAATAGGTTATCGCTTATCATGTTATGCTAACACTGCTCAGTGAAGCGGTCAATCACAACCGCGCTGTTTGAAGGGACCGGGGCGTGATCACAGGAAGCGGGCTTGGCCCTTTCGCCGGAAAGCTCGTTTATTTCTTTTCTACCCGAGCATATCTTTATTTATAAAGGGAGAAACAGCGATGACTTATGACGAGCGGAAAATGACGCGGTTGAATCCGCAGCTTCCGATGACCACCCTGGCGCCCAAGAAAAGGATCGGCCTTGTTGTTGTGCTCACCGGGTACGGAAAAGGCAAAACTTCTTCTGCCATGGGCATGGTGCTACGCGCCTGCGGGCACGGGATGAAGGTCTGCGTTATTCAGTTCATGAAGGGCGATATCTTCACGGGCGAATGGGAGGGTGTAAAGAAATTGGACTGCGACGTGGAGATAGTCGCTACAGGCATGGGGTTTTGCGGAATACAGGGCAACCCCTACCCGCGCGCCAGCCACAGGGAGGCCGCCCAACGGGCCCTTGGGCTGGCAAAAGAGCGAATCGGCTCAAACGGATATGATCTCATAGTTCTCGATGAGATCAATAACGCCATCCATTTAAAACTGGTGGACCTCGAACAGGCGGTAGAGCTCATCCGCGGCAAGCCCCGCCTTCTGCATCTCATTCTTACAGGCCGCGACGCGGCCCCGGAGATCATTGCACTGGCGGATACCGCAAGCGAGGTGCAGGAGATCGTCCACGCTTATCGCAAAGACATAGAGCCACAGCCCGGCGTGGATTTTTGAATGTCGGTGAATGGGTGAATGGGTGAGTGGGTGAACCGGCCGGCTACCCCGCTGGGCGGTTCACTCTCGATTTATTCGCGTTCATCCGCGTTCATTCGCGGTTATCGTTCCTATGATTGTTTGCCAACTGGACTGAAAAATCCAGGAGCGCCGAACTTTCGCGATATGCGGTCGCACAGAAATCCCCCAGGTAGCGGGCGCTTTGCTTGAAATCGTCTATGATCCCCGCAAGGTTTTCCGATCTGTAGAGGTCTTCATAGACTTCGATACTCTCCTTCAATTCGGAAAAGATTCGCCCGCTATCAGGATTCATCTGTGTAATGGCGGCATATAGTTCCGGGCTTTGAGCGAACATCCTGCCGAGGAGGTTCATTTCGATCCGGTAGCTGGGGCTGGTGTATTCCATGGTTTCGTCAATGTCTATTCCGAGCTTTCTCAGGGTCCTTCCGACGAGCATGGTCGTGAGATGAAAAAGCACCTGAATGATGCTCATCATCCGGTCGTGTTCTTCGGGGCTGCATTCCTTTACCCGCATGCCGCTCGCAGTAAACAGCCCGCGCAGCCACTGCCACTGTTCGGGCGAAATGCGCACGGGGCAGGCGGCAATGGTCTGGCCGGAAAAGCTCGATACCCGGCCCCCGAACATGGGGTGCAGCCCGACGACGCTGGCGGGAGATCGCAACATTTCCTCCACGGGAGCGACTTTGAGGCTGGTAAGGTCCATCAGGAGCTGACCCCGCCGAGCAAGGGGAACAAGCTCCCTGATTATTTCCACCGTCTTGTGGAGAGGCACGGCGAATACGACTATATCGCATTCGCGCATGACGAGTTCGGGTGTAAGAGGGGTCTGCAGGTCCGCCGAACTCACCTGGAAGCCGTGCGAGCTGAAAAATTTTGAAAAAAGGCGGCCCATCTCACCCTCTCCGCCGATTATTCCGACTACGGATTGCCTGTCCCATTGGAGGCCGGGATCGACAGGGCCGCAAACACAAGAAGCATCCATGCTAAATCCTTCGTATAATTGACTCTTGCTCAACGATCGACAGGCGCCTCTTACATACAGCGTCCGATCGCCTCGGCGACCCGCCGGCACTCCTCGATCATGGAAAGAAACATCTGGGGCCGAAGCGATTGCGGGCCGTCGCTCAATGCCTCCTCCGGACGCACGTGCACTTCAACCAGGAGCCCGTCGGCCCCGGCGGCGACCGCGGCTCTCGATACGGCCGGCACGAGGTCCACCCTGCCCACCGCGTGGCTCGGGTCGACGATCACCGGAAGGTGCGTGAGTTTTTTCAACAGCGGCACGGCGCTGATATCGAGGGTATTGCGGGTCTCGGTCTCAAATGTCCGGATTCCCCGCTCGCAAAGGATCACCTTGTCGTTTCCCTGCGCCATGATGTACTCGGCGGACATCAGGAATTCCTTAATGGTAGCGCACAGGCCTCGCTTGAGGATGACCGGCTTGTCAATGTTTCCCACTTCGGTAAGCAGCCTGAAATTCTGCATGTTGCGGGTGCCGATCTGGATAATGTCCGCGTATTTGTAGAGCAGCACAATGTCCCTCGGGTCCATGAGTTCGGTCACTATCTTCATGCCGGTCTTTTCACGAACTCCGGCGAGAAACTTCAAAGCTTTTTCGCCCCAGCCCTGGAAAGCATAAGGTGAGGTTCGCGGTTTGAAAGCTCCGCCGCGCAAAAAATGGACCCCGGCAGGCCCTACGGCCTCGGCTATCTCTTCGAGTACCTCCCGGCTCTCAACCGCGCACGGTCCCGCAATAACCTGAATCCGGGCGCCGCCAATCTCGAAGCCGTTTACACTCACAACTGTGTTTTCCGCTTTAAAATCCCTGCTGACCAGCTTGTACGGCTTCAGGATAGGCAGCACCTTCTCCACTCCCGGGAAAGTCTCCATGGGTATCTCCGCCAGCAGGCGCTCGTCACCGATCGCGCCTACGATGGTCCTCTGTTCGCCTTTGGAAATATGTGCCCTGAGGCCCATGTCCTCGAGGCGCCGCACTATTCTGAGCAGGTCCTCTTCCTGGTAATCCGGCCTCATAACAATGATCATGACGATTTGCCCCCCTTGGTTCTCATGATTTAAGGCGACGGTTTTTGAAACCGGACGCACAAAAAAAAAAGCCGTGGGCGCTCCGGACGCTCACGGCTTTTAAACAGACAAACGAAACTTTCAGTACCCGAGCATACCTGAAGCGGCCCCCCCCAAGGGGTAATAATAGAAACAATAATAATAAAGCCTGCCTCTCATACGCTCTCCTTGTGATTGTAAAATAGACTTCATTGCGAGCGCTTTGTCAAGAAAATTTTGGAATCCGTTCTTCCTTCTGCTCGCTTCCCGCTCTCCGACACTCCGGGTCCGAGTGGCGCACTCCTTCACTGTGTCTCGCAGGCCCGGTCTATTCGAGTTTGCGCAAAAAATCGTGCAGGACGTCTTCGGCCCGATAGCCTTTCAGGCGGGCGATATTGACCAGGCGGGCAAGAAGGCGGCCAAGGTCCTTTTGGAAGCGGCCGTCGTCGGTTTCGATCCTGCTCGCCAACTCGTCGCTTTCCCTGGCGAATTGGCGGACCTGTTGGGGAAGACCGCTCCACTGTTCACCCTCTTTTTGCGAAAGACGCGAAAGCATCCTGTAGGCGCGCATGAGCGCAGGAAGAGAATCGGGCACAGGTTCGGCGGTTTTACCGCTTGTCTGCTTTTCCGACGCTTTAATTTTTTCCCAGTTTTCTTTGACTTCTTTTGTCGAGTTGACCTTCATTTCACCAAAAACGTGCGGATGCCTGCGGATCATCTTCTCGCTTATAAGCCGGCAGACATCTTCGAGGCTGAAATCCCCCTTTCGCTCATACAAGCGCACCAGGAAAAACGCCATAAAGAGCACGTCTCCAAGCTCCTCGGCGACCTCTGCGGTTTTTCCCGCCCTCACTGCCGCCGCGGCTTCGTGCGATTCCTCGATAAGGTAGGTTTGAACGGATTCGGGGGTTTGCTTGCGGTCCCACGGACAGCCGTTTTCGCCAAGCAGACGTTCGATAATCCGAAGGATTTCTTCTATTCCATCACAACGATCAGTTTTTGTTGCTTCCACCTTTTTCCTTTGAACCGGCGCGGGCGCCAGCGAAGGAGCCCAGCAGGCCGGATGTCCTCTCAGACACCATTTTCTTGATGTCCCGCTGCCTTCTGCCAAGCTCGCATTGCACATTTGCGGGCGCCAGATCGAAGAGCACCCGCGATGCCCCCATGATAGGAGGTGCAAGCTTTGATGTGGCGATCAGCGAAGAGTCGCCGCCGAAAGAAAACAAAGTCAGAATCGAGATGGCCACAATCGCGAAGAGCAGCGCCTTGCCAAATCCGATCATCGCGCCCCACAGCCGGTCGATAAATCCCAGGCCGACGCCGCGCAGGATTCTAGCGACCCACAGGCCCACAACCGCGATGCAGAACCAGGTCAAAAAGAACAGCAGCACGAAGCTTAGGGGGCGGGAAACGGTGGAAATGGAAGGAAACCGCCTTACAAGAAAAAAGCTCACGGGATAGTACTGATAGGAGGCCACCAGGAAACCGGCCAAAATGCCGGCAAGTCCGAATACCTGGGAAACGGCCCCTCGCATAAAGCCTCGCAGCACACAGAAGGCCGCTGTACAGATCAGTATCCAGTCCAGTATGTTCATAAATCGACCACCGCATCGGGAGAGTAGCGCCTTTTTATTTTGGCAGCAATCTTACCGCCTTGCAAGAGTAAATCCCGATATTCGTTTAAAGAGGTTGTTGTCAAGGTAAAATTTGCGTGATAATTATGTTGGTTTTAGAAGAATTGGTGATTGAGGCACATATTTTTCGAGGGTGAGGAAGCTTTGGCGCAAGCGCTTTCCAAACACAAAAATGAACCTGAGAGGAACTCTATTCAGGTCAGCTTCGACGACAACAATTTGCTTCAGTTGCTTGCCGGTGAGCGAAACGCGCATCTGAAGACAATCGAAAGGCAACTTGAGGTCAAGCTTCACCTGCGAGGAAACCTGGTTACGGTCTCGGGGGCGCGGGCCGACATCGAGATCGGCGAAAGGCTCCTGCAAGAACTCTCGGAGCTTATAAGGCGCGGTTACCCGCTCTATGAAAGCGATATCCTGTTCGCGGTTCAGATCCTAAGAGACAACATCAACCGGCGCCTCGTTGACATTTTTCTCGACCAGGTTTTTATAGGTTCAAACAAGAAAACCATCAGCCCCAAGAGTGTCAAGCAAAAGGAGTATATAGAGGCTATTCGCGGCTATGACATCGTGTTCGGCATCGGGCCGGCCGGCACGGGAAAGACCTACCTTGCCATGGCCACGGCGGTTGCCGCCTTGTCAAAGGAATTGGTCCGGCGCATAGTGCTCGTTCGTCCGGCGGTCGAAGCCGGCGAGAAGCTGGGGTTTTTGCCGGGAGATCTTGCCGAGAAGGTAAACCCCTATCTGCGACCGCTCTATGACGCCCTGCACGACATGATGGACTTCGAGCGCGTAAGCAATCTGATCCTGAGGGGAGTGATCGAGGTGGCGCCTCTCGCCTTCATGAGGGGCCGCACGTTAAATGATTCCTTCGTGATACTCGACGAAGCCCAGAACACGACCACAGAGCAGATGAAAATGTTTTTGACGCGGCTGGGTCTTGGTTCCAAAGCGGTGATAACCGGGGATATAACCCAGATAGATCTGCCGGAAAACAAGCCTTCCGGCCTGGTGGAGGCAATCGAGCTGCTCCAGGGCGTTAAGGGAATCCGCATGGTCTATTTCACCAAACGCGACGTGGTAAGGCATAAGCTCGTACAGGACATCATCGAGGCCTACGAAAAATACGAGAAAGGGAAATCCTCCACCACCAGGGACGCCGAGAGAAGCTGAATATGGAAAAGGAGAAACGGGAGTCCAAGCGAGGAGGCCTTGCATCTGCGGCCAACTTCTTTCGAAGGATGGTTCCCTGTAACCTTCAAAGCTATTTGTGCCAAAAGTGGTTCCTGCTTGCGGGAGTGAGCATTGTCATAGCAATCCTGGTAAATCCTTCTTTCATGGTCCAAAATCCGCATTACCACCTGGGCCAGATAGCAGATCGCAATATAAAGGCTAAGCACGCTTTTTTGGTGGAAGATGAAGCGGCCACGGCAAAGAAGCGAGAAGAAGCGATCCGGCAGTCGCCCCTGGTCTACGATTATGACCCCAACATTACAAAAAGCATCATCGACAAATTGCGCGCATCCTTTACGGCGATGCGCGGCGCCTCGGCCAACGTGACAACCGAACCGGCCTCTGCAACCCCCGAGGAGGGTGTAAGCTCTTCCAAAAAAACTCCCCCGGTCGTACAAAGCCATGCCGACCGCAGCCGGACGCAGAGGGAGGATTTTGAAAAAGACCTCGGCTGCCCGGTGGACAGCGACGTTTTCCAGTGTCTTGTCCATGCGCAGTTTAGCGTGGGCGTTGAGGGAAAGATCGAAAGCATCATAAAGACCATGATGGACCGTGGGATTGTCTCCAGCAAGACGTGGGGGCGAAACGACCAGTACAGGCCCATCCTTATCCACAACCTGGAGACCGACAAAGACACCCTGGTGCAGCCGCCGTTTCCCTACCCGGACATCAATGAAGCCCGCAAAATGATCGTTATGCAGGCCCTTGAGCCGGGACGGGACGTACGAGAGCTTATATTGATCTCTGCGATTGTGTCCTCTTTGCTCAAGCCCGACCTGAGGTTCGACCTGGGCGCCACGGAAAAAGCGCGCGAGCAAGCCTACGCTGATGTAAAGCCGGTCTTTATTAAAATCGCTCGAAATGAAATGCTGGTGAGAGAGGGGCAAATCATCGGCCGCGAAGAAATGCTCAAGCTCAGACACCAGTTCAAGGACTCGCAGAACAACCCCTGGTTTATTGTGCTGCTTTCCACCTTCACATTCAGCATGGTTTCCATAGGCATCGTTTTGCACGTCGTGGAAAAGAGTTTGTCTCATGTGCAAATGGAGATGCGAGACTATCTGTTTTTGGGGATTCTCCTTATTTTGCTGCTCATGGTGTCCAGGCTGGGGATATGGTTCGGGGACAATATAGGCGACTATTCCACGATAGTCTCCGCCAGTTCATTCATCTACGCCGTTCCTCTGAGCGCAGGGGCGATGATAGCCTGCATATTCTTCGGGGTCACGGTTTCCATTGTTTTTTCGCTCGTTGTAACGCTCTTTTCCGGGATTATTTTCGGAAAAGAATTTGCGATGTTTTTTTATTTTATGATAGGCGCCTTCGTTGCGGCTCACTGCGTTTCCGAGTGCAAAAACAGGATGGTGCCGATAAAGGCCGGCCTGCTCGTTGGCGTGGCAAACGTCGTTTTGATCGTGTTGTGCGCATTTTTTGAGGGCCAGTTTGTATTTTTGAAAGTCCTGTGCAACTCGTTTTTCGGGCTGTTCGGAGGGGTCTTTGCGGGGATTCTGGCAACCGGTTTGACCCCTCTTGCCGAGATGGGGTTCGGCTATACGACGGACATCAAGCTGCTCGAACTTGCCACGATGGACCAGCCTCTCCTGCAGGAACTGATGGTTGAAGCCCCGGGGACGTACCATCACAGCATCATAGTAGGCAATATGGTCGAGGCGGCGGCCAAATCCATAGGGGCGAATTCCCTTCTTGCCAAGGTGGCGGCCTACTATCACGACATAGGCAAGACGAAAAAACCTCTCTATTTCATCGAAAACCAGGTTCAATGCGAGAACCGGCATGAGAAGCTGGCCCCCTCGATGAGCAGTCTCATCCTCATTTCTCACGTCAAAGACGGAGTGGAACTTGCAAAGCAGCACCATCTGGGCAAGGAAATAATCGATATTATCAAACAACACCACGGGAAAAGCTTCATCTCCTTCTTTTTCAACAAGGCCATTGAAGCGAGGGAAAAGGCCCAGAGCGCCAAGTCCGTGCCTCTACCTCCGATCAACGCCGACGACTACCGCTATCCGGGCCCCAAGCCCCAGACCAAGGAAGCCGGGCTGGTGCTTTTGGCAGACGTTGTCGAGGCGGCCTGCCGCACCCTTACCGAACCCACTCCCGCCAGGATTCAGGGCATGGTGAACAAGCTGATAAACAACATTTTCAGTGACGGTCAGCTTGACGAATGCGAATTGACTCTGAAGGACATCCACCAGATAGCCAAGCACTTCAACCAGATCCTGGCGACGATACATCACAAGCGGATAGAATATCCGATGACAAATGGAAAGGCTAAAACCGATGGCCCGGATCCAGGTCGCGAACCAAAGCACGATAAAGATAAAACGGGGCTCAGTAAAGAACGCGGCGAGCCGGGTCTTAAGCGCCTTGGGATACACTGAGTCGGAACTGAGCATCCTTATCGTCGATGACGCCGAGATGGCGAGCCTCAATCTTCGATACCGCGGGATCGACCATGCTACCGACGTGCTTTCCTTTCCGATGCTCGAGGGCGAATTCGGCGGGATTGCTTCCGATATACTCGGAGACGTGGTCATTTCGGCTCAAACGGCAAGGGCAATGAGCGAGGAAAACCGCACAGCGTTCGAATCGGTGCTGGATCTGCTGCTCATCCATGGTATTCTTCACCTGCTGGGCCTCAACCATGAAGAGGGCCCCGCCGAAGCCAGAAAAGTTAAACTCAAAACCGAAGAACTGCTTTCGATGCTCGGCCATGGCGGGAAAGAATTCGAGTGGTTCTACGAGGAGGAAAATTGCCAAGACTCGCTATAAATGTCGACCATGTAGCCACGGTCAGGCAGGCCCGGCTCGCTGCAGAACCGGACCCGGTAGCCGCGGCGGTGTTTGCCGAGCTTGCCGGGGCACACGGGATAGTGGTCCACCTGAGGGAGGACCGGCGCCATATCCAGGACAGGGATGTCGCCGTGCTGCGTAAGACGGTCAAGACAAAGCTCAACCTCGAGATGGCGGCCACCAGGGAGATGGTCGAAATCGCCCAGAAGATAAAACCGGATGTGGCTACGCTTGTCCCGGAAAAGCGCCAGGAACTCACGACCGAAGGCGGCCTGGATGTGGCCGTTTTCGAAAACACGCTAAAAGGCGTCGTAGAAACGCTTCACGGCAGCGGGATCGCCGTCAGCCTGTTCATAGATCCGGATGCCAAGCAAATTAAAGCGGCCCGAAAGCTCGAAGCCGACTACATAGAACTCCACACAGGGACTTTTGCGGAAGCGAAGTCTTTTGCCGATCGCCAGGAGCAGTTTGAGCGACTCATTACTGCGGCCAGGCTGGCAAAAAAGCTCGAGATAGGAGTTCACGCCGGCCACGGGGTGGATTACCTGAATATCCTTTGGCTGAAAAACGTAACAGAGATTGAGGAATTCAGCATCGGACACTCGATAATCGCCCGGGCGGTCCTGGTGGGAATGGACCGGGCGGTTCGCGAAATGCTCCAGTTGATAGGCTGACCCTGTGCCGATATATGGGATTGGTATAGATATCGTGCTTGTGGCGCGTCTTAGCAGCTCCCTTGGCCGTTGGGGCGATCGGTTCGAGAAGCGGGTATTCACCGAAGCGGAGCTGGAATATTGTTCGGCTGGAAAAAAACGCACCACGTGCCTCGCCATGAGGTTCGCCGCAAAGGAGGCGTTTGTCAAAGCCCTGGGCCTGGGGATGCGAAAGCCGATCATGTGGCGCGATATCGAAATCAGATCGGACCGGCTCGGAAAGCCGCAAATCTTCCTCACTGAGCGCGCTCTCGGCTACTGCGCCGAAAAGGGCGTACGCTCCTGGCACCTCAGCCTCACGGACGAAGGGGAATACGCGGCGGCAGTGGTTGTTGCGGAGACATGACCCCCGCAACTCCCGCTCAGAAAGACCACGACCCGGAATCATCGGTTGAGACCGATTTTTCGGCTTTTTCTTTTTTGCCGGCAAAACCGGGTGCAGGCAAAGCAGAACCATTGCCGCCGACAGCTTTTTGTCCGGCGAGGGCCGAGGGTTTTACAGGCGCAGTAAGGGAATAGGCCGCGTGCTTTCGGGTTTCGGTCCGCGAACTGCCATCGCCGAAACGGTCTCCACCTGTTCCGACCAGAGCAACAAGACTTGCAACCAGGTTTTTCATCTGCTCCGCCTGGGTGGTCATCTGTTGCGAAGCGGCAGACGTTTCCTCTGCATTTGCCGAATTTTTCTGGATCACCTGGTCCATGTCGCTCACCGCAGCACTGACCTGGCCTATACCCGTGGATTGCTCTCTGGACGCAGTGGCGATTTCGTCAATTAGATCGGCGACCCTGACGGTTGAACTGCCCAACCCGCCAAAGGCTTCGCTTGTGCCGGTCAGAAGTTGCGAACCCTCTTTCACCTTTTCCACGGTGCTTTCGATCAGCGCAGCCGTATTTTTTGCTGCCTCCGACGCCCTCATGGCCAGGTTGCGGACTTCGTCGGCGACTACGGCGAATCCAGCTCCTGCTTCACCCGCACGAGCGGCTTCCACGGCGGCATTCAGGGCGAGCAAGTTGGTCTGGAAAGCGATCTCATCAATGGTCTTAATGATCTTGGAGGTCTCCTCGCTAGCCTTGGAGATCTCTTCCATCGATGCCGTCACCCGGCCCATCGAAGCATTGGCATTGTCAAAAGTACGTTTGGTCTCCCTCATGAGGCTGTCCGCGTCGGTTGCATGTTTGGCGTTGCCTTTTGTCATCGCGGATATTTCCTCCAGTGAAGCCGAGATTTCTTCCATGGAAGCCGCCTGCTCCGTGGCGCCTTCGGCCAGCGTATGGCTGGCTTGCAACAGCTGACCGGCAGCCGAACTCACCTCGCCTGAGGACGTCGAGAGTCCCAGGATAATGTTCCTCAATGCCCCGGAAACGGACCTGGCCGTGAAAAAGCCGATCAGGCTTGCCAGGATGGTAACGGTCAGGATGACGATCAGCATGCTGCGAAAATAGCTTTTCAGGGTGCTGAAAAGTTTTTCACTGTTTTGGCGTCTTACCTCTTTGATATTTTTCAGGCTCTCCTGAATCAGGGCGGAAACGTTTTTTTGAAGGGCCTGTTGGACAGTGACATTATGGACATAGCATGTAGCCAATTTGCTGATCTCGAGGAGGCTTTTCTCGGAACTTTTCGGCAATGCTTCAAAGGGGGTGCCGGCAAGTTTTTTCATGTCGCCTTCGGTATTGGTAATCAGGCTCGAGGTCAAGTCCTGGAGGGCCTTATCTTCCCTGATGTCTCCCCTCATACGGGCAAAGAGCACTTTCAGCCGGTAATTCGATGTAGTGTTGATGTTAGCGCCGAGGATAACCATCCTTTCCAGCGTGCTAACGCTCGAACTGGTATTTGGATTCGCAAGTTTTTTGACCACTTCTTTGATATATGTATTGGACTGTTCGATGGAATTGTTCGTTAATGCATTGATTTCATGTTCAATTTTGGTGTTTGATGTTCGCACATCATGGATAGCTTTTATCTCAGCAAACAGTTGTTCATATTTTCCGGACATCTTACGATCTTTTAATCCATGCAGCATCGTAGCATAGCCCTTACTAAATTCGGCGAAAGAAATGCGCCCGTTCATGTACGAACGTAAGTTATAAGCCATATTCTGCAGCTCATATATAATTTTATTGACCGTTTTCTGCTTTTGAGAAAGATCTCTAATCATGGCGCGTGAATTTATAAAGAAAAAAATAAGGGCGCAAAGCAGCAGAAAATTCAATATATTCGGGAAAAACATTTTTTGTTGAATTTTGAGATCTTTGAATCCACGCATACCTATTCAATCCTTGTTTCGATATTGATATCGCTTTATGAGGCCGCTGCGATCCGGAATCGTTATCCCACTTCGGGAAAAATTCGCCCGCAAAATGCTTATCGGACCAATTAAGTTTTTTGATAAGACTTTTTCAGAGCGGGGTAAAAAACGCAATCGTTGAGCCTTTAATGCCAATGCGACAGCGGCTTTTTGGAGACGGATGCAGGAAAAGTGAAAGGGGAAGTATTGCCTAAACATCCACGCGGGCTGGCCACAACCGGGAGATTGAAGGCCGATTTGGTTGCGGCCGGTTTTTTTGAATATATTACCAACCTCGCTTGGCATGAACCTGATGTCCCGCTGTTATCCTCAACAAAATCCAGCACAGTTACTATTAACTATTCCAAAATGGTGAGTTCTAGCGATTGCATTTCAAACAGCTTTCGGGTTAAATGATACCTGTACTGATATTCGCCTCAATTCAGCTATCCTTTTCTCGCCCCTCTTAATTCTCCGTAAAGCGATAAATCTAAAACGATCCATTGGTAGTGAGCTTCACCATGACATGGAGGACCTTTGAAATAATTAAGAAAGGAATCCAGTAAAAAAAACTGCTTGATGTGCAAAATTGCGTAATGAGAGGCTATCAGGTTTTCGGCCGCCAGTTTTGCCCTATTTTCTCACCGGCTGTAACAGCAGTGGGTGTGGTTCGGCCGCGTTGCAGCGTCAGGCCTGTGGGCGGCAATAAAATATTTTTTTGCTCGGAGTGGTGGTAGCTTTGCAAGGTGAGAGGAGCGGCCGCAGAGAGGAGGTGATTGCGTCAATACCATAAGCATACGTTATAGCAGACACGAGACAACACTGGTTTTGGTGATAAGAAGGAGGTGTAATTCTTATCACATAACCAAAAGCCATTAACCCGTAGGGAGATCGTTTTCCATAGCAAATCAACGTGCGAAACCTATTTCAAGTTGCGGCTCTACCAATTAGAGAAAGGATAAAATCATGGTTTATTTGGTGCTGTATTTGGTAGGGGCGCTTTTGTTTGTAAATGGAATGATTTGTGCTGGAGTTATTACGGCCTTCAGCCCTGTTGCCGGAGCGCCGAACATCGGAATTCTGACCCTGGGCTTCTCCGCATCAGGAGTAGCAGATTTAAATCTAATCATCGGCGCAATAATGGTCATCCTGGCTATACTTATTATCGCCATGGACACATACAAAGGTTTCGGGGATACCGTTTCCGCAGTGGTGTCTTCCGCAGTCCTTACTTTTGCCATAGCATACCTTTTGTTGGGGTTCGGTTTGTTCAACATGTATAATCCGGAGTATGCGGCACTGGCAAAAGCCGCCGTTACAGCAGGCGCCAAGCCCAATCCCTTCGTGGGGTTTGCGGCGTTTCAACCTTTGGGTTGGTACAGTCTCCCGATGTCCGTTTTTGTATTTATCTGTGGCTTGGGCTATTTCCATATTTTCGGGTCTCACCTTCCTAAAGTTCCGCAATTCGGCCTCCTATGGATTTCTTATGCAATAGCTTTCTTCCTTTTCTTCTGGGTGTTTGGACTAGGAAATTTTAGTGCGCTCACGTTTACAGGCTGGTATTGCGTGGCCATTTCTATTGTCACCATTGCTTATCCCGCGCTGGCTTACTTTAATGCAGGGGCGGTGGGAGTCTGGTACCGCTCGACTCCTGCTTGATCCGCCTAACTCGAACCTCAGGGTATGAAGGTGGTAGAGCCGCAACTTGAAATAGGTTTCGCAGGTCGGAAAGAGGGGTCATGTTGAGACTTTGCAAGCGCTTGGAGATTTGAGAAAAGAAATCGTAAATACAAGACTTTCCGGTTAACCAGCTAATCCACACAATTTCAGTGGCTTACCTGAAGGATCGGGATTAGCCGGTTAACGGCCGGAAAGACGGAGTGCCCCCTCGGCGGGGATGGCATAGCGTAAATTATCGCTCATGCCTCCGTCCCTCTTAGACAATGACACGCCGGAATACGCAAGTTATACGTAAACAGCTGAGGATGAAAAGACTCGCCTTTGAGGAGCTTCGGCCTCCGATGGGCGAAGCAGATCTGCCTCCAGGACCAGCAAGCCCCTATTTGGTCTTCTTGAAGGAGAGTTTGTTAAGCCCCGGAAGCGAGATCTGAATAACCCCGCCTTTCAGCTCTCCAGTGATTATTCCGCCATTCTTAGTGTAAAGCCTGAGTTGGTCGCCTTTCACATGCCAGGAGAAAGTGATTTCGTTGTCACCAACCATCCAGACCCCTGCGCCTGTTTCTTTGAGCTCCATGGACACACTACCGTGAGGCGACGGAGCCGAGGTTTCGGCTTTGTATGAGCCTACCAGACCTTTGGCGCCGGAGCCGCATCCGGAAAAAGCCGTAACGCAAAAAAGGCATAAAAAGCATGCTAAAACCGGAACGCGCGGTTTTTTTCCCATTTTGAATTCCTCAGGATTTAGCGGTTGTGGTGATTTTGCTCTGGTAGCGCATAATCGGTCTGAATTTGCTCAAAAGCTCAGGTCTGCTATAAAGATAGATCTGCACGCAAAAAACCAGCATCAGCGCATTTTCAGAAACCTTTTTCCAGCCTATGGGCTCGCCTACCGCGTCGTAACATCCGCAGGTGATCGGAGCGCCCCAGTACATGTTTACCAGCACCATTACCTCGAACATGATCAGGAGGAGTCCGATCACTATTACCGCCGCCCGCGGCCTGAACCTGACGACCAGGAAAAAGCCGGCGACGAGTTCGATCCATGGCAGTATCAGGGAGCTGGTGTTTAGAAACATGTACGGAATGAGCCGGTAATTGGCTACCGCCTGCGCAAATTGAGCCGGATAGGGAATCTTGCTAAGGCTCGCGTAGATAAAGAAAAAGCCGACGTAAAGTCTTAGCACGAAAGAAAGGTACTCGCTGGTCAGCACTCGCTTTATAAAAGACCGGTTCATTGTAAGGCCCCTTTCCCAACCGGATAGCCGGATGCTTCCCAAGCCGCAAGCCCGCCTTTGAGGACCTTGACGTTTGTATACCCTCGCGCGAGCAGTCTATCCGCTACTTCAAGGGCATAAGGTCTGCTAATGGTATTTCCGTAAACCACTATCGGGGTATTTTTGGGTTTATTCGCAAATCTCATCAGATAGACGAAATTAAAAATGGCTAAAGGCATATTGACCGCGCCCTTTATATGCTTTTGTCCGAAAAAATTACTCGGCATGGCGTCGACAATCAGCGGATGGGTATGGCCAAGCTCTTTGATGACCACTGCCGGAGAGACTGAAGGCACCGGATCGGGACGGCCGGGGAAGAAAGGAATGCCGTTCGGGTTGGAGAGATTAAACGTTATCGCCATAATAATGCTCAACCCAAACAAGAGGACAAAGTCGAACCAGCGCACGTTGGAATAATTGATTGCCGCATCGGAGTCTTGTTTAAGCATCCCGCGCTCTTCTGCGAGCAACTTTAGCACTTCCCGAACGAAACGCTTTGAGAAATCCGGGTGATCGCTTGTGATGTGATCAAAATTCTTTCTGTCGAGCATAATGAGAGTGGTCTGCTCAAGGCTTTGGGCACTGGCGGTGCGGGGGTTGCCGCTCATAAGGGAGACCTCTCCGAAGTAATCGCCGGGCCCCCAGACTGAGAGTTCCCGCTCTCGGTGATTTTCGAGCCTTAAGAAGATCCTTACTCGACCGGAGCAAATGATATAGAGACCATCAGGGGAATCACCCGTTTCGAAAATGACTTCTCCAGGCCCGAAAGTCCTGATTGGAACGGTTCGGGCAAGCTTGTCAATCTCTTCAGGGGGCAAATCCCCAAGGATGGAATTCTTCAGCAAATCCCTTCGGTCTTTGAATTCCATGCAACCATCCCATCATGGCTTAGTTGTTATTTCGACTGGTCCATAGCGTCCAAGGCTTCGACGAATTTTATCTGCTTTATGAAACCACCCGGATTGTGGATTCCCCCCGGGTGGACAGCAAGCACTTTGGCGCTTTTAGTGGAAACGATGATTGTGGTGGGAGTAGCCAAGCCTTTCAAAGAATGCGTAATTGTATGGTTTTTGTCCAACAGAATCGGGAAGACCGTCTTGAACTCTTTCCTGAAAGTCTCTACACCAAGTTTGCTATCGGCAAGGGCAATAGCGAAGAACTTTACGTCCGCCATCTGCGGGTCAGTCTGCATCCGCTCGTAGAGCTCATTCATATTGGGGGCGGCGGCCTGGCAGTGCGGACAGGTGGAACTCATCAGTTCGATCACCACGCACCGCGCTTTGACGTCGTTGACCTTGAACGGCCCCATCGCCTTTAGTCCGAGATAGTTTTGGACCTGCGTGGAAACAGGAGAAGGGAGGGTGTAATTGAATTGAGTCCCCTCCTGGATAGGGTTTGCGCCGAAAGCGGTGGCCAAGGGTAAAAAAGCGGCTGCTACGACGACCGGAATAAGAACTGTCATCCATCCATACTTTTTCATCGTTCTCTCCATTAGCTATATAAATCCACTCCAAAGCAACACAAATACATTCTGATTAAAAGTGATCGATGGGCGCATGCCGCCTAATGTCGTCCGGCATAATGCATCAACTTCCCCTGCCAAGCATTCCAGCGACATTGTCGGGCCGATTTTCTCCCCCCGGAAAAATTTTAATTATACACCGGCTTCAAGTAAATTTGATTATAGTAAATTTCGATGCGAAAGTGAGCGGTATTCGACCTCACGGGGAGAGCGCAAGGCTTGGCTCTGCGAGCGCCCCCCAAAGTTCAACGCTGATGGCGAAGGGGCGACCTATTACACCGAAAATTTTTATGATCGCGCTGCCCCCCCTTTTCAAGCAGCAATTTGATCTCATTTTCCCTGCCAGTGAGTTTCGCAACTTTGGCGAGGCTGGCCTTCGGCTCTCCGAGCCTTTTGCCTTCCTTTTTCTTCCCGGTCAGCTCTTCCACGGCGCACTTAGAGATCAAGTTCCGTTCGATCTCCGCGGACAGACCGAACGCAAAGGCCAGGACTTTTGACAAGAAAACGGGAAGGCATCAAAAGCGAAAACCAATGAAAGAGCTTCTCAATAAAGCGGCAATAATATAGAATCGCTTGTGCAATTGCTATCAAACCGGTTGGAGAGAGCGCCGCCCTGCGAAATGATCTCCAACAAACAGCCCTTTCTTACTTACGCCCCTACCGGCAAAGGGCGCGGCAGGGCTTACCAGCGCGCCGCGCGGCATGATTTGCCAAGCCCTCAGGGGCCTAACCTGGAGGTATTTCAGCCGTGAATATCGCAGAAAACTTGGAACGCTCATCTCTTTATTTCCCTGATCGTCCGGTAATTCGCGAGGGGGCCAGGGAGATTACCTACAGCCAGTTCAACGAACAGGTCAATCGGGCGGCGACGGCACTCGCCAAACTGGGGGTAGAGGCCGGGGACCATGTCGGGCTCTGTGCGGCCAATTCCGCGGAGTGGCTGATCTTATACTACGGATGTCTAAAAGCCGGTGCGGTGGCGGTGACTTTACCGGGCCTGGCCAAAAGTGACGAAGTGCAATCGCTGACATCGCTTACCAAGCCCAAGGTCGTGTTTACAAGTGAAGATAAATTGGAGGATTTCCGGCGCCTGCGCAGCCCCGGGATCGTCGAGCACGTCATCGGTAAGGGCTGCGAGCTTGAAATGAAGGCCTTCCTTGAGATGGGAACGTCTTCTTTCAGGGCTGGGGGCCGCGATCGGTCGGATACGGCCGCTATTCTTTTTACCGGTGGTACGACCGGTATCCCCAAGGGTGTCATGCTCAGTCACGAGAACATCAATACGGCCATCCATAATGTGGTTTTCAACGAGCGCTCCAATGAGCAGGACCGGGCCCTGTGTTTTTTGCCCTTTCACCATGTTTTCGGGCAAATGCACATCTTGAACGCAACGATACTGAGCGGGGGATCTCTGGAACTGCTGCCGTCTTTCGACATGGATCGTGTTTTGGAAGTCATGTCGGCCGGGCGGGTCACAAAGCTGTATTGCGTACCGACGGTATACATCCGGCTGCTGGCCCTGGAGGGTCTCAAGGAAAAGCTTGGGGCCGTTCGATACTGTTTTTCCGCTGCCGCCAGCATGGCCTCGGAGGTGGTGCGCCAATGGAAGGATAGGACCGGGCTTGCCATCCATGAAGCCTATGGAATGACGGAAAGCGCCTCGATGGTTACTTTCAATCACTATCATCGGCATGTGGTGGGTTCGGTGGGCACACCGGTGGGGACTGTCGAAGTGCAGATCCGGGATCTCAACGGGGAGCCCGCACCGGAGGGAGTAGAGGGAGAGATTTGTATCCGGGCGCGCAACATCATGAAGGGATATTTCAACGCCCCTGCTGAGACACAGTCGGCCTTCTGGGGGGAATGGTTCAGAAGCGGGGATATCGGCCTGATAGGTGAAGGTGGACATCTCTACATAGTCGACCGGCTGAAGGATATGATCATAACCGGCGGGGAAAACGTCTATCCGCGCGAAATCGAAGAACTGCTCTACACCCGGCCCGAAGTTCAGGAATGCGCCGTAATCGGCTTGCCCGACAAGGAATGGGGGGAGCGGGTGACGGCTATTATCACCACCAAGCCGGGGCAGTCCCTGGATACGGACGAACTCAAGCAATTTCTTAAATCTCGTCTTTCCTCATTCAAGGTTCCCAAGGAGTTCCGGATAGTGAGTGACATCCCGAAGAGCCAGGCGGGAAAGCTACTCAAAAGGGAGTTGAAGCGGCAGATTGAAGAAAGTTCCCCGGCGCGGGGGGCTTGAGGCCAGTAGGTGCTTCCGGCTCCCACAGAACGCAACGTGAGGGTTTTTCGCGCTGCGCTCTCAGGAGAAAATGATTATGAAAGCAGGATTCATAGGGCTGGGAAACATGGGGTCAGGCATGGCGGCCAACCTTCTCAAGGCCGGCCATGAGGTCACCGTCTACAACAGAACGGCCGCAAAGATGAAACCGCTTGTGGACCAAGGCGCGCTGCCGGCGGCCCGCGTGGAGGACGCCTGCGGGGGCGAGGCCGTGATAACGATGCTGGCCAACGACGCCGCGGTTGAGAGCCTATCTTTCGGGGGAGACGGCATTATCGGCAGTCTTTCGCGAGGCGCGGTCCACATTTCCATGAGCACCATCAGCGTAGCCTTGTCGGAAAGGCTTGCCGAGGCACACGCGCAGGCCGGGCAGCGCTTCCTCTCTGCGCCCGTATTCGGGCGGCCCGATGCGGCCGCGGCAGCCAAACTGTTCATCGCCGCCGCAGGTTCGCCGGATACTTTGGAAAAAAGCATGCCGCTTCTCGCGGCGATGGGCCAAAAGGTCTTCGTTTTCGGCGACAAACCCGGGACGGCAAATCTGATCAAGCTAAGCGGCAACTTTCTGATAGCGTCGGTAATCGAAGCGCTTGGCGAAGCGATGGCGCTTGTAGGCAAGGCCGGCGTGGACCCGGGCCTTTATGTGGATTTTCTGACCTCGACTCTTTTCAGCGCGCCTGTCTACAGCACCTATGGGAGGTTGATCGCAGAGCGAAGATTCGAACCGGCCGGCTTTGCCGCTCCGCTTGGCCATAAGGATATCCGCCTGGCCATGGAGGCCGCCGATTCGCTTCGCGTGCCCATGCCTCTTGCCAGCCTTGTTCACGACCGCTTCCTGGCCCTGCTTGCTCAGGGAGGAGAAAAACTCGACTGGTCCGCCCTCGCTCAGCTCGCGGCAAAAGATGCGGGCGTTGCCGCGCCGGCGGGGTGAGCCAGGCGTCGAGAAAGAGGATGGATTTTGGCGCCAGCGGCGCCGGATTCCCGTGGGGGTGGGGGGGGAGTGAGCGGCTCCCCTCGCCTGCCGCCCCTGGCCTTTTGAGCGGCAAAGCCTTAAGTCGCGGGCATTGCCGGGCTCATACGATTTTTTTCCACGAAACTGCCTCTGTACTTTTACAATCGATATGTTATCTATCTTCATCCCGAAATTACGAAGAGAGTAAGGCGAATTTGGAGCGGAGAACCGTTTGGGTCCCAGCCCGGCGCTTCGAATTTGCGGAATTTGTTTGCCAAAAGCCGGATCATTCTGGTATTGTTATAAATTTTGAACATCTGTCATGCACAATCGGATACGGGACCTTGAATGAAACTGAAGGCAAGGCCGCGGGCATGAGCGGCAGCGGGCGTCGTAGAGAGTTTCCCCCCGGGTGTCCATAGATCGTATCCCTGAGCGAACCAGATTTAGATTATCCCGTTTTGGCGCGCAACCGAAGGTTTCGTCGTTGCCGGGACGGGAGCGTGGATAAAAAAACAGCAGGAGAATAGAGCCTAATGTGTCGTTTGATCGCGATAACGAGTAACGAGCCTCTGTCGCCAATCCTGGCATTGAGGGCCCTCGATGTTATGCGGGAGGGTCATGACGGCTCGGGGGTCGGCCTGTTTATGAGCGACCTGGGCGGGCCGTTCGAGGAGCTGAAGGGACTGCCGATTCTATCGGGCATATGCACCGGCGAAGGCGTCAAGCGGCTCGATCAGTTCATGATGAACCTCGGTTTTTTGACCAAGCACAAGGTTTCGGTGCGCACTGCGAAAAAAACGCCGCCTCCCGGGACTCCCAAGCGCGATGTTTATGTAATCCGCGCCTATGAGTATCCCCAGTCATGGGAGGGGTTGGAGCGCGGGGAAATAGAGTTTCGCCTCATGATGGCGCGCCTCGAGTTGAGGCGGATGGGCGAGGAAAACGAGGACATGATCATCTACAGCTTCTGGCCGGACGTGATCATGATAAAGGAGATCGGCGATCCATTAAAGGTGGCCGAATACCTCCAATTGGACAACGAAGAGCTGAGGGCCAGGGTGGTTCTCGCCCAGGGCAGGCAGAACACCAATTATGCGATAAACCTCTACGCCTGCCATCCCTTTTTCATCCAGGGCATAGCTTCGATGACCAACGGGGAAAACACGGCTTTCGTGCCGATTCGCGAGTATCTCATGTCGCGCGGCTTTCCGGGCTACATGGGGTACCAGTCCGACTCCGAGGTTTTCACTCATATAGCCCATTATATGCTCAACAGCCTCGGTTTGGGCATCGAGGCATACAAGCATATAATCACACCTCTGCAGGATGAGGCTTTGGAGTCTCACCCCGACGGAGGTTTTCTAAGGCAACTCAAACATTCATGCCGCAGGCTCATTATCGACGGTCCCAACTGTGTCATCGGACGGCTGCCCGATAACAGCGTTTTCCTCGTCCAGGACCGCAAAAAACTCCGACCGGCGGTAGCCGGTGGCAGGAAGGGGTTGTACGCATTTTCCTCGGAGATGTGCGGTCTTGAAGCCGCGATCCCCGACCGCGACAAAAGCAAAGATTTTCAGCCGATGCATCTTGATACGGTCATTGTACCTTCTGACCGCTCGGAGGTCCGGATATGCTCGCAAACGGAACCATTATCCCTTCTTCACTGAGCGTGAGGGACCTGTTGTGGCAGGTCAGGTGGGATAAAGAAAAATGCACTCTGTGCGGCCGGTGCTGCGCTGTTTGCCCCGTTCAGGCAATCGAGCTCGGCGTGCACAGAAAAAGAATCGTTCAGATACCTTCCCTGGCCGAAATCGGCCCGGCGACGGCGTCGTCCAATGTTTACCAGGTTTATCACGGGGTGAGGCAAAAAACCGATCCCGCATACGCCTGCACAGGATGCGGGATGTGCAACCTGGTGTGTCCGAACGGCGCGATCATAGCGGAAAGGTCTGAGGAAATCGATAAGCAGCGCTTCCATATAAATCGTGGAGGCCAGCCCAGAAGGCGCGGAGGCAGGAGAAACGCGCCCGATTACCTCAATCTGGGGACGCTCGACCGTATTAAGTTCACCCGAATCTCGATGCTTACCGACCCGGCGCTCGATGCGGGCCGCCACGAATTCGAACTGCGCACGCTTCTGGGGCGCGTGCTGCCTCCGGAGGAAAACCTCAGGCTCTACCGAGAAAACGGCTGGATTCCCCCGGTGCGGGAGATATACCCTCTTATCATCGGCAGCATGTCTTTCGGCGCTCTTTCTCCGAACATGTGGGAAGGGCTCCAGATGGGAGTGGCGTATCTCAATGAAGAGCTCGGAATGCCCGTCAGGATGTGTACGGGCGAAGGCGGCTGCCCGCCCCGGCTGCTGCGGTCGAGATTTTTAAAGTACACGATTTTACAGATAGCCAGCGGCTATTTCGGCTGGGACGAAATAATTCATGCCCTGCCCGAGATGAAGGAAGACCCCTGCGCGATCGAGATCAAATACGGCCAGGGGGCAAAACCCGGCGACGGCGGATTGCTGATGTGGTACAAGGTC
Source organism: Deltaproteobacteria bacterium (assembly GCA_021793275.1). Classification (GTDB taxonomy): domain Bacteria; phylum Desulfobacterota; class Syntrophobacteria; order Syntrophobacterales; family Syntrophobacteraceae; genus SbD1. The sequence goes on along the minus strand of JAJYTC010000021.1, from coordinate 10,885 downwards.
AACAAGCTGATAGCCGCCATTCGCGGAGTGCCCTCGGGGGTGAGCCTTCCCAGCCCGCCGACCCATCAGACGAAGTATTCGATCGAGGAATCGGTCGCCAAAATGATCCAGTCGATGTACATGGCCTGGGGTTTCAGAGTACCGGTCTATCCGAAGATTTCGGGCACCTCGACCGCCCTTGCGGTGCTTAACAACCTTACGCGAAACGCCTATGCCGGCGGGCTGGCCATTGACGGCGAAGACGGCGGAACGGGCGCTGCCTATAACGTATCGATGGACCATATGGGGCATCCGATAGCGAGCAACATACGCGACTGCTACCTCAACCTCGCAAGGCTGGGCAAACAGAACGAAGTCCCGCTTTTTGCGGGAGGAGGGGTTGGCAAGAACGGCAAGCTTGCGGCAAACGCCGCCGCGCTCATAATGCTCGGAGCAAGCGGGGTCCAGGTGGGCAAATACATGATGCAGGCAGCTGCAGGGTGCGTGGGCTCCGAGACCGACCGGTGCAATGTCTGCAACATAGGCTTGTGCCCCAAGGGCATCACCTCCCAGGATCCGCGCCTCTACAGGCGGCTCGATCCCGAGAAGGTGGCCGAGCGGGTAGTCGACATATATCTCTCGTTCGATACCGAACTGAAGAAGATCGTTGCTCCCCTGGGACGTTCGACCTCTCTTCCGATCGGCATGTCTGACGCTCTGGCCATAGACGATAAAAACGCAGCCGATCGGCTTCAGATAAAATACGTTGTCTAGGAGCAGGGAGCAGGGAGCAGGCGAGCCGCCTTTTTCCGTTTCCCGCTCCTTGTCTAAACTCTGGTGGAGTTTGCATATGGAACAGCAGCAGGGGTCGGTAGTTCACCTTTCCGGATCGGAAAACGGTCAGCGTATCGAATCGCGTATTCTCGAAGAGAGAATTCAACAGGCTGTCGAGAAGGGTTGCCGCGTATTGGAGATCGAGGCCTTCGGCCAGCACGGCATCGGAGGCAGGCTCTGGAAGGGCGGAAACCAAAAGCTTCATGTAAAAATTACCGGCGCGCCCGGACAGCGCGTAGGCTCGATGGGTTTTCCCAATACTCTGATCGAAGTCTTTGGCCCGTCTTCGGACGATGTAGGCTGGCTGAACGCCGGGGCCGACATTATCGTCCACGGACATGCCACCAACGGCGTCGCAAACGCGATGGCCCAGGGCAGGGTCTATGTAGCCGGAAACATCGGCGCGCGCGGCATGACCATGACGAAGCACAATCCGCGCTTTTCTCCCCCCGAGCTGTGGGTGCTGGGCTCGGCCGGCGACTATTTCGCCGAATTCATGGCGGGCGGCATTGCGGTTATCTGCGGACATGAGCCGCAGGACCCCGAGAATGTGCTGGGCTATCGACCTTGCGTAGGAATGGTTGGCGGAAAGATCTTTTTCAGGGGACCGCATAAAGGCTACAGCAAAGCCGACGCGAGGCTGATTCCAATCGGAGACAGCGATTGGGCGTGGCTTACCGAAAATCTCAAGACATTTCTATCGGGGATCGGGAAAACGGAGCTTTACGCGAAACTGTCCGACCGCGAGGATTGGCAGGTCCTCAAATCCCGCGGGCCCAGTGAAAAATACTCAAAATCCAGGCGTTCCATCGAGGCTTTTCACCAGGAGGTCTGGGATCGCGAGTTGGGCGGGGGCGGCCTTATCGGAGACTTGGTAGACTTCGAAAGAACACCGATCCCTCTTATAACCACCGGCTTTCTCAGACGCTATGTGCCGGTGTGGGAAAACAGGAAGTTTGCTGCGCCGTGCGAGGCGAGCTGCCCGACAGGGATACCGGTCCACGAGCGGTGGCGGCTCATTCGAGAAGGAAGGGTCGACGAGGCCGTTGACCTGGCTCTCGCCTACACGCCTTTTCCGGCTTCGGTTTGCGGCTATCTTTGCCCGAACCTGTGCATGCAGAGCTGTACGAGACAGACGGCAAGAATGATCACGCTCGACATCTCCATGCTTGGAAAGGCGAGCGTTGCCGCAAAGCTGCCGGAATTTCCCCCGCTAAGCGGCAAAAAAATTGCGGTCATAGGAGGCGGTCCGGCGGGTATATCGGTCGCGTGGCAACTACGCAGGCAGGGGCACGAGGCGATCATATACGATATGAGATCGGAGCTGGGCGGAAAAATCTCGGCGATGATCCCGCGCTCGCGCATCCCCGACGAGGTCGTCCAGGCCGAAGTAGCCCGCGTGAAGGAAGCGATCCCTCACGTGAACCTGAGCCGCAGGCTTGAGAGGTCCGACGTAGAAGAACTAAGGGAAGACTTTGATTTCCTTGTTATCGCATCGGGCACGCAGAAGCCCCGTGTGCTGCCCATCCCGGGAAAAGAGAAGCTTATCCCGGCCATCGAGTTTTTGCAGAGCAGCAAAGCGGGCGAAGCGAAGGTCGGAAAGCGGGTGCTGATCATCGGGGCAGGAAACGTCGGCTGCGATGCGGCAACCGAAGCCCACAGGCTCGGGGCCGAGGAAATCCTGCTGATAGACATCCAGGCGCCGCTCTCGTTTGGCAAGGAACGCAAGGAAGCCGAAGCGGCGGGTGCGAAGTTCAGGTGGCCCTGCTTCAGCAAGGCGGTTACCGATGAGGGGCTGGAGCTTACAACAGGCGAAGTAATTCCGGCGGATACGATAATCATCTCGGTCGGCGACCTGCCCGAACTCGACTTTTTGCCGGAAACCGTCGAGACCGAGCGGGGATTTATCAAGGTAAACGAGCATTTTCAGACAAGCGACCCGAAGATTTTCGCCATCGGCGACACCGTAAAGCTCGGGCTGCTTACGGATGCAATCGGGGCAGGGAAAAAAGCGGCGGAGAAAATAGGCGCCGTTTTGTCCGGTAAGGATTTTGCGGCCGGGGCTTCGCGTTCGAAGATTGACTACGGGCGCGTAAAGCTCGAGTACTTCGATCCCCGTCTTTCGGGTTTTGGCGGCATCGAATCATGCGCCTCCCAGTGTTCTTCGTGCGGGACCTGCCGGGACTGCGGCATATGCGTAACCATCTGCCCGGAATCGGCCATATCGAGGCAAAGCCGCTTGAGCGGGGCGGAATTTGAAATGGTCGTTGACCCGGAAAAGTGCATCGGCTGCGGGTTCTGCGCCGGCGCATGCCCCTGCGGCGTCTGGAACCTCGTGGAAAACGAACCGATCGGTTAAGCGCGAGGATTTTTCGCCGCTTTTTCCGGCGACGGATGCGCTCTTTATTTCAAAATACGCCTACCTGCCACTGGCCGGTAGGCGGTTTTGTTTTTGAGGCAAAAGGGAGGGGGAATTTGACGCAGCGCTAATCAATACTGCGAAATGCTTCCGGGAGGGATGTGGGGAATAGTTGCAAAGGCTGGAGGTAGCGGGCAGGGCCGTCAGCGACCCCGTCCGCTTGTCCCATTCGCAGCCAGGTTTTCATTGTATCAAAGGATTGTGCTATTTTACCGGCGTCATCTAAGCTGCCCGAAACCTCATTTTGAACACCGCCAGTCCAAACAGGCCGAAGCTTAGAAGAAGAATCGAGGACGGTTCGGGAACAGCTGTGCCGTAGACCTGCACGTTGGCGTCGGAGTTCTTGTTCCACCCTGCGGGCATGCCTGCGGTCCCTTCCCCGGTCCCTGAATACCAGGTCTCGACCGTCTGGCTCGTGTTATCTACATTGAGCCACAGGAACTGGCCGTTGGCGCCCTGCTGCGGCGAACCGCTCAAGGACGCATTAGATGCGTGGAGGAAAGCATTATAGTAGTTACCGCCCCCGCCCGACACAAAGGGCTGATCAACAAAAAAGTCGTATGTCTCATTAGCGGCCAAGCTCTGGTTAACTTTAAAGTCCACCTGGTAGATGTTCCAGTATGCTCCGCTACCGCTCTGATACAACTCTCCGTCCGCATATGTCACCGCCGTGGACATGTAGGTACTCGAGATTGTGGACATTGGGCCACCTGCCTCCCCCCCCAACAAGGACAGGCCCGAGGGCAAACCGCCTGGTGCGGTATCTCCGGCCCCTACGATCCAGACCCTTATGTCGTTCACGGCGGCATTGGTAGGAAGGGTAAAGTCGTCACCGGGCAGGTAGTATTGAGATGGATTACTGCTGGATTCGGTGTCAGCCCATGACACATTGCTCTGATCAGTTCCTGCTGCATTGTTCAAATTGGTGGTAGGCAAGCCCCGGTTAAAGAGAAGTGTATCAGCCACTGATCTCTGGACCGCCACGAAAAAGAGTCCAGCGGTTAGAGTCACAACCGCCAGGATAACAAAACCTGTTTTCATCATCTTATCGTCCCTCCTCCTTTGCCTATTTGGGCCAATGAAAACATAGCTGCGTTTTGGGGCTTTAGAAATTCCCGCCCCGAAGACGGGGAATTAACGGGTTCGGCACTTAAAAAACACATTCCTCGCATCATGATACCTGCTTGGCTGTCACCGCGCTTCCTTCTATGTTTGAGATGCCCACCTCCTTTCGCTTTGAACACGAACCGGCAAGAGCATAGAATTGAACGGTCCGCCGGCAACCGGAACGTACGCTCCAGCCGCCGCCGCAATGAATCGAATGCCAATGTGGGTTTAGGTTTTACTGTAGTTATTGTGCAACAGATATGCCACGCAGCCGGCATTTATTGTTCTGCCAAACAACATATTGGAATGTTGGGATAATACCAAACGGGTCACTTTTTCTGTCTTTCTGCTGAACCTTCCGAATGTGTAAAGAATTGCGACAAAAAAACCGGGGACAGCGGGCTGGCCTCACAATAATATCTTTATATATCGCGGTATTACCTTCATTCAGGAATCCGTAAACTTTTCCGACACACTTTTCATATGGCGGATCATGAAGCGGCTCGGCGAGGATAGAGCATTTCTTTTCAATCGTTTTTGTATTCAGTAAGTGCAGGGCACTAATGTCTTCAACCTCGCGCTCAGTAGCTGCGGAAACGCTTTTTCATCCTTCATTCGTCCCCCTGATCCTTCGGATGGACCGCCGTTCTGCACTGTTCATTTTCGTGAACGCGCTGCTATATCTGCCTCTCTCTATATATAGCGCCACCTACCTTAGGCAGTATTTAAGCCATTACAGTCTGAAGAGCCTCGGCGTTTTATATAATCTCATCATCGCTTGAGCGGCACTGGTTTGCGCCTATGCGAACCTGGTCACTTTCCCGTTTTCCCGGGAACTCAGGTCGATTCTTTCTATACGGAGCGTCAAAAGTAGTTGCGAGGGTCCAGGGCGGGCAAAAGGCAAGCGTTGCCCTCAATGGTGGGCAGGATGGCGCCGCCCCCCCTACGGAACTTTATTACAAAACACGCCCACCTGCCACCGGCCGGTGGGCGGTTTTGTTTTTGAGGCAAGGGGCAGTGAGCGGCAGACCTGTTCATCCCTTCATCGGCGAGTGATTAGTTTATATATGCAGGGCAAGTCAGCCATTTCTCTATGGCCACCCAATGCCCTTTTAGATATGATGCCGGTGTGGGAAGTTCGGCGACACGTTCGAGTTGGCGCGAAAAGGACAGGCTATAATGCAGCGGCAAGGCGCGTTGGATATCTTGAAAAGCCATCGGGGCGAACTGCAGCAATTCGGGGTGAAATCCATCGCTCTTTTCGGCTCGGTTGTCCGGGAAGAGGCTCGACCCGACAGCGACATAGACATCCTCGTCGAATTCGACAGGCCTGTAGGCCTCTTTACCTTTCTTCGACTCCGGCATCACCTCGAAGACCTTATGGGCAGGCGTGTCGATCTGGTTACCCCGCCGGCTTTGAAGCGGCAGTTGCGGGACCGGATCCTGGAAGAGGCGGTCTATGCCGAATAGGGACTGGCGATTCAGGATCGAGGACATTCTCGCGGCAATCGAGGACATAAACAGCCTGACTGCGGGTCTGACCAGCCGGGCACTTAGCGCGAATACCACGATTTTTAAGTCTGTAAATCGTCTGGGAAACGATTAAGCATGATCTCCCTCAGCTGCTGCCGGGATTGAGGAGGATATTAGAGTTCTCCGATACTGAAGAGGCTGAAAAGTAGATTTCGCACAAAATCATCACAGCGGACAGCCCGCTATCCGCTGTAATGGGAAGCCGGGCGCTCGTTGCGTGCGGCGCTCATGTGATTGTCGGGATATTGGCAAGGGGCGGGAGTGCTGTGATGAGAAATCAGACGAAGTTTCTCCGATATTCGCTATCCATTTTCAATCCCTCGATATCGCTAGTCTTTTCACCCCTAAAGGATTTGATCTGGTCGATGTTTCTCTTTACAATCGCGCGCCGGTTTGCATAAGCGAGAGCTGTTTCCTCGGTTATCTTTCCCGTCTTGTAGAGCCGAGAGATGCTGGAGTCGAATGTAGTCCATCCCGAATGTTCACCCTGTTCCATCATTTCGTAGAAAGTCTTGCCTTCGGCTTCGCCGTGCACAATGGCTTCCTGGACCCTGAGGCTGTTGCCCATTATTTCGAGTGCGGCAACGCGTCCGCCGCTGACTTTGGAAAGGAGCCTCTGGGAGATTACCCATTTCATGCTGTCGGCCAAGCGGATACGGATGAGCCGCTCCTCGTCGAGTTCGAACATACCGATGAGGCGGTTTACGCTTTGGCCCGCATCCGAGGTGTGCAGGGTGGTCAGGACAAGGTGGCCGGTTTCTGCGGCGCTAAGTCCGATTTCCACCGTCTCGCGGTCGCGCATTTCACCAACCAGTATCACCTTGGGCGCCTGCCTCAATGCGGCGCGCAGGCCGTTTGCAAAGTTGTCGAAATCAAGACCCAGCTCGCGCTGATTAAAGGTGGCCTTTATCTGCGGATGAACAAATTCCACCGGGTCCTCAAGGGTCACTACGTGACAGGGACGGCGGGAATTGATTTCGTTAAGAATTGCAGCCAGGGTGGTGGTTTTTCCGCTGCCGGTCGCTCCGGTAACAAAGACGATTCCCACCTTTTCATCGGCTATCCGTTTGATCACCGGAGGCAGCCCCAGTTCGTCCACGGACAGTATCTTGGTTGGGAGCTGGCGCATGACGATCGAGTAGGTGCCGCGTTGAGAAAATATATTGACTCGAAACCGCGCCCTGCCGGGCAGGTGATAGGAAATGTCGCACGATCCGCTGTTAAGGAGGTGCCGGATGCCTCGGCTGTCCTCGCCGACCAGGTTCAAGGCTATGGTTTCGGTGTGAAAGGGCGTAAGGGCGCCGATGCCGAATTCCGCGCAAACGGGTTTTAGAAGGCCGTCAACCTCGGCCTGCATAGGTTTTCCCACCGTGAAATTAATGTCGGATGCAGTGGGGTTCTCATCCAGAATACCGAGAAGAAGCGCATCCAGTTCTTGTCGTCTCATGATCGCCCAGTTGCTCCGTTTGACTCCGCAACAAGTCAACAGGCAAAAGGTAAAAGGTAAAAGCGCGGAGTTCTCTACTTTTGCCTTTTTACTTTTTACTTTTGCCTTCGTGAAGCGCAGGCCCTAGACCTCGGTAAAGTCGGGCGGAGCCTCGGTAAGGTAGGAACGAAACTTGTCCTTGTCCACGCATTTCATGTAGGCTTCCATGGGGTCGATTCGGCCTGCCTTCAGGTGAGCGGCTATGGCATCGTCGAGGGTCTGCATTCCGTACTTTTTCCCCGTCTGCATCGCGGATTGGAGCTGATGGGTTTTTGATTCACGAATCATCGCCCTTACCGCATGGGTTGCTATCAATATTTCAACGACTGCTATTCGCCCCTTGACATCGATGCGTTTGAAAAGCGCCTGGGAAATTACAGCCCGGATGCCGTCGGCCAGGGTCGAGCGAATCTGAGCCTGTTCAGCTACCGGAAATACCTCTATTATCCGGTCGATAGTCTTTGGTGCGCTCTGTGTATGGAGGGTGGAAAAAACGAGATGGCCCGTCGCAGCAGCCTCGATCGCCAGGCGGATTGTCTCGAGGTCTCGCATTTCGCCCACGAGGATAATATCGGGGTCCTCGCGCAGTGAGGCCCTCAGCGCGGAGGCGAAACTTCGCGTGTGTGTGCCGATTTCCCGGTGATTTATCAGGCAGCTCTTGCTCGTATGAACGAACTCTATGGGGTCTTCGATTGTAACTATGTGCTCTTTTCTCTTGCGGTTGGCCTCATCTATGATCGCGGCAAGAGTTGTGGACTTGCCGCTTCCGGTCGGGCCGGTCACGATAACGATGCCTCGGGGCAGCAGGGCCAGCCGGTTTACGACGGGGGGAAGGCCAAGCTGGTCGACTGAGAGAATCTCACTTGGAATCTCCCGAAAAACCGCTCCGATCCCGTTTTTTTGAATGAAAAAATTGGCACGGTAACGGGCAAGTCCGGGGATTTCATAAGCAAAATCAAGGTCTCCGGTTTCCTCGAATACCTTTAACTTATCTTCGGGCGTGATCTCGTAGAGCATCGAGCGCAATTCGTTGTCATCGAGGATTCTATATTTGACGCGCTCCAAATCGCCTCGAATCCTCAAAACCGGCTGCTGGCCCGAGACCATGTGCAGGTCGGAAGCTTTTTGTTCGTTCATCAGCTTGAAGAAAGCATCTATTTTAGCCATGGAGCCTCCGAGTTAATGCCGGGAGCCGGCGAGATCCTCAGGGAAACGGTCATCCAATTAGCAATACTTATGCCTCAAATGAAAGACACTGCTTATTTGTCGATTATCCAGCGCCCGGGCCGGTTGTCCAGGCGTGTCAGGCCGGCTTTTCGGGCAGCTTCCAGCGCCTGGTTGAATTCTGCGCGGGTGATCCTGCGGTTTATTGCCTCATTAAAGAAGGCCATGCCGCAAGGATGATACTGGTCCATTATGTTGACATAGGTGCGCGTCGAGATCCGGGCGGCTATGAAGCCGACAATTTCAGCCGTTCCCGCCAGTCCGTTGGGCATTACCAGGTGCCGCACCAACACGCCTCTTCGAGCCACCCCGCTCTCATCGCAAACCAACTCTCCCACCTGCCTGTGCATCTCCCGCAGTGCTTCACGGGCGCGAGAAGGATAATCGGGGGCGCCGCACAATTCCCGCGCCGTTTCGGTGTCCCAGAATTTGAAATCCGGCATATATATATCGACTATTCCCTCCAAAAGCTTTAACGCCGCAACACGTTCGTAGCCTCCGCAATTGTACACGAGCGGCACGCGCAATCCCTTTGCGACGGCGAAGAGGAGCGCCTGGAGGATAGGCTGGATGACGTGTGTGGGGGTGACAAGATTTATATTATGACAACCCATTTTTTGAAGGGCCAACATGATTTCGGCAAGCTGTTCGGGGCCCACGGGCGAACCCTCACCGCCATGGCTGATGTCATAGTTCTGGCAGAATTGACAGGAAAGATTGCAGAACGAAAAGAAAACAGCCCCTGAACCGCCCCTGCCCACAAGTGGGCGCTCCTCTCCGTAATGGGGCCCGAAACTGGCCACCACTGCGAGTTTTCCAGTTTTGCAAAAGCCTGTCTCACCAGCCATCCTGTCGACCCTGCACATGCGCGGGCATAGAGTGCATTTGCTCATCCAACGGGACGCGCGGGCCAAAGATTGCTCGAGCCGACCGCTTCGATATGCTTCGATGTATGCAGCGTTCATCGCACCCCCCTGTGCCGCTTACCGTGATTCTGCTTAAAAGATATCATTTCAGCACGATCAGGCAAATCCGCCAGAACGTGAGAGTCCTCATCGGGAAATACGATTTTGAAATACACTGACCGGATCGGGCTTTGAATCATTTTTCATATGTCCCGGCGGGCGTTGTAAATATCCTCAGTTATGATATATTCGCCCGCGACAAAGATGCTCCAGCCAAAACCGAATGAAATTGAAAGCCTGCTCGATTGCTGCAAAAACGGCTTTCACATAGAGGAGATCCCATGAGATTTCGTAATACACTCATGTTGACCGCCATGGTTTCGATATCAGTCTTTTTTGCACTTAGCCGCCTTGCCGCCGAGGCAAGTCAAAACCAATTCAGTCAAAGGCAGGGGCAGACTCAGGCCTCGGCTCAAGGTCAACACCAGGGGCAGAGTCCTGCGCCTCCACAGAGCCAAAGTCGATCGCAGGTTAACAACAGGGTTCGCGAACTCCAGGAGCAATATCAAGACCTGTTGAAGCACGAGTATAATCCTTCCAACTTTCATCCGAGTCCAACCGCTCACCCTTCGTTCAACAAACCGGGCTGGCTGAATCATTCGAGGCCGCGAGCCGTGAAAAGGGTATCGCGCTCACACGGAAGGCACAGGTACTATAGGCGAAAATCGTCGCAACGCTGGATAAGAGGGGGCAGGAAATCGGCATTGCACAGGTACTCGAAGAGGAGGCAGCGAGCGCATGTCGTATTGCGAAGGAGGCCTGTCCGAAGGACGAGGGCTGCAACGCGCAGGCCGTATAAACGCTTGAGGACCTCTCAGAAAAGGGCTGTTTATAGAAAGTCGTATTCAACCAGGCATTCGGCCGCCAGGAAATTGAGGTCTTCGCGCGCATCAAGTCGGCGGCAACGCGCCAGACTCGTTCGACCGTCTGCAAAAGCGGCTGGAAAGCGGCGCAGGTCCGTAAGGGCCGCCCATGTGCGAAAGAGTCCGGTGAAAAAGAGCGTGGGCAGGAAAGAAGCACGACGGACTCGGGGCAAGTCTTACCGCCGGTAAAAAAAACATAAAAAGTGATTTTGGACAAATTCTTAATTTGTATATTTCAAATTTTATCCTTAAAATGTTCGCCGTGGTTGAACTCTCTCTCAAAGCGGCATGGTTATTTCGAAGGAGGAAAGGAGCTTATATATGAAGGGTAAGGTTTTCTCGATCATTACCGCTGTTCTGTTCGGGGCTTCAGTGGCTGCGTGCCCGATCGTAATGGCTGCCGAGCCTGCGAGCCCGCCGGCTATGCACGAGCCCGCAACAAAGGCGGCTCCAGCCAAAGCGCCGGCCAAGAAGC
>JAJYTC010000020.1 GCA_021793275.1 Deltaproteobacteria bacterium | reverse complement strand
CCGGACAAGGTTCATCAAGGCATCGGCAAAGTGGCAACATAGACTGCTCCTCCTTAGCTAAGGTTTTGGAGAGCACAATATTGAGATCCCGTTAACAGTCAAGAAATAAATGTCGTTGTAGGGTTAAGGGAAAACTGCAAAATGTGGAAGTCGTTTTGAATGCGATAAATGATGTGACATCCGTAGTATGGCCGGATCGGGAAATACTGAGCCAGGCCGCCCGATTATCTCACGGACTGGGAATTCCGGCCGTTGATTCGCTGATCCTGGCGTCTTTGGTTTCTGTTGGCTGCTCTGAGATTTACACTACGGACTCCCATCTGCAAGCTTACCATAATAATAAGGTCACGGTCAGAAATTTGCGGTCCCCGGCATGAAATCCATGCCAGGAATCCGGCAAACGTCCAGCCGGGAACAATCCCATAGAATCACAAACACCGACGGCGTCATGGACGCATAACTTGCCTGTTTCATTCGGAGATCGTATACTCTCGCAATTTCATGCGTAAAATCGGGGTCTTTTTGGAGCAAAGGCCAGGCCGGAGCACGTCGAGGCGGCCATTACGGTAAGTGATGCGGGTGCTGCCGGATTGGTATGAGCCGCTTCTCGGAAGGAACAACCAATTATGGTCTACACCGATCTACTTCTCAATCTGAGCTTTCTGCTGGCTCTAAGCGTCGTTTCCAACTTCATTGAGGATCACCGGCCCCGGGACGCCAGGGTGGGCGTTTTGTTGCAGGGCGCCGTCTTCGGGGGGGCGGCCGTGCTCGGAATGCTGTGTCCCGTAGTCTTTGGACCGGGACTGATCTTTGAGGGTCGCTCGGTCATTGTCAGTCTGTGCGCGCTGTACTTCGGGCCTTTTGCGGCCGCCGCGGCGACACTGATCACGCTGGCGGGCTGCGTCGTGATCGGAGGAATGGGCACGTTGATGGGCGTGCTGGTAATAGTTTCCTCAGCGGGTATTGGCCTGCTGGCCCGTTTCCGTTTCAAGCCGGAAACAGGGCCGCCGTCCACATCGAGTCTCTACCTGCTCGGCCTCGTCGTCCACCTGGTAATGGTGGCCCTTATGTTCACGCTGCCCGCAACCATTGCCCTTACCGCCGTTACCCGCGTCGGTCTGCCGGTGCTGCTGCTCTATCCTCTGGCAACGGTGCTCGCAGGCAAGATTTTGTCGGATCGGCTGTCGAAGCTCCGCTATCTCGCCCGCCTGCAACAAAACAGCCAGGATCTGGACATAACTTTGCAATCGATTGGTGATGCAGTCATCTCTACAGATATCGAGGCGAGAATCGTGTTGATGAATCCCGTGGCTGAAGACCTCACCGGCTGGAGCAGGGAAGAGGCCAGAGGCAGGCCGTTGGAGGAGGTCTTCAGGATTGTCAACGAACAGACACGGGCTGAAGTTGAGAGCCCGGTGGAGCGCGTACTGCGGGAGGGTGCGGTGGTGGGGCTGGCCAACCACACCGTGTTGATCGCCAGGGACGGTACGGAACGCCCCATAGCAGACAGCGGCGCTCCCATCCGAGTCGCTGACGGAACCATAACAGGGGTGGTCCTGGTTTTTCGCGACCAAACCACCGAGCGCATGGCGCAAAGGTTGACCTCGGTACGGCTCTCTCTCATCGAATATGCCGCAGTCCACTCATCGGACGAGCTGCTGGCCGAAGCCGTCGATCAGGTCTGCGCATTGTTGAAAAGTCCCATCGGATATTACCACTTTGTGGAAAGCGACCAAAAGACCCTTTCCTTGCAGCAATTTTCCACCCGTACGTTGCACGAGTTCTGCCAAACCCTGGAGAAGGGCATGCACTACAGCATCGATCGGGCAGGCGTCTGGGTGGACTGCGTACGGGAAAGAAAGCCGGTAATACATAACGATTATAGTTCGCTGGAACATAAGAGGGGTATGCCCAAAGGGCACGTCAGGGTGGTTCGTGACCTGGCTGTGCCCGTGATGAGGGAAGGTGAGCTGGTCGCGATCATGGGCGTGGGCAACAAGCACGAGGACTATACCCGAAAAGACGTCGAAACTGCTGCCTACCTTGCCGACGTGGTGTGGGAAATCGTTGAGCGCAAACGGGCGGAAGATTCACTAAAGCGAACGGCAGAGGAACTTCGACTCAAAGAAAGCCGTCTTCGGAGGGCGGAAGTGGCGGCTCGCTTCGGTAACTGGGAGTTTATTCCGGGAACCGATGAAGTCCACGCTTCCGAGGGTGCGAGGATCCTTTACGGGCTGGAAAACAGGGAGTACTCCATGCGGGAGGTGCAAAAGATCCCCCTGCCCGAATATCGCAGCATGCTTGATACGGCTCTCCGCGAACTGATTGAAAACGGTAAACCCTATAATGTGGAACTTAAAATTCGCAGGCCTACTGATGGGAAGATCATAGATATTCACGCCGTGGCGGAATATTTCCCCGAGTCGGGAGCGGTGTTGGGTGTCATTCAGGATATCACCGGACGCAAGCGTTTTGAGGAAGCGCTCAAGGAGAGTGAACAACAATATCGGCTTCTGGCCGATAATGTCAACGATGTGATCTTCACCATGGGCCTGGATATGAAACTCACTTACATAAGCCCTTCCGCTGAAAAAATGTATGGATGGACACTCAGTGAATGGCAGCTGCTTAAACCTGACGATTATTTACCCCCGGCGGCCATGAAGCTTGTTCAAAAGACGCTGTCTTATGAGCTCGGCCTGGAGAAGTTCCCCGGAGTTGATCCGGACCGTGTGCGAATCCTCGAGATAGAGCAATATCGCAAAGACGGATCGACCTTTTGGACTGAAGTTTCCGCACGACTCTTACGTGATCAGCAAGGAATTGTCCGCGGCATCATTGGAACCTCTCGCGATATTACGGAGCGAAAGCGCAGCGACGCGCAGGCAGCCCTTCTCGCCACTGCTGTCGAACAGGCCGATGACAATATTCTCGTTGCCGATAATCGTCGAACTATTCTCTATGTCAATCCCGCTTTTGAGCGTTCCAGCGGTTATCGCAACGAGGAACTCAAAGGAAGAAAGTTTAGTTTTCTGCGCAGTGCGCAGCATGACGACGATTTCTACAGGAACTTGAAGCAGACCCTCGATGAGGGGCGAGTGTGGAGGGGCAGCATCTTAAACAAGGGCAAAGACGGAAATGATTTTGAATCGGACGGCGCCATCTCGCCCATCAGGGACGCTCTTGGCGCCATCTCCCATTACCTTGCCGTCGGGCGCAACATGGGCCGTTTTCGGAAGCTGGAACGAGAACTCCACCAAGCCCAGAAGATGGAGTCCGTCGGGCGCCTGGCAGGTGGTGTCGCTCATGACTTCAACAACATGCTTTCGGTGATCGTCGGGCAAACGGAGCTGGCATTGCTGGAAATTGACTCCGCCCGGCCTGCTTACGATCGGCTCCAGGAAATTCTCAAGGCGGCGCACCGCTCGGCTGATTTGGTGCGCCAACTCCTGGCCTTTGCCCGCAAGCAGACGATCAGCCCGAGAGTGCTCGATATCAATGAGACCGTGGAAAGCATGCTTAAAATGGTGCGGCGCCTGATCGGCGAAGATATAGAGCTGCATTGGAACCCGGGCATGAATATATGGCCGGTCAAGATGGACCCCACACAGATCGACCAAATTTTGGCCAACTTGTGTGTCAATGCTCGCGACGCCATAGCGGGAGTGGGAAAGATCACCATATCAACCGGTAATTTCGAATTCGATGAGTACTATTGCCGAGATCATAACGGGGTTGTCCCCGGGCAGTATGTCCTGCTGGCTGTGAGCGATACGGGGACCGGCATGGACAGCCAAACCCTCGAACGTATTTTTGACCCGTTTTTTACGACAAAGGAAGTTGGAAAGGGCACGGGGTTGGGTCTTGCAACAGTATACGGCATCCTCGATCAGAATAACGGGTTTGTCGATGTTCGCAGCGAACTTGACCGGGGGACAACCTTCAACATCTACCTGCCCCGCATCGTGGATGAAGTTTTGACAAAAACCGCTTCCGGGGCGAACAAAGAATTGAAAGGAAAGGAAACAGTGCTTCTGGTGGAGGACGAAGAACCGCTGCTGGCCCTGGGAGAGGCTATCTTGCAGCGGCACGGCTATGAGGTCCTGGCAGCCAAAAGTCCGACTGCGGCATTGGAAATGGTTCAAAATTATCCCGGCGCCATCCGTCTGCTTGTTACCGATGTGGTAATGCCCGAAATGAACGGTAAAGACTTAAGAGACAGACTCACAGAGGTAAAACCGGGATTGAAAAGCATTTTCATGTCCGGCTATACGGCTGATGTCATTGCACATCAAGGAGTCCTGGAGGAGGGGATCGATTTTTTGCAAAAACCCTTTTCCATAGAGACACTGCTCAAGAAGGTTCGGGAAGTGCTGGACCGAGAGCAAACCTTCTCATAGTCTCCTCCGGTGACGTCCCCAAGTTTTGGCGCTCTGCTCATACCAGGAATTTGTCGCCCACCTCTTGCACAAAGTCCGCAACTGCGCCATGCCAGCTTATACTTCCATGGTCGAGTAAATAAATGCTGTTGGAAAGTTTTAGTGCAAAATGCAGGTTCTGTTCGGCCAGAAGTATTGTCAGTCCGCGTGATTGGTGAAGTTTTAGCAGTGCTTCCGAGATGGCCTCCAGCACGACCGGCGCCAGACCCAGAGTCGGCTCGTCCAATATCAGCAGCGAGGGGGCCTGCATCAGTGCCCGCCCGATGGTGAGCATCTGCTGCTCACCGCCCGAGAGCGTATAGGCTGGCTGTGCAACACGTTCCCTGAGAATCGGAAAGAGCGCGTAAACATCTTCCAGCCTGGCTTCGAGTTCATGTCGATTCAGTCTCTCGCCGCCCATCTCCAGGTTTTCCTTGACGCTCATATGGTGAAACAATTCCCTTGTCTCGGGTGCAAAGGCTATACCCAACCTGATGATTTGAGCTGTCGTCATCCGTTTGGTGGACATTCCCCGCCATTTCACGTCGCCCGTGTAGTTCACCAGCCCCGTAACGGCTTTCATCAAGCTGGATTTGCCGGCCCCGTTGAGGCCGACTATGGATGCGAACTCGCCCTCCCGAATTCGGATTGACACATTGCGCAGTATTTCCGCCTTGCCGTATTTGAGAGACTCAATATCCAGATCGAGCAAAAGATTGTCGCCTCCCGGCTCAGAGGCCATGGAAGGCTGCAGTATTTGCCCTTCGTCCATGCTCTTTCCCAGAAAAACCCTGCGAACCTCTGCATTTGCCATCACTTCCCGGGGCTCTCCGTCGGCTATCTTGGCGCCGACATAGAGTGCTATGATTCTGTTTACGAAACTGTAAACCGCTTTTACATTGTGATCTACAAGGACTATGGCCTGCTTTTCGTGCCGTGCCGAGAGGATCAGCTCTGCAAGCTCACCTACTTCGGAAGGGGTCAACCCCGCAAAAGGTTCATCCATGAGCAGCAGCCTGGGGCTAAGGGCAAGTGCTTTAGCCACTTCCATTCTGCGTATGTAGCCAAAAGGCAGCGATCCGGGGTATGCGTCCACCACATCTTCGAGCCCCAGCAGTCTGGCCGCCTGCAGCGCCTTGGCTTCGATATCCCCTGGATAATGGATGTTGAATACTCGGTCCGGCAAAAGGGCCAGTTTGATGTTATCGAGCACCGTTTGTCGATGCAATGGCCGGGAATGTTGAAAGACGATCGCCATGCCCTGTTTTATGCGCTTGTTGATGGGCCAGTTATGGATCTCGCGACCGTCAAAGCGGATCGAGCCGCTGTTGGGTTTGTGCACTCCCGTCAGCAACTTCAATAGTGTGGATTTTCCCGAACCGTTTGGCCCGATCAAACCGACGATCTGTCCTTCCTGCACACTGAGATCGACGTCCTTTACAGCACGGATGCCCCCGAATCTTTTGTTCAATCCCGAAACTTCAAGCAGCGCCATCAATTTATCCTCGTTAGTGCCTGCGCAGTATGATTCCTGCGATGCCGTCGGGAAAGAATAAAAGGATAATCAGGGCCAAAATAGCAACGGCTGCGTAATCGAGCTGTCCCAGGTATTGCAGCCACTGACCTGTTATAATGATGAAAAGAGAACCCAGGATGGGCCCGACGATTGTACGTCTTCCCCCTATTATGGCAGCGATGATGATCTGCAGAATCACCGAAACGGACACCACTATGCTCACCGATGCCGTGCCCATGTAAAAAACCAGCATAGCGCCCGAAAGACCCGAAAAAAATGCACTGAGGCTGAAAGCCAGCACCTTATATTTAACGATATTGAACCCGAGGCTCTCCGCCGCGACAGGGTCCTGCGCGCCGGCCTGCAAAATAAGGCCGACGGGCGATGAGGTTATGCCGAGAAAAACTCCGGCGCTTACACAAACGAGCGCCAATGCCAGGTAATAGTTGACCATGCCGCTCGCGGAAAGAACTCCGGGAAGAGTCATGCCTATTTCCCCGCCCGTGTATTGAGCGAATATGGTTATGAACTCCTGGAGTACGAGCACGGATACCAGAGTGATCAGGCAAAAATAGGGCCCGCGCAGCCGAAGGGCAGGGGCGACCAGCAGCAGCCCTGCCAATACGGCCGTAAGAGTCCCCAGCAGAACGCAGGCGAACACCGGTAACCCGGCGTTCACGTTCAAAAGGGCGGCCGCGTAAGCCCCGATGCCGATCAGAAACGTCGGCCCGAAATTGACTTCACCGGAATAGCCGAACAGAAGGTCCCATGACATTGTGAAAACGGAAAAATATAGGGCGATGGTAAGCATGCCTGCGATATACAAGGATAAAAACCAGGGCAGGCAGACGAGGGTTATCAGCAGAAGGGTACAAAACGTGAGCAAATTCCTCGATGAAGGGCTAAATCTCATGGGATCCTGCTAAAACCTCCCGAAGAGACCTTGCGGCCTTAAAAGAAGAATGACGACGAGGACGAAAAACGCCGGCAGCGGGGTGTAGGAGGGGGAGATCAGGTAGGCCGTCAGCGTTCCGAGGTATCCAATTATGTATGAGGCGAAAAAGGACCCGGTGATGCTCCCCAAACCGCCCAGGACCACAATGGAAAAGGCCATGCCGGTGAGTTCCGGCGCAGCCCTTGCGGAGGCGCCCAGAAATGCGGCAAGAAGGACCCCGGAAATACCGGCCAATATCCCGTAGATCCCCCAGAGCAACAGATACACCCGCTTTAGCTCTATCCCCATGATCGCCACCCCGGTACGGCTCATGGAGGCCGCCAGCAACATTTTGCCGGGCCTGGTCCTGTTTATTGCAAACCACAGCAACCCTATAATCAACAGGGAAATCATGGCCAGGATGATCATGTTGTATGTCACGCTGATTTCAAACACGTGCATGCTGCCGGAGACAAAAGGCGGGATGACGACCGGCGTCGAACCGAACACATAGTCCAGCATGCCCTCGATGATTATCGACCATAGCAGCGTGGCCGTGAGCACAAATATCGCTTTTTCCTCTTCCGGGATCCTTTTTGACTTGTCGATAGGGTTTACCAGCAGAAAGAACAGCAGATATGAAAAAAGAACGGATGCCAGAATGCCTATAGCCAATCCGGCCGGTAGGGGCAGCTTGAAGTAGCTGATGAAAAACCAGGCGACGATGGCGGCTAATACGAGATACGCTCCGTGGGCCAGGTTGAGGATCCCGGCTGTGCCGAAAATGAGCGAAAAACCCATGGCGCCCAGTGCGTAAATCGAGCTGACTATAAACCCATTAACCAGTATCTCCCAAAAAAGCTGCATATCGACTTTCCGGTTTTCCTTACGGAAGGATACACCGAACGGTTTGGCAGGCGCCCGGTCCCACGGGTTCACCCCGGGAAGCGCAACGAAACAGCGGCGGGCCGGCTGAGAAGACCCGGCCCGCCGCAGCCTGTGTCGGGTGCGAACCTATTTGGCCGATCTTTTTTGCGCCACAAAATGCGGGACCACAAGAGTGCCGGTCGCCGCCCGCTTGGGCCAAATGGTTACAAGTTTTCCATTTTGCCACTGGGCCTGGATGCCCGTGACAAAGTCCGGTCCATATTTGATACTGTGAGTGAATTGGCTCTTTTTTCCATGAAATTCGATATGGCCCTGAGTTCCCGTGTAACTCATTTTTTCCAGGGCCTTTACCAGCGCGTCGCTCTTGGTGGAATGCGCAGCTTCTATCGCCTTTTTAAGCATATAGACCGCATCGTAAGTGTTGTAGCCGCAGTATGCCGGGCTTATTTTGAATTTCTGCTCGAAGACCTTCACAAACGGGATTGTCTTGGGAGTTATCGGGGCATCGGAAGCCTCGCTTTGACTGATGACTCCTTCCGTTGCGCCGCTGGTGGCTGCCCAAAAAGCCGATGTGGCTGCCTGAGCATTTACTCCCGCCAGCAGTACGGGGACCTGCTGCTCATGCCACTGCACCGTGGGTTTTACTCCCACATGAGCCCAGCCGGTTACAACGATATCCGGATGAGCTTTTTCAATCGTGCTGAAAATCGGCGTATAGTCATTCGTGTCGGGCGCGAATCGGATATGGCCGACGACCTGGATACCGGCTTTCGGCAGGTATTTCATGTAGCCGGCATCGAGCGATTTTGTCCAATCGAAATTCTCGCTGGCGATAAATGCCCTCTTGTATCCCAGCTTGTCGGCCACGTCCTCCTTTAAAAAGTCGGCAATCGAACGGGCCATCTGGTCCGAATTCAGCGTAAGCTGGAAAATGTATTTGTAGGAATTGTAATTGTCATGAACCAGAGCGCTTATCTTGGTTGAGGCTCCTCCGGTAACAATAAACGGCACATGAAGGCGTGCCGCCCAAGGTTCCAGGGCCAGGGCCACTTCGCTTATCCATACGCCAACCACGGCCACCACGTGGTCGCTATAGACAGCCCGTTGAAAGGCTTCGACCGCATCGGCCGACTTTCCATGGTCGTCATATGCGAACAGTTTCACCGGCCGGCCGTTGATCCCGCCCTTGGCATTAATCTGGTCCACAGCCAGGGCCGCGGCGTCAAATATGGACTGGCCGGGCGGCGGCGATTGAAAGCCTATCACCCCGATATTTATCGGCTTGGCGCCATAAACAGGCGGGACGCCCATGAAAGCGGCGCACAATAAGGCCGACACTGCCAAAATGGAAATTCTTTCGACAACTCCTTTCATTCTCTCCTCCTTTGCTGTCCGATTTCCACATAAAACTGTGCACCTCAGCCCTGGTTTCTCACATATTTGTCGGCAAGGCCCTTCTTATATATCTTGCCCGAACCGGTACGGGGCAATGCCGGCAGAAACTTTACCGATTTTGGCGCCTTGTAGCGCGCAAGATCCTTTTTACAAAATTCTATGAGTTCCTCTTCCGAAACATACATCCGGTCTTTCAAGACCACGCAGGCCAGGACCGTCTCACCCCATTTCTCATCCGGGATGCCGATAACCGCGGCTTCCATGACCGCGGGATGGCTGTAGAGAACGTATTCAACTTCGGTCGAGTAAACATTTTCCCCCCCGGTAACGATCATGTCCTTTTTCCTGTCGACGATATTGACATAGCCTTCTTCGTCTACCACCGCGAGGTCGCCGGTGCAAAGCCATCCCTTCCTGAAACTCTTTTTCGTTTCCTCCGGAAGGTTCCAATATCCGGGCGTTACGCTCTCACCGCGTACAAGAATTTCCCCCACCTCTTTGCCATCCCATGCCACTTCACGGTCGTCGTCTGTCACCACTTTGAGATCCACGAACAACACGGGCCTGCCCGTAGCTGCTTTGAAACGAAACCTTTCCTCTTCCGACCGGGATTTCAGAGGACCCTTCAGCAGGGACATGGTCAGGTAGGGGCTTGTTTCGGTCATCCCGTAAGTCTGAACATAGTCGCACCCGAATGCCGCCATGATTTTCCTCACCACTTCGGGAGCGATCGGGGCGCCCCCGCTCAGCATAAGTCGAAGCGAAGGAAAGCTCGCATCTCTAATGGCCGGATCGTTCACCATCTGGTTGAGCATGGTCGGGATCATGTTCGTCAAAGTGACCTTCTCGCGCTGCATGATTTGGATGACGCTGCGCGAATGGAATTCAGGGACCATCACATGCAGGCCGCCAACCCAGGTGATCGCCCAGGTTGCCCACGCATCGGCGAGGTGAAACATGGGCGCAGCGTGAAGCCAGACGTCTTCGTCCGTCATGTTGAGTTCTGCGATGGTCCCCAGGGAATGACAGGCGACGTTTCGGTGGGTCAGGATGACGCCTTTCTGCCGGCCGGTCGTACCGCTCGTATAATAAAGCTGGGCCACGTCGTCCCCATCGGTTTGAACCTCTTGCGGCCCATTGCCCTGTGAAGCGATAAGGGCTTCGATCCCCGTTTCCCCTTCGGGGATACCTTCCTGCCCGGTCCAGTAGGTCCTGACAGGGCTTTTCAGCCTCTCGACGGCATCCCTTATAACCGGGTGGAACATCGGTTGCCCGATCAACGCAGCCGCCCCCGTATCTTCCAGGATGAATGCAATTTCACGGGCCGACAGTCTGTAATTCAAGGGACACAGGATCGCGCCGGTGAGGGCCGCCGCGAAATAGGCTTCGAGGAAATAATGACAATTCTGGTGGCATATGGCCACCCTGTCGCCTTTTCGTATACCTTCCCGTTTCAGTCCGGCCGCAAGCAGCGAGACCCTCCCGGCGAATTGCCGGTAAGTGAATCGATGCTCGCCGCACACTACTGCGATCCTGTCGGGATACAGCCGGTTCACTCGTTCGAGCAGCGATCCGAGGTTCATACCCATACCCACCTCCACTCCCCGATACCCCGTGGCAAACATGCAGCCGGTTCGACCCGTACTTGATTGGACCTCATCGGCCATAAACGGAATGCAGTGATTTTCTCCGAATGTTTTCGTATTTACACGGTTTGGTTTTGCCGGTCAATCTCTATAAAACGGTCTCTTCTCCACACCGGAAGGCACTGAGGAATATCATTTGACATTTGCGAATGATAAACCTAAATCATTCAGTAAAGCAGTTGCCGAATTATCTGAAAAATATCAATTCGTAAAGAAATTCCCGGTAAATAAAAAAGGAAAGCTTGAGTGGACAGGGACAACAAATTGAAGATACTTGGAGTAATACCTGCGCGCTACGATTCTACGCGCCTTCCCGGCAAAGTGTTGAGGAACATAGCCGGAAAACCCATGATTTACTGGGTCTATAATAATGCTCGCAAGTCAGGGCTGCTCACTGATTTGCTGGTGGCTACCGACAGCGACAAAGTCTTGCGGTTTTGCGAGGGGGAAGGGATCCCGGTCATTCTCACCGGCCGCCATCCTTCGGGAACCGACCGGCTGCGGGAGGTAATGGAGCGGGTTGACGCCGATGTCTATATTAATATTCAGGGAGATGAGCCAACATTGCGTCCCGAGCACATCGAGGCCATCGTGTCGCCGTTTCTGACCGGAGATGCCCGAGTACTGGTATCCACATTGAAAGTTGCAATTGATGAGGCCGCCGCACAGGACCCCAATAACGTGAAGGTGGTAACTGACGATTCGGGACGAGCCCTTTATTTTTCCCGGTATTCCATTCCATTCGACAGGGACGGCGCAGGCGTGGGGCGCTACAAGCACATAGGCATCTACGCTTATACCAAAGCGGCGCTTACCCTTTTTCATTCGCTGCCGGAGTCATCTCTGGAATCTGCCGAGAAACTCGAACAACTGCGCTTCCTGCAGAATGGAGTCGCAATTTATGTTGTCGAGACCCCGTATGACACGGTAGGGGTGGACACGGAAGCCGACCTTCAGCGGGTAGAGCTTCTGCTGGCAAGGCCGAAAGACATGTAGAGAAGATGTATCTGCTATGCAGTGTCTTTCCGCTTCGGCTTACCGTTTTTTCATAGACAGGCCGCCTTCATCATCGCCTGAATATTTTCGAGCTTGACTGTCGGTGGCAGGTCGCAGCCGCTCGTGAGGATGAAACCGCCTCCGCCGGCCGCCTCGGCAATGCATTTTCTGCTCGCCTCCGCAACACTGTCCGGTGTGCCGTTGAAAAAATACTTGACCGGGTCGACATTGCCGGCGATGCACGTTTTCCCGCCAAGAACCTCCTTGGCCTTGACAAGGTTTACCTTGTAATCGAGCGAAAAACAATCGGCGCCGGTTTGCGCGATAAGCTCCAACCTGTCCGCGGTATCGCCGCAAATGTGAAGCCACGTGAACACGCCTTGTGATTTGAGCCAACCGATGATCTCCTGCAAGTATGCCAGACCGAAGTTCTTGAAAGTCCGCGCGGAGATCAGATCGCCTGAGGCGGTAGGGTCCGCAAGGCAGGCCATCGTGATTGCCTTTTCTTGTAGCAGGGGACGATAAAATTGTTTTAGGACCTGCGTGGTAAACTGGAGAGTCTTCTCGACTTCGGCCGGCTTTCTCATCGTTGCGCGCATGAGTTCCTCCACGCCGTAGATTTGGCCGGCGAGGGTGAATGGCGCATAAGCAGTCGTAGCGACGATGTGGGTCTTTCCGATTTCATTTGAGACCAGCCGCGCTGCTTCTCGAAGCTTTGCAATCCAGGGGTCATTTTCGATCATCTCTACGTCGAGCGCATCGAGTTCGTCTGCCGACCCTTTGATGATTGGCGCCCGCATTTCGGGAGGACCGAGCTCATGGGGTTTGAGCGTTCCCCCCAGGGCGGCCGGCAAGTAATTGCCGTAGCCCGAACCGACATAGACGATCGGGCTTTCCAACTCTTTAGTCGCGTCCACGATCAGTCGAGCATAATCTTGCGGGTCATCGAGGAGTTCATCGAACTCTCTTTTCAACCGGCGCACCATCCACACGCCGCCGCCGAAGATGGTCACCGGAACGCAACCGCTCGTTTCGGGTGTTTTCAATTTGAACGCATCGATAATCGATTGCTTTGTGTTCATGCGGCTCTCCTAATGCGCTGCTCCCACCGAATCGACCTTGCAGTTGAGCGGTTCCATCAAGCCCCGCAAGGTGGAGCGTTTTGTAAACCTTAATCGCGTTTTTTCACTTCGCACAGCAATGCCTTGTAGACGGGGAAGCCGGAAATGGGATCGCGATTCTCATAGTCGGTCAAATAGTTTGCGTTTGCTTCCCGCCATTCTTTGACATGGATCGGACTGCCTCCTCCTACATTTAACTCCACCTGCCCGCTCATCACGTCATCGGTTACTTTGGCCCAAACGCCCACTTTCCCTCTGGGCGACTCGACCCAGACGCTGTCTCCGTTGGAAATCCCCCGGGTCTTCGCATCCTCCGGATGGATTAGAACCAGGGGTTTGGGCTGAAGTTTCAGTAACCCCGGAATGTTCAAGTGCTGAGAGCGGAAGGCGGATTGGAGCCTCGCTCCGGTATTGAGCACCAGGGGATATTTGCGGTGAAGCTCGGGGCTCCCCTCCGGGCCTTCGACGGGTTCAACGTACACCGGCAGCCCGTCATATCCGTATTTCTGCAAAAGGCTCGAGACCAGCTCAATTTTACCCGAAGGCGTGTTAAACCCGGGCTTTCCGTCCGAACGGATGAGTCCTTTGGAATACTTGTGATATTCGCGTTTGCCGTCGTCGTAGACCATTCCTTCGGGGTGCGCCTTGAGGTCCTCGACAGTTACCGGGCCGTTCTGAAAGGCAAAACGGAGTCGATCCTCTTCGGTGGCGGGAAAAAGATCCCCGTAGCCGAGCCGACGCGCCAGATCCGTCAAGACCGTGTAACCGGATCTTGCCTCGGCCAAGGGCTCGATTACCCTCTGCCTCATCTGGCAATATCCCGGATATCTCTCGTAGCCCAGGTTTTCGTAATTCGTCGTAGCGGGAAGCACGATGTCGGCATACATACCGTCTGCGGTCATGAAGCGATCGAATGTGACCAGGAAATCGAGTTCTCGCAGGCATTTTTTCCAAAGATCGGGATCGGGAAGGCTGGTCAAAAGGGAAGCACCGAAAATCAACAATGCCTTAACAGGGTAGGGGTCGCCTTTGAGAATCGCCCTGGGGGTCTCCATAAACTGGGCTGATTTGATCAGGTCGCAGAACAGTGGATACTTGTCTGCACCGATCGGTTTTACGCCATTTATCGGCGCCAGGTCTACGGTGGGAAAAGGTGACGGATTGCGGGGCCTGAACACCAGACCGCCGGGGACATCCAGGTTGCCCGTAACGGCCCAAAGACTCAGCACGGCCCTGATGTTCTGAACGCCGCTATTGGTATACTCGAGCCCCGTATACATGACCAGGGAAGCCCCTTTGGCCCGCGCTATCGATCGTGCCGTCTCCACGATGGTCTCGCGGGGTACTCGGGTAATCCGCTCGGCCATCTCCGGAGTAAACTCCGAGACGTAGCGCCGCAGTTCCTCGAAACCGACCGTCCAGTTATTCACGAACTCCCTGTCGTAGAGCCCTTCGTCGATGATCACTTTGAGCATACTCAACGCGAGGGCGCCGTCTGTTCCTGAACGCACCCCTATCCATTGATCGGCCCTCCTGGCAATATCAGAGCGCATATGGTCGATCACAATTATCCTGGCGCCTCGCTTGCGGGCGTTCTCGATCTTTTTTACCTTGTCCGGAGGCGAGTCGGTTGTAGGATTGGCGCCCCATACAACAACCAAATCCGTGTTTTCGAAATCCGAATAGAGCTGACGCATGCCGGCGCCTAGAGTCGGGACAGCCGCAAGGACCCCGTACGACACGTAGCAGATCGCCGTAACCCCGGAAACATTCGGCGATCCGAAGGGAAGAAGAAACCCGCAGGTGCCGTGGCCTCTGTAGCCCTGGGGACCTAACACATCGCCAAGGTTCCATTCAAAAGAGCCTCGGCCGAAGTAGCTCATGACGGCCTGCGGGCCGTACTCATTCTTAATTGCCTGGAGCCTTTCGGCAATCCGATCCATCGCCTCGTCCCAGGTGATTCGCTCGAATTTGCCCTCTCCTTTTTCCCCCACTCGGAGCAGGGGATATTTCAGGCGGTCGGCGGAATAGACGATTTCCTTCGAGTGCATCCCTCGGACGCATACCACGCCGATAGGATGCCCCTTGATCGGCGATATCTTCTCGATCTTTCCTTCGACCAGTTCTACATTTACTCCACAGCCACCCGGGCAAATGCCGCATATGCTGGTCACAGTCTCTTTCTTCCCTGCTGCCTTCTCTGTGTCCATGCTCCATCCATCCTTTCAGGCATAAAATGCTCTCTGAGATTTCTAATCATAAAAACCAAAATCATTCAGTGCCTTACGCATGTAGTAAACATTAACCCACGGGGCTCTGGGAGGTAGTTCGCATCCAGGCATTAAAATATATCCCCTCGGAGCTTTCTTGCCTTTCAATATACATTGCTTCGTCTGTTCATAGACTTCTTCAGGAGTTCCAAGTTGGATGACAGATGTATTTACATTCCCTGCAATAACGGTCTTATCGCCAAATAATTCAATTGCTTTGTCCAAATCGACCTCATGTCCAAAGCTAATAACTCCAATGTCTCCCATCGGAACGTTTTGAAAATGATCTAAATTCATATTCTGTTCGCCACATACATGACTAAAAAACCCTTTAACACCCATATTCAATACACGTTCATGAACTTCTTTCAAATATGGCAATGCAAAGTCGCAAAATTGCTGTGGCGAAATAACCTGGTTCGCTTCAGTTGGTGAAGCATCGAAGGCAATAATCTTGTCAGATCCATATTGACTGACAAAATAATCGGCTATTCCTATTAGGAAATCGGTTACGTTTCTAAGAACTTTGTGGACCAGTTCCGGTTTCTTTATCATCCAGCGAAACATCAACGTTTCACCAATCACACTTCCCGCCACAGTAAAGGGTGTTCCCAATTTGACGAAAAGAGGAAACCCAGCTTGTGCAGCAAGTTTTAGAAATTCAATTTGCTTTGGAAGGTATCCTGCTTTTTGAACATCAGGAACTTTGAGCCGGTCGACGTCCTCAGGCGAGGATACCGGATGCTCTATGACGACGGGCGCCTGATCCCAGAAGCTTGAAGGATAACGAATTTTGCCGCCGTATTCCCATGCTCCAAAAGAGGCATAGCTAAACAGCGGATTTCCGTCGTGTCCCAATACCTCTTTGAAAAGCAACTGCGACCTGAAGCTCTTCTCAGGGTCGGTGTAGTAGTCCGCAATTTCCAACCCGCACAGAAGCATTGAAAAACCCAACGCGAAAGGTATAAAAGGGACCCTGTCCGGTTTGCCTCCACTAAGGACGGTTTTCATCCTTTCAGCCGATGTCATGTACTCTCTATGCGTAGAAATCAAGGAAATTTCCTCCTGCAAATCATAGATGATCTCGCCGGATATATTCGGCTGTTTCGCTGCTTTTATGCACAAACAGGACTTTATGAACCGGGTTCGGGACCTTGTGAGCAGGAAGAAGTAATTCGCGTACTATTTGAAATAATGTATCAACTTGCGCGTTGTGAACCAAAACTCGATATTGGTATCGGGTTTTTGCCCCAAAAACCTCCGCGTGCACGCCTGGAAGCCTGATAGTCTACGATTTCCGGTCGAAATACGCAATCACTTTGCGTTTACCCCTCCCGCCTCAAGATTGATATTGAAACCCTGGTTAATCTCGACTAAAATCCTGTGCTTTCAATCCCGGTCTCTTGGAAAAAATTTTAATTGAGCCGCCTGTTTCTATTCAGTCTGCAGCTGGTTTTAATTCGTTTTCTCAAAGGAGGACCGCAAATGGATTTGGGTCTAAAGGACAAGGTCGCCTTTATAGCCGGAGCCAGTCAGGGAATCGGCAAGGCGACGGCAATCGAGCTTAGCAAAGAAGGCGCTAAAGTCGCCATCTGCGCATTGGACGATCCTGAGCTGCCAAAAGCTGTCGAAGAAATCCGGTCGATTACAGGCAACGAGGTGATAGGCATTGCCGCCGATTTGAGCCTCACTGATGATGCGAAAAACTTCATCCGCAAAGGGGTTGAGCATTTCGGAACAATCGACATTCTGGTGAACAACGCCGGCGGCCCTCCCGACAGGCAGTTTTTGGAAATCGACGAGGAATTGTGGGTCCGGGGTTTCAGGCTCAATCTGTTGAGCACCATTACGATGACCAGGGAAGCTGTCCCCGTGATGATGGAAAAGCGATGGGGAAGGATTATCAATATGACCTCGGTTTCCGTCAAACAGCCGATCCCTGGTCTCATTTTGTCCAACACGATCCGAATCGGGGTCGTGGGGCTGGCCAAGACATTATCCAACGAACTTGCACCCTATAACATTACCGTCAACAACGTCTGCCCGGCATATATTGCGACCGAACGAGTGCGCCTGCTCTCGATCGACGTGGCTCAAAAGCAGGGGACAACGCCCGAAGAGATCATCGGCAAATGGGAATCCCAAATGGTGCTCGGGCGGATGGGCAAACCCGATGAGGTAGCGGCGCTCATAACCTTTCTGGCTTCCGAGCGGGCCGGTTTCATCACGGGCGATTCCATCCAGATAGACGGCGGATATTATAAGGGAGTGATGTAAAGGTATTGATCAGATGAAGCAACGTACAGCATATATCCGCTCAGTCGGGCGCTTCCTGCCGGAAAGGAAGCTCACAAACAGCGATCTGGAAAAGATGGTGGAAACCTCGGACGACTGGATCGTGACCAGGACCGGGATCCGCGAACGCCGCATTTTGGAGCCGGGGCTCGGATGTTCGCACATGGCGGTTCCGGCTGCCATTGAGTGCCTCGAAAGGGCTGGAGTAAGCCCCGAGGAGGTGGACCTCATTATTGTCGGCACCGTTACTCCCGATATGCTGTTTCCATCGACTGCGTGCCTGGTGCAAGATAAGATCGGGGCAAAAAATGCCTGGGGATTCGACCTGTCGGCCGGATGTTCAGGTTTTCTTTTTTCTCTTTCGACCGCCTCCCAGCTTATCGAGTCCGGGAAAGTCAACCGGGCGCTGGTTATAGGCAGCGACGTAATTTCCACTATTATCGACTACACCGACAGGAGCACCTGTGTCAT
Organism: Deltaproteobacteria bacterium; assembly: GCA_021793275.1. Classification (GTDB taxonomy): domain Bacteria; phylum Desulfobacterota; class Syntrophobacteria; order Syntrophobacterales; family Syntrophobacteraceae; genus SbD1. The sequence goes on along the minus strand of JAJYTC010000020.1, from coordinate 22,515 downwards.
TTTCGGCGACGGCGCCGGCGCTGTGCTCCTGGAGGCATGTGATGAGCCGGGCTTCGGCCTTCTCGATTTTATGTTGAAAATCGATGGAGGAGGCGGCGAATACCTTTGCGTCAGGGGCGGGGGAAGCCGTATACCGCCCAGCCACGAATCCATCGACAACCGGGAACATTACGTAACCCAGGACGGACGCCAGGTGTTCAAGGCCTCGGTAAGCGGAATGTCGGACGTTTCGGTCCGGATCCTCGAAAAAAACGGCCTCACCGGTAAGGACATCACGCTTTTTGTTCCGCACCAGGCAAACAAACGGATCATAGATGCCACCGCGGAGCGTGCGCATATCGAAGAGGAAAAGATTGTCGTAAACATCGACAAATACGGGAACACGGTCGCGGCCAGCATCCCGCTCGCCCTCTACGAGGCGTTGGTAGAAAGAGACTACGATCTCAAGAAGGGAGACTACCTGCTGATGTCGGCGTTCGGGGCCGGCTTTACCTGGGGAAGCGCCCTGATGAGATGGTGGGGATGCTAAGCTAAAAAAATAAGCACTCTAACCCGGCCTGGGACTCCAGGCCGGGTCCCTCCGCACACACGCCCCTATCGTCACATACCCAACAGCCGCCTTTAGCGGCGTGCTTTTCTACAACGCTTTTTCCCTGCGAGCAATAAATATCACCAAGATCTCATGACTCTGACAGTGCTATCCCTTGCGCCCGGCGGACACCGTTTTTAGCTTGTTTCAGTCGGTGACGGCATAAGAGTAACGGGTGCGGTACTATTAATCGAATGGGAGAATCCAATGAAAGTGCTCATCGTCTATTACAGCACGTACGGTAACGTTTTCAGCATGGCGAAGCTTGTCGCGGAAGGGGTAAGTGAGGTGGCAGGGGCCGAACCGGTGCTTCGGCGCGTGCCGGAACTGATGCCCGAGGCCCTGGTGGAGTCGAATGCGGGTATGAAGGCCGGAAGGGACGCTCAAAAAGACGTTCCCCTGGTGACCATGGACGATTTTAAAGACGCCGGTGCGATAGCATTCGGCACGCCCACCAGATTCGGAAACGTCTCCGCCCAACTCAAGAACCAGATCGATCAGCTCTCCGGGCTCTGGCTGCAGGGCAGTTTCGAAGGCAAACCTGCGGGCGTCTTCGTATCGACCGGAAGCCTCCACGGGGGGCAGGAAACCACAAGCCTGACGCTCATGGCGCCGCTGCTGCATTTGGGATTCGTACTTGTCGGCGTTCCCTACTCGGTAAAGGAACTTTTTACGACAACCGGCGGCGGCTCTCCCTATGGGCCGGGCCATATTGCAGGACCCGACGGCAAAAGGGCGGTCGATCCGGAGGAGGCTACAGTCTGTCGCGTATTCGGACGCAGGCTCGCCCAGATCGGTCTCAAGCTGCAGAACGGGTGATGCGGTATTGTCGCCCCGCGTTTCTGCCCTTCGCTTTTGCAATGGCACAGCTCCTTTTAATTATTCCACCTGAGCCCGAAGGCCCTGGAGATCCCGCTTGCGGCGGCCCGGGGCCTTTCTTTACACCTGATTTTTCATTCCTGCGCGCTTTTTTTTTCGCGGTACAAGCGCTAGTAGCTATAAAATAGCTTGACCGAAGGTGTGCTCCGTGTAAAACTTCCCGCCCATGAATGGAAACGCGATTACCGAAAAACTGAAAGAGCTCGCAAAGACCAGGAACATCCGCCCGGCTGAGTTGGCGGAGCGGACCGGTGTCACCAAACTGTCGGTAACTATCAGACGGAGTCCAGAGGATGAACATCGCAAAAAACATAGAGCGGGCGAGTCTTTACTTTCCGGAAAAAGCCGCGTTGATTTTCGAAGGGCAGACTTATTCCTATAAAGAACTGAACGAGCGAGTGAATCGGCTGGCCAATGCGCTACGTGCCCTCGGGGTCGAAAAGGGGGACAGGGTGGGCGTATTTCTGCCGAACATCCCGGCCTTTCCGATCGCTTATTTTGCTGCCCAGAAGCTCGGCGCCATCGTCGTATCCATCAATGTGATGTCGAAGAAAAGGGAAGTAAAATATATAGCCGACGACTCCGGCTGCAAGATTCTCTTTACGACCGGCGAACTGCGTGAAGAAGTTCCACGGGATGAATTGCCCGCGCTCGAGAAGATAATAATCGCCGAAGGAGAAGCCGGTAACGATCTGGACATGGAAACTCTTATGTCCGGGGCTGCCGCCGAATGCCGCTGCCTCGACATGGACCCGAACGATCCTGCGGCCATTTTGTACACTTCCGGGACCACCGGCTTTCCTAAGGGCGCCACGCTGACCCATATGAACGTTATGTCCAATTCGGCTTCGGCCGGCAATCACTCGTTAGTGGGGCCCGAGGACCGGATGCAGCTGTTCGTGCCTCTTTTTCACTGCTTCGGTCAGAATTTCATAATGAATTCGGCTTTCACCAAATGCGCAACCCTTGTGATGCATCGCCGTTTCGAACCGGAACCGGTGCTCGAAGCGGTGGTTTCCCATCGCGTGACCATGCTCTTTGCCGTTCCGACCATTTTTATCTACCTTCTGAATATGGACACCTCGCGGTATGACCTGTCGAGCGTGCGCTACTGCTTCACGGCCGCCGCCACCATGCCGAGGGAAACAGCGCTTCAGTGGAAGGAAAAATTCGGTATCTTCGCCCACGAAGGCTACGGGCTGACGGAATGCTCACCGCACACACTCTACAATCACAGCTACAGATTCAAGCACGGCAGCGTGGGAACACCGATCGAAAATGTGGACGTAAGGGTTGCCGACGATGAAGGCAACGAATTGCCGCCCGGGGAGCAGGGGGAAATAATCGTCAGGGGCCCGAACGTTATGAAGGGCTACTGGGGCAAGCCGGAGGAAACAGCCAGGGCAATCCGCAACGGATGGCTCCGAACGGGCGATATAGGCAAGATGGATGACGAAGGTTATTTCTACATCACCGACCGGTTGAAGGACATGATAAACGCGGCCGGGTTCAACGTCTACCCGAACGAGGTCGAGCAGGTGATCTATCAGCATCCCGCGGTCCAGGAGGCGGCGGTATACGGCGTGTCCGATCCGATCAGGGGCGAAACGGTGCACGCCAGTATTGTGCTGAAAGACGGCATGCAGGCGAGCGAAGAGAGCATTATCGAGTTTTGCCGGGCCAATATGTCCGCCTACAAGGTGCCCCGGAAGATAATCTTGACCAGGGAGCTGCCCAAGAGCCCGACAGGCAAAATATTGAAACGAATATTGCGCGGAGATAAGTGAGGCGGCCCGGTTTCGGTCCGCAAAACCGGCGCGTGCCGGTTGAGGGTTCCAGCTTGAGAACAGGTTCCATGCCCAATTTTCACTTTATGGAGGAAAAATGAAAGAAATTACCAGGATAGGAGTGGTTGGCGCCGGCAATATGGGGTCGGGGATCGGGCAAAAACTGGCGCAGGAGGGGTTAAACGTTGTACTGGTCGATATGAAAGATGAGTTTGTGCAGCGCGGGATCGGCACCATTACTCAAATTCTCGAACAGGGCGTCGAGCGGAACATATTTACCAGAGAGGAAGTAAATCAGACTCTGGGCCGCATCCACGGAACGGCGGATTTGAACGAACTCGCAAACGTTGACCTGGTTATCGAGGCGGTGTTCGAAGACGAAAATGTCAAGAAGGACCTCTTCAAAAAGCTCGACTCCATCTGCTCCAAAGATACGATCCTGGCGACAAACACGTCCAGCTACTACGTCTCCGAATTGGCCGGGGCGACCAACAGGCCCGACCGTTTCGTCGGGATGCACTACTTTTTCCACCCGGCGAAAAACCGGCTGCTCGAAATCATTCCGCACGCGGGGACAAGCGAGGAGACCGTAGATCTCGCCCTCGAGGTGGGACGGCTCCATGCGAAGACAACCATTCTGGTAAAGGATGCCTCCGGTTTTTGCGTGAACAGGTTTTTCTCTCCTCTTCTGAGTGAATCCGTGCACATCTTAAGCGAGGGCATCGCTAACATCGCTACTATCGAGGAGGCCGCAAAACGCGCTTTTAACATCGGCATGGGTCCCTTCGAGCTGATGAACGTAACCGGCATACCCATCGAGGTGCATGCCTCGACTACCTTCGGCCGCGAACTGGGCTCGCTCTACGATACGCCGAAGCTCCTGCGGGTCCAGATGGACTCGGGCAAAAACTGGGACCTTTCCGGTGCAGTCGATGAATCGAAGATGGAAGCGATTCAGGACAGGCTCCTGGGGGCCTGCCTGGGGGCCGCTGCGGCCCTTGTAAGCGAAGGGATCGCAACCATCGAGGACACCGACCGTGGGGCCAAGGTGGGACTTCGCTGGCAGCAGGGTCCCTTCGAGATTATGAACCGCATAGGAATCGACAGGAGCTTCAGACTGGTCGAGGCCATGACCGGGCGATACGGCGATTTCAAGATGCCGGAGATCCTCGTAAAGCAAAAGGAACTCGGAAAGCCCTTCGAGTTTCAGTTCGTGGACCTGCGGGTCCGAAACGGCATAGCAACTGTTACGATCGATCGGCCCGAAGCGCTGAACGCCCTCAATGAGACCGTGGTCTCCCAGCTCATGGAAAAATTTGCCGTCGCAGAGGCCGATCCTAACGTGCGGGCGATCGTCTTCAAGGGCTCGGGGAAGGCGTTCGTTGCAGGCGCCGACATCCGGTATTTCATAGACAATATCAAAAATGGCCGCATTGACGATACTTGTGCCTTTACGAAAAAGGGACACGAGTTCCTGCTACGAGTCGAAGAATCTCCCAAAATCACCGTGGCCGTCCTGGACGGGCTCTCGATGGGCGGGGGAAGCGAGCTGGCGCTGGCTTGCCAGGCCATAGTCGCAACCCCGGCGGGATCGATGTCGTTTCCGGAAACGGCGATAGGGATTTACCCCGGTCTTGGCGGAATGATACGGACTGCCCGCCAAATCGGCGCCGAACTGGCGAAATACTATGTTTTTACCGGCAAAACCATATCCGCACAGGATGGCTTTGACCTCGGGATAATAACCAAACTTGTCCGACCGCAGGACCTCGATAAAGCCATAGCCGAGGTATGCTCGGGAGCAAAGCCCAAAAAATATCGTCCACGTGAAATTCCCGCAGAATTTTCCGATCTGGCCAAGACCTGTTCGGCGGAAAACGTGAAGGCGCTTTTTTCCGGGAAAAAACCGGCGGGTGTCCCGGACAACCTCGCCGAGGCCACGCTCAAGGCGCTTTCCCGCAAGGCCCCCCTGGCGCTTAGGAAGGCCGATGAGCTGATCGACGCCCAGCAGAAGGTTTCGATCCGCGAGGCCGTAGATCTCGAGCTTGCCGAACTGAATTACATATTCTCCACCGAGGATGCTCTTAAAGGGTTGTCGTCAGTCGGCGGCAAGCCGCCGCAGTACTCAGGCAAATAGGTGACGTCGAAAAAACCCGAACATAACCGGAGGTATTTGAAAATGTTTGAAAAAGCGTTCATTCCATACAAGGGCTATTATTCCTCCCCTTTTTGCAGGTGGCAGGGATCCTTTGCAAATGAAAATTCCATCGTGTTGGGCGCCGAGACGGCTAAAAGATGGTTTGTCGCAAAAAATTTTGACACCTCTGAATTCGACTATACTTTTTTCGGGATAACCGTGGGCCAGCACCACTGGTTTTACGGCGGCACCTGGGCCAACGCCATCATGGGGCTGCAGATACCCGCCATGAACATCATGCAGGCATGCTCGACGGGAACGACCTGCGTATACAATGCCGCTCTGGCCATCGAACAGGGGCAGATGAAGAGCCCTATATGCCTGATGACGGACCGGTTGTCCAACGGGCCGCACACTGTATGGCCCAATCCCAACGGTCCCGGCGGAGAGGTGATTTCCGAAAACTGGTGCATGGATAATTTTAACAGCGATCCGGCTACGGGCTTTGCCATGATCCATACGGCGGAAAACGTGGCCCAAAAGGCGGGGCTTACCCGTGAGCAGGCCGATGAGCTTGCCGTGCGGCGCTACGAACAGTACCTGGATTCCATGAAAGATGACCGCGCGTTCCAGAAACGGTACATGTTCCCGGTAGAGGTGAAGGTTTCGCGGAAAAAGACGATAATCGTAGATGCCGACGAGGGCGTAACACCTACGACCAGGGATGGGCTCGCATCGCTTAAACCCGTGCGTGAAGGGGGCATTCACACCTTTGGCGCCCAGACTCACCCGGCCGACGGCAATGCGCTTATCCTGGTGACCACCAGGGATCGTGCCGCGATGCTCAGCGGCAATTCCGGACCCATGATTCAAGTGGTTTCCTATGGATTTACCCGGGTTGAAAAGGCCCACATGCCCATGGCCCCGGTCCCTGCGGCAAAAATGGCGCTCGATCGCGCCGGAATCGGCATCAAAGACGTCTCGGTGATCAAGACGCACAATCCGTTCGCCGCCAACGACCTGTTTTTCGCAAAAGAATTCGGCATCGATGTTAACAGTTTCAACAACTACGGTTCTTCGCTTGTTTTCGGCCATCCCCAGTCGCCGACCGTTCCAAGGCTGATAATCGAGGGAATTGAAGAATCCGTAATAAAGGGCGGCGGATACGTGCTCATCACCGGATGCGCCGCAGGCGACACGGGCGGGGCACTGGTTTTGAAGGTCAGTTAGTGCGGGCCGTGCCCGGTTGTTGCATCTCATTTGAATGATCAATGTTTCTTAGGGAAAGATGTGTCCAATGGCCGACAGATACAAGGGCGGGAGTTTTCTTTTGGGTGAAACGGATCCCGGGAGCATTTTCACTCCCGAGGATTTCGCCGAAGAACATCGAATGATTGCCAATACCGTATCGCGCTTTATTGCCGATAAAGTCTTCCCCGTGATGGAAGATTTGGATGCAAAAAAAGAGGGGGCGATGCGGGGGCTTCTCGTGGAAGCGGGAGAGCTTGGGCTTTTGGGCGCGGATATTCCCGAGCAGTACGGCGGTTTTGAACTCGACGAGATTTGTTCCACCATCATAGCCGAGGGGGTGGGAAGTTCAGGATCTTTCGGCGTAGCTCACGGCGGGCAGGTCGGCATAGGCAGCCTGCCCATCGTGTACTTCGGCAGCGAGCCGCAGAAACGCAAATATCTGCCGCCGGTGGTAACCGGCGAAAAGATTGCCGCCTATGCATTGACCGAACCAGGTTCAGGCTCGGACGCGATGTCTGCCAAGACCAGGGCGGTGCTTAGCCCCGACGGCAAATATTACATTCTGAACGGGGCCAAACAGTTCATAACCAACGCCGGCATGGCCGATATTTTCATTGTTTATGCCAAAATCGACGGAGACAAATTCAGCGCGTTCATCGTGGACGGGGACTGCGAAGGGCTGTCCACCGGAGCGGAAGAAAAGAAAATGGGCATCCGGGGTTCTTCTACTCGGAGCGTCTATTTCGACGACGTGAAAGTGCCGGTTGAGAACCTGCTCTTCGAGATCGGGCGCGGGCACATCGTCGCCTTCAACATACTCAATATCGGCAGGCACAAGGTGTCCGCAAACGCCCTCGGTTGCGCCAAGTATGCCCTGGATCTGTCTTCGAGCTACGCAAACGAACGCAGGCAGTTCAACAGGCCGATCGCGGAGTTCGGGCTGATCAAGGAAAAGCTTGCGCAGATGGCCGTTCGCATATACGTGGCGGAAAGTATGGTCTACCGGACCGGCGGCCTTCTGAACGATATGCTCCTTAGCCTGGACAGGAGCGGCCCGGATGGCGGGCGCGTTGCTGCGGGAGGCATCGAGCAATACGCTATCGAGTGTTCGATGGGCAAGGTCTTCGCAAGCGAGGTACAGGCCTATGCGGTTGACGAGGGGGTCCAGATTCACGGCGGCTACGGATTCATCTCCGAATACGCCATCGAGAGACTTTACAGGGACGCCCGTATAACAAGGATATTCGAGGGCACAAACGAGATAAACAGAACGATCATCCCGACGGCCTTGATCCGCAGGGCGGGGAAGGGGGACTTGCCGCTGCGGCAGGCGATTTCCGACCTGAGGTCGAAGCTGGCTTCCGGAATAGCCTTGCGGGAAAACGAAGGCGACATCGTGCAGGCCGCCAGGGATATTTTCCTGTTTACCCTCGGGACGGCGCTGGACAAGTCCGGAGACGATCTTCTAAAAAATCAGGAAATTCTCGGGCGCCTGGCCGATATCGCCATCCTGACCTATGCCATGGAAAGCGGTCTGCTCCGCGCCCGGAAAGCAGCTGAGGGCGGCAGGAGCGAAAGCGGTGCGCACAAATCCGCCATGGCCAGGGCCTTTATTTATGAGTCAATTCGGAAAATCGAAACCGCCGCTGCCGAAATCCTGGCTGCATTTGCGGGCGGCGCCGAGTTGGCGCAGTTGCAGGCCCAGCTTGCAAAGCTGGTCCAGTATGCACCGATCGACCTGATCGCCCTGAGGCGCGAAATAGCGGCAAAGATATCGGGGGCCGGTAAGTACGTGGCGTAAAGCATTAACGCTTTTCCTGCGCGCATAATATCGGAAGCCGCCGGCCGCCCCGGGCCGGCAACTATCCCCGGTCGTCCGGTCCCAGCCCGTATTCTTCTGCGGCTTTTACCATCGCCGCTACATTTTCGACTGGTGTTCCGGGCGGGACACCGCATCCCGACATCAGCACGAAACGGCCGGTTCCTGCCTGGCGCAGGCAATGCCGGACGGCTTCCGCCACCTTCTCCCGGCTTCCCATCAGAAGGGCCTCTACGGGGTCTACGTTTCCTCCCAGGGATACTCCCGGCGATCCGGCCCGGGCTGAAGAAAGGTCCATACACTGGTCGAGGCTGAGAACCTCTGCGCCCGATTGGACCATACTATCCAAAAGCGGAGCAGTATTGCCGCAGATATGCAGGATGCAGGGCGCGGCGAGCTTTTCAGTCAGCATCTTCAATCGCGGGAGGACCAGGCGCCGGAACATGGCCGGAGATATCATGGAAGCCGATGCCGTTGGCTCGGGGATGAAAATGACATTTGCTCCCGATTCCAGGAGCGCAAAGCCAAACTGCAGCAAAAAGGCGCTGACTCTGTCCAGCAATGCATTGAGAAGCGACGGGTTCTTAAAGACCAATCGCAGGACATGTTCGGCTTCCACCAATCGGCAGAGAGTGGTGAAAGGGCCCTCGAACATTCCCAACACGGGGATGCGGCCTTTGGCGTAACTGCCGAGCTTTCGCGTCAGCTCGAGAATTACCGGAAGCCGTCCGCTGGACCTCACATCAGGTTGCGGGAGTTGGCCGACATCCCGGATGGAAGCCATAAGCGGCGAAACCAGCGGCCCTGTCTCCAGAAACCGCACCTTGCAGCCAAATGCTTCGGGGATATACAGGGCGTCTGCGTATGCATAGAGTGAATCGTAGCCCAGGGCCTCTTTGGCCCCGATCTGGGCCTGCGCGATGAGGTCGGCGCGACCGGAAACAGACGCCGCCGGGGCATCGGCGAAGTTCGCCACGGCCCAACCGGCGATCATCGGAAAGAGCGGCACGCGATCCCTGGGCTTTCCCGCAAGAGCGTCCCTGAAACGGTCCATTGCGCAATAATCCATAGACGATCCTCCAACTGCCATCAAATGTGCTTTGTATGTCTACATCGGTCGGGCGAAAGGCTCAATAGGAATTCGGAAAGTTTTCGGACATGGATGAAAATAATCGGTGTCCATGCGGAAACTCACCGAGAAGCGGGAAGGGTGAACAAAAAACGCTTCTCTCAAAGGAAACCAATCGGGCTGAGGTGCAAAGGCGTAAGAGTCTACTGAAGATACCGGAGTTACTCCGGCGTTGGGCGCAGAGATGCGAGGCGGATGCGGGCGCGATTGCCCGTCTAAGGTTGTCCGAAAGAGCCTCTCGTGGAGTTCCCGCTCCTGTGCGGCCTTGTGTGACGCATTCCGCCGAAGTATTCGCTGGAGGCCGGCATCGAAACCGTTGTTGCGCTAGTTGTCGATGAAGTCCTCCCACGAGTAGGACACCGCCGAGGATGGCAAGACGGAGGATGCCTCCTTCCGCAACGATTCGAGCACCATCTTTTCAAGTTCTTCCAAAGACGGGATCTTGACTATCGGTTTGGGATCGGCGCTGCTCATCGGTCGTCTCGCTTTCTTCCGTGAGGCCGGTCGGAGTTGCCTGAGCCGAGAATCGCCGCAAGCGACAACCTGACGGAGGGGTAAGGAGTCGGGGCATAAGTCGGAAGGGCGGATGGGATGACGGAATTTCCAATCCCGAAAAGGGACTTGCAGGGTAAAAGATCCGGGTGAAATCGAGTCGATTTCAAAACTGAGCGGCACGGCGTAAATCCTTCAATATGCCGCCAGGGAACTAAAGAGCAGCTTTCGGCCCAGGACCTTTCGACTGCCCCACCAAATGGCACCTTACTGCCAGACCTTGTCAAATGCAATTAAAAAATCGAACTTTTTTTGGTGTTCTTCTCGGAAGGAAACTATGGGAAAATCAACGGGCCAAGCTTATTCTCGATTTCCTGGAGAACTTCGTAGGGCAAGGAGTCGAAAAGGTCGGCGTTTCTTACTTGCCAGTCAATGCATTTAATGTGGTCGGCGAGGATCGTCCCTTTGACCCTGGAGCCTTGCGGTATTTTTACCTCAATAGGATAACATCCCCGCGTCTTGGGAAAAACCCCTTTTGGCTCACCACTTTTCTTCTCCGATAAGTATAAGCACATGGATTTACTCGTAGCCAACGGGCAATTTCTTTGATCTGCCATCCTTTAAAGCGCTCCGCTGCTTCTTCTCCTCCAGTCGCCGCTCCTTCGCGGCTTTACTCACCCGCGTTTTCTTTCTTATCGGCGCCCGCCTAAGCGCTCCCCGCATCAATTCCATAAACCGCTGCACGGCCAATTCTTTATTTGCCCCCTGGCTGCGGGTCTTCTGGGATATTACCCGCAGCACTCCATCCTTTCCAATACGGGTCCGCAACCGGCGCATTATCAGTTCCTTTTGCTCCGGGGAAAGGCTGGGGGAGTTCGCCACATCGAAGCGAAGCGTTACCTTCGTGCTCAGCTTGTTTACGTTCTGGCCTCCGGGACCGCTGCTGTGCGATGCAGTGAACTCGAGTTCTTCGACGGCGATAAAGATGCGCTCCGTGATTTGTATCATATGTCCATCCGGCGCATGCGCAAAAAAGTGGCCGGCCGTTTGATATCCGATTTGCCGGCAGCCTGGAGTCTAACACAAGCCTGGCCGACGGGAAATTCTTTGTTGGTAAAAGCGCTTGCTTTCCTGCGCGCAGACAAACCCCGGCAAAGGCAGGTGCGCATCGCTCTGGCGTAATTGCGCAGCCGCACAAATTAGATCGGGAAGAAAAAGGAAAAAGCCGACTCGGTGGGGCAGACCGATCGGCTTCGAGGAGGAAAGAGTTTTTTTCTTTGATTACTACATCTAGCAACTTTGATGCCAAAGAATGAAGAAAAATATTATAGCAATGATTCCCGATTGTTACGTCTAAAACAGGAATGAGTCAACATTCGCTCAATACCGCCATAAAACCGCCATAGAAAGGAATTACGCCATAATCGCGCCCTCACGTGGCGGCTTTATTTGCGCTCTGCAGGATTTTATTGGCAGGAGGGTGGCAGGGAATAAGGGATTCTGAAGAACTGTGAGGCGGAACGGAGCGCTTTGCTAAAAGAAGCCAACCAACCACTGCCGGCCCAAGACTTAGCAGAGGCTTTTATCTTAACAGGGCTCCGTTTTCCGCCGCGTCTTTTTTTACCTGTGAATTCTATGCATTTCCTAGCTCAGTTCGACCGCTCCGCTCACGAATGCGAGGGCCATGCAGCGGGCATAATCGTCAGTTAGAGCCTGACCTTCGAGTTTTTCCTGTTCATAGCACCCGCAGTTCTGGCAGGAAAAGCCCGGCCATTTTCTTAAGATGGCGTAATCGAGACACTTTCCGTAGTTGCGGCAAAACACGTTTCGCCTGACCTTATCGCAGCTTTCCACGGCTATATAGCGTTGCGGCTTTACCCTTTTCATGACATTCTCCTCAATTTAGGGGACCGTGTTTTACATTTATTATTAGCAGCAGGTCCGCCGGATTGAAATGAGGTCAAGCAGGGAATTGCCGTACTGTGTCGCTGTATTTTAATCGTGGAAAATATGCGGGGAAGTAGGCCGCCTTATATATGGAATATTTGCATCACTTTGAAGCAACCAAACTTCCCCCGGATACCCGGCCGATCGAGTACGAAGAGCGCTCCAGCCGCTTGTTGCAGTTCCGCAGTAGCGAGGTGCGGCGCCGATAGGATCGTTAAATATCGTTGCAGTGTTAACGCCTGGTCGGGGGCCCGCTCGAATTATTGAAGATAATGACCAACACGTCGGCTTTGCCGTAAGGTCCGACGTTCGTTTCGACCGCCAGGGGCGCCTGTTTGACAGAACCGGGCTTGGCGCTCTGCAGCTCTGGCCGGATATTCAGCAGGAAGCCGTTTCGATTTTCGAGTTTTTTCTGAGAAACCGACATGAGAGCTTTGTCGTAAGTGAGGCCGGTAATCTTGAAAGGCTTGTCCTCGTTGCTGGTGACGGTCACGCTGCCTGAACGCACAGGCATGCCGGCGCTCAGTTCTCCAATCATGACGGTCTCGGGGGTCGCCGATATTTCGCCCTTGATGATCCCCATCACACGGACGAACAAATAGGGGACGCGCGGCAGATCGGTTTTAAGTCTGATAAATCCGCTGTAGTTCCCTCTGCGGATCTTGTTTGAAATTTTCAACCTGTAATCCGTTCCTTCCGAAACCGTTTGAAGAGAGTAGTTTATGCTTCCCGCCAGGTTTGTATCGATGCTCGTGATGTGAAAAGGAGTCTTTGCAGCTATAAGTTCTACCACCGACTCGGAGAGCGGACCGGCCGGCGCCCTGAGCGCTACGTTTGGCGAAGGCTTCATTAAGACGATGGGTTTGACAAATCCTTCGAGCTTCAAAGCCTGCACAGGGTCATCCGGGTCATTACTTGTAATGGTTGCCGTTTTGACAACGTTTCCCTGGAAATTCGCCAGGTTCGCTTTCATTATCACCTTTCCCTCGCCGCCGGGAGGGATTGCCGGATCGAACCGGACAAGCGTGCACCCTCAACCCACTTTGACCTGCTCGATCTTGAGCACCTCCTTACCGGTATTTTTCACGGTAAATGCGTGCTCGACCGTGCCGCCCTGCACCACCGTACCGAAGTTATACTCGGGGTCCTGGACCTGGATAGACGGATGAGCCGTGGCCTGGTGTTGCGTGGTGGACTTTTGTGTCACCTTCGCAAATGCCGGCGTGACTGAAACCGATAAGCAAAAGAAGGCCAAAGCAAAAACAGTTCTAGCGCGAGCGTAAATTTTCATTGAGTTTCTCCTTCGTAGTGGATATTCACCCTCAGGTCTCTTCTCACCTGCCCACGAGGTCGTGGGCAGGAACCATCTCGACGCCTTCTTTTCTGAAATAGGCGGCAGCAGCCCGCAGCGTCCGCAAAGTGATTGCATGGGGATGTCCAATGGCAAGGGCTGCTCCCCGGACTTTGGCGATTTCCACGGCCTTTTCTATCTGTGAGCGAATAGCGCCTGCGGAAAGGATGTCATCAAGAAAAACGTTGCGCTTGAACGTGGGGACCCTCATCCGCCGGGCTTCTTTCCACCCTACGCTCTTGTTTATCGTCATGCTGTCTACAAAGAAAAGTTTGCGATCTTTCAGCACGGATAGGACGATTTCCATGTCTTTGGCATCCTGTGTAAACTTCGAGCCCTCGTGGTTGTCGACGCCGTCAAAGTAAGGGGAAGTATCCAGGGCGGCGGTGACGCTCAGCCGGATCTGGCCGGGAGACATGGAAACCATCAGAGCGCCGGGACCAGGGTTTATGTGACTGTCCAAAGGTTGCATCGGAAGATGCAGCATGACTTCCCTGCCGTCCTGGTGGGCCATCTTTGCGATCTTACTGCTATAGGCTTGAAAAGGCAGAACGGATAAGGTGACGGGGAAGGGAAGGGAGGCGAATTTCCTGGCGACCCTGAGGCTGGGGCCGAAATCGTCTATGACGATAGATAGTTCAGGCCTGGCATGCCCGTGAATAACGGGTAACGCGGGGGCCTTGGGGCGAGTCGCCGGCGAAACAGTGGCAAGATGAGAGGCGCGCCGTTTTGCTGCGGCCTCGGTGGATGGATGTTTGCCCGCAGGGCCGGCCGGCTTTGTTCGGACTTCCGGAGGCGAGGTCCGGGCGCCGGGAGTTTTTGCAACCTTAGGGGCGCTCTCGAGGTGGTGCAACGGTGGCAGACGACGGCTCTCCCTGGCAAAATACAGAAGGGCCGCCAAAAAAAACAGGGCGAGGACCCATGCAGCCAAAACAGGCGTCGATGGCCTTTTTTTGAGGGCAGCCGCGGCCTTGGGACCGCTTTTGCCTTTTTTCCCTCCGCTTGATTTCCCGCTTTTAGTCCGTTTTTTCGAGGGCAAGATTCTTCTTCTCCGGCTGCCTTCCCAGACTGACTCAGACTAAAAATATGAACGCCGATGCGGCACAGACAAAGACCGCCAGGCTCCAGTACTACCCGGCCTCCATCCAAAAACTTCTTTGTGGTGACGGTAAAGCTTACCCCGCTTCGCCCCCCCCAACCCTGACGCACACCTGGTGCAGGGTAGGGGAGCGTAAGCGGGGTGGGCATCATCGTGCCCACCCCGCCCTGACGACACGGGTTTGTCGGATGGATACTATCTATACTGCGTTTCGGCCAATATTTGGTAGCCTTCGAGCAGATCGAGCGCGCGCCTGACCTGGTTGTCTCCAGCGACGAACTTTTGAGCTGCGATCTGAGCAGGCGACGGCTTCGCTTTTTTCACAGCAGGCGGGTTCTGCTCCTTGAAGTGGTGGGGAAGGTCTATTTCACGGATGACACTCCGTTGGTCGCTTTTGTCGAGCTTCGCCGCCTCCGGACTTGTCCTTCTTACCACGATATTCGGTGTGATTCCCTCAGCCTGAATGGACCTGCCGGAAGGCGTGTAGTAAAGGGACGTGGTAAGTCTTAGCGCCGCGCCGCCGCTTAGAGGAATCACGGTCTGTACCGAGCCCTTGCCGAAGGTCTGTGTGCCCATGATTATAGCTCTTTTGTGGTCTTGCAGCGCTCCGGCAACAATTTCCGATGCGCTTGCCGACCCGCCGTTTACGAGCACGACCATCGGAAACGTGAGGGGATGCGCTTTTTTATGGGCATCGAAGCGCATCTTCTGGTCCGGCAGTCGTCCTTTGGTGTAGACGATCAGTCCTCCATTCAGGAATTGATCGCTCACCTCGACCGCCTGATCGAGCAAGCCACCCGGATTATTCCTTAAATCAAGTATCAGTCCCTTCAGGCCGCCGGGATTTTCGGCCTGGAGCTTTTCGATCGCCTTGTGCAGATCTCTTGCCGTTCCGCTTTCAAAGCTCGAAATCCTTACGTAGCCGATCCCCGGTGCGAGCGCCATCGACTTTACGCTCTTAATGGAAATGATCGCCCGTGCCAATTCCATTTGCAGCGGCTTTGCAATGCCTTTTCTCAAAATCGTCAGCTTCACCTTGCTGCCCTTGGGGCCCCTCATCTTTTGCACCGCTTGCATCAGCGACATACCCTGAGTGGACTCATTATCGATTTTGAGTATCTGATCGTTAGCCTTGATGCCGGCCTTATCGGCAGGGGTGCCCTCAAGCGGGGAAACCACGGTCAAAATGTGGTTTTTGATCGTTATCTCCAGCCCGAGGCCGCCGAATTTCCCCCTCGTTTCGACCTGCAGTTCTTTGTATTCCGTAGGCGTAAGGAACGAGGAGTGGGGATCGAGTTGGCTGATCATCCCGTTTATAGCCCCATATATGAGCTTTTTCTGGTTTGGCTTTTCTACGTAGTTATCCTGCACGATCGTCAGGACGTTGCTGAAAAGTTTCAAATAGTGATAAGTATCCTGATTTGCAGACAGATCGGCGGTCTGGGCGAGCGTCGAACGACTCCCGAACGTCAAAATCAGGACAACGACTGTGATGAGAAGTAAAAGTTTTTGGTTCTTAGGCATATGGATTTCCTTAACAATAGGCAATTGTGAACCGGATCTGACGAGAGTCTCCGGTGTCGATTCGCTCGGGCTTCGACTGGCTCCGGCGCTCGGAAGAGAAAATAAGGACTTAGCGAATTTAACAGCACTATGCTCAAAGGGCAACCCAATTTTTGACCCCGCGGATTGGAAAAATGAAGTTGTTGCAGATGTGAACTTTATCGACTGGTTATTCGTCTAATGAAAAGCCGGCGGTGATAAAGAAATAAAACGATTGAGAGGAACACGGGATTTTTTGTAAAAAGGACCACGGGAGGTGATGAGATGAAACTTCTTTGCAGCATGAAGACAGCTTTGGCCGTGATGGTGATTTTGGCCACGCTTTCAATGGTGGCGCCTGCCGCCTATGCCGACGGTCATTACTGGCACCACCATTACTGGCACCACAGGGGCCGGGGTTATTGGCATCACCACTATTGGAGAGGCTATTACCCACATTACGGCTATTACTACTCCCCTTATTCTTATGGTTACTACTACTCACCTAACTACTATTACGCACCCTACTCGTGGTAGTAAAGATCTCACTGCCGCAGTGACGCATAGGAGTGCCTGGCCGGGGATTGCAGGCGGAGAGGTGGAGGGAGGCGGCCGTTGGGAATGGCCGCCTTCTTTTTGTTAAATTTCCCTTTTGGCAAAACTCCCTACGACTGTTTGCTATTATGCCCGAAGGTGGCTTTCGGGGGCACCTGCGTTGATCTTGACAGGGCAATGTCTTAACGGGGAAGCGAGATGAGCAAATCGTGTGTGCTTCTGGCGCAAGACAACCCCATTAACCAGGAAGTGGGGCGCACTATGATCGAGGCCCTTGGATGCCGGGTTGACGTGGCCTCCAACGGTTGTGAAGTGCTTAGCAGTATGGAGTCGAGCAGCTACGACATTGTTCTGATGGACTGCCGGATGTCCGTGATGGACGGTCTTGAAGCGGCTCGCTTGATCAGGAGCAGGGAGAAGCGAAGGGGCGACCCCAGGACCGCGATCATAGCGGTTGCGGCCAATTTCACCGATGAAGATCGCACCCGATGTCTGGAAGCCGGAATGGACGACTGCCTTATCAAACCATTTTACATGCCCCAGCTTTCGGAAATGATGGCCAAGTGGTGCAGCCGATTCATGTGGCCCTGAAGAAACCTTTCGGCACAACGACGATCCCCCGGGGGGTCACGGTGAATCTTTCCCTGTCGGCCTGAGGGTTCATTCCAATCTCGGTATTGGGAGGGATAACGTTTTCCTTGTCGATGATGGCCTTTTTTATTTTACAGTGGCGGCCAACCTCGACATGGTCCATGACGACAGATTCGTCTACCTGCGCCCAGCTTCGAACCGTCACATCGCACGACAGCACAGAACTCCTCACTGTGCCGCCGCTTATTATGCAACCGGGCGAAATCAGCGAATCGACAGCGGTCCCGGTGTGATCGGGCTGGTTGAAGACGAACTTTGCAGGGGGGTACTGGTGGGCAATGGTTCTTACCGGCCAGAGATACCCGTAGAGATTGAAAAAGGGATTTACGCCGGTCAAATCCATGTTGGCGTTCCAATAGGAGTCGAGGGTGCCCACGTCTCTCCAGTACTGAGAGTCACGGGTGGCGTCGACCAGGTGCAGCCTCCTTACGCCGTCGGGGTCGGCCTGGCGAATATAGTCGCGGATCCGGTTAAGGCGCCTGTAAGGGTAGGCGAAGACTTTGACTTCGTCTATGATTCTGGGGATTATATCTCCTCCGAAATCATGATAGTCCATTTTATAGAGTATATCGAGGAGGAGTTCGGTTCTGAACAGGTATATTCCCATCGAGGCCAGGCATCGCTCAGGGTCGTCCGGGATGGGCTTGGGCTCTTTGGGCTTTTCCTGCCACGCGCGGATTCTGAAATCGTTATCCACCTCAGCTATCCCGAACTCGGAGCCTTGTGAACGGTCCACCTCCAACAGCGCCACCGATGCGTCGGCCCCGACTTTTTCGTGATGATCGCGGAAGGCGCTATAGTCCATCTTGTAGACGTGGTCTCCGGAAAGAATCAGAACGTAGCGGGGCATTTCACGTTCAATCAGGTACAGGTTCTGCCTGACCGAGTCGGCTGTGCCTCTGTACCAATCTTCCCCGGTTCTCTGTTGGGGAGCTACGATTCGCAGGTAATGGCCCAGATCGCCGGAGAATATTTTCCAGCCTTCTTCCACGTGGTCGACGAGGGACTGAGATTTGTACTGGGGAAAAACGAGGATTTTGTAGAGCTGGGAGTTGATGCAGTTACTAAGAGGTATATCGATAAGCCGATATATGCCTCCAAAAGGAACCGCAGGTTTGGACCGGTCGGAGGTAAGCGGCATGAGCCGCTGACCTCTTCCGCCGGCCATTATGATTGTCAGTACGTCTTTCATTGATACCGATTCTGTTCTTTGGCCTATTGAACCAGGCTCATCGGATCGGAGGGGAGCTCACTGCCCTGGTATTTGATGTTACCATTTTTGTCCACCAGGACAATATGGGGTATCCCCTCGACGCCGTAAGTGCGCGTGACTATCGAACCCTTGTCATAGAGCACCGTAAAGGGCGACGGGTGGTTCTTTACATAGAGCTTGACCCTCTCCAGCGAGTCTCCGCTTCCAACGTCGATCGCAACGATGGCCAGTTTGGATTCGGGGACGGACTCTCGCAGTTTGACAATCTGGGGATGAATTGCCCGGCAGAAATGGCACCATGTGGCGAAAAATTCGACGAGAACAGGCTTTTGTCCCTTAAACTGGTTCAAAGACACCATGGTCCCGTTGAGGCTCGGCAAGGTGAAATCGGGAGCTTGTTCAGCCGCTCTTGCCGGAAGGTAGAAAACTACGGTTGTGAGCAGCGTGGCTGATAGGAAAAACATAGCCAATTTCTTGATGGTTTTCAGATTCATATCCAAAATTCTCCTGCTTTGATAAGGAAATACTCTGCCAGGATAATCATGAGGATTCCAAAAATCCTCTGGACCCTCACCATCCATTTTCCGGAACGAGGCAGGGAGGCAAGCAACCCTGTGAATGTACCCACTACGATCACCAGAGCTCCCAGGCCAAGCGAAAAAGAAAACAGCATGCCGACTCCGAGCACGATCTGTCGCTTGACGGCCACAAGGGCCAGAAGAGAGGCGAGAATAGGAGTCGTGCAGGTGCTGACAACAAGGGCCGATGCCCCGCCAAGTATCATGCTGGTAAAAACATCGTGGCCCGAAAACCCCGTTACCTTCAAGTTATTGAGAAAACCGGGCGGGGCAAGCGGAACCGCTTCAAGCATCACCAGCCCGAAAAAGAGCAAAATATTGGCGACCGCCAGGTAAACCCATGGACTGGCGGTAAGAGCGCCGAACATTTGGCCGGTCAGGGCGGCGAAGATGGCCAGCGTCGAATAGACGGTGGCCAGGCCCAGCACATAAAAAAGGGACAGCAAAAAACCCCTGCGCCTGCTGCCGTTGGCTTTGCCGCCTATAAATGCGACCGTTATCGGCATCATAGGGTAGCTGCAGGGGGTAAAACTTGCCAGAACGCCGCCGGCAAAGGAGAGAAGAAGAGCAAGCCATGGGGAATTGCGGGCGATTTCCGCGAAATGGCTTATCGTCAGCATAAAAGTTGCCTCATTTTCTTTCAGAAAAGATCATATAGCTCGATCACCCGGGGTCAGCATCGGATTTGATAATGTCTCTGCCTTGCCGGTCCGCTTCCTACAATGGAACTCGAAATTCCACAAGATGGAAAGATTTGTTCGAGCACCTTGATGCTTTGGATTTCCTTTCTGGTATGATACCGAAACCAGTCAAGAAGGCCAGTCAAAAGAGGCGCTCTCATTTCCCGGCGCATCCGCAACCGCCAGGTTTTCTCAAGCGGAATTTTCCTCATATAATTTATTAATGCCAGTGTGCCGGTATCAAGAGCAATATAGCCGCTATCAGGAGAAAAATGATCCGTGCATACAAGTTTTCCCTGTGCCGGCTGCCAAAACCATTTTCGGGCCGTCTTGAGCGCGCGCCGGCAAATCGCGCATTCTTCCAACTCCGGCATATAACCCATGAGTAATTGAAAGCGCAACAGCGCTAACAATAGCACATGTTCGGGGTCTTTGTCCCGCTCCAATCTATCGAGGGTCTCTTTGTGCAGAATAAACGGGGCGGGATGCGGTTCCCCTTCGGGCACCATCTCCAGAACAATTTCGGAAAAAAGCGCCGCATATGCCCACTTCTCAATATCCGTGCGCATCGGCAGATAGGGTTCCACCAGCTTGCAGGCTTCGATCCATATATAAGAATTTTTCTCGCGACATTCCAGGCGAACAAGGCTGCAGGGTTCGAATACGTTGGCAAATCTTTTTTTGCTTCTCCTGGCGCCTTTGGCGATCCCGCGCAATCTGCCGAATTCGGCCGAGTGAAAAGTCACCAGCCGATCCGATTCTGCGTGGTCGCACGTACTCAAAACGATAGCATCGGTTTCGAATCTTTTCATTTCTACCGACTAATCGAACTTTCAATCTAAATCAAGGGCCGAATTCCCATACCTGTAACAATTTGTTCGACAAAGGCCAAGCACTATTTCAACTTTTGAACTCGCCCGAACTTTGAATTTTTTGAGCGCCGCCGTTTGCGAAGTAGCGGTTGCAGGCATTGAGATAAGCGAGGGCGCTTGCTTCGATCACGTCGGGACTGCTCCCGATGCCTGAATAGACCGTGTCGCCGATTTCCACCCTGACCATGGCCTCGCCGAGCGCATCCCTGCCCATTGTAACGGCCTTGAGGTCGTAGTCGCGAAGTTTTCCGGTGATGCCCGTAATGCGCTCAATCCCTTTGAAAACTGCATCAACCGGACCGTCTCCGGTGGCTGCGTCGGTGTAAAGCTCCCCGTCTCGTTCAAGAGTTACCGAGGCCAGGGGGACCATTTTGTTGCCGCTCATTATCTGCATGGTGTGCATCTTGAAAGTCTCGGGGACCTTCGAAACCTCGATCTCCACGATCGATTGCAGGTCCTGGGCGCCAATTTCCTTCTTGCGGTCGGCAACGTCGATGAAACGGTTGTAGACGCGCTCGAAGGTTTCCGGATCGAGCGTGAAACCGATTTCGGAGAGCCGGTGCCTGAGGGCGGCCCGTCCCGAGCGGGCCGTGAGCACTAATGTTTGCTGCTTTATGCCCAATTCCTCGGGTTTCATGATCTCGTAGGTGGTCCTGTCCTTGAGAATGCCGTCCTGATGGATTCCCGATGAATGTGAAAAGGCATTGCTTCCGACTATCGCCTTGTTGGGCTGTACGGGGATGTTCATGATCCTGCTGACCATTCGGCTTGTGCGGTATATTTCCTGGGTGTTGATACCCGTGATCGCCTGGTAGTTTTCAAAGCGCGTCTTGAGGACCATCACTATCTCCTCCAAAGAAGCGTTTCCGGCCCTCTCGCCGATCCCGTTGATCGTGCACTCCACCTGGTCGGCCCCGTTGCGAATTGCAGCCATGCTGTTTGCCACCGCCAGTCCGAGATCGTTATGGCAGTGCACGCTCAAAATAACGCGGTCCAGCGCTGGAACGCTCTCGCGCAGTCTGCGGATGAGTTCGCCGAATTCTTCCGGCAGGGCGTAGCCGACCGTATCCGGAACGTTGATGACCGAGGCCCCGGCTTTGATGGTTTCTTCGATAATGCGGCACAGAAACTCGAACTCCGTCCTCGATCCGTCTTCGGTGGAAAACTCGACTTCCGGGCAAAGGCCCCTTGCATACTTTACGGCCTCAACTGCCATCTCCATGGCCTTTTTACGGTCGCTTCGCAGTTTTTTCTGTATGTGGATGTCCGATGAGCCCAGGAAAACGTGAACTCTTGGCCTTTGGGCCTCACAGACCGCCTCCCATGCGATGTCGATATCCTCCTTGACCGCCCGGGCAAGCGCCGCGATAACCGGGCCCCTCACATGCCGCGATATTTCCCTGACGGCATCGAGGTCCCCTGGCGAAGAACAGGGAAACCCGGCCTCGATCACGTCAACATTAAGGTTTGCAAGCTGTTGGGCGATTTCGAATTTTTGCCTCTTGTTGAGCTTTGCTCCGGGCACCTGTTCGCCGTCCCTGAGCGTTGTGTCGAAAATATGTATCTTTCTGCTCATTTTGTCCTCCTTGCGCCAAACCGGCTGTAAAAAATGGTTAAAGGTCCTTAAAAAGCAAAAAGGCCATGGGGAGAACCCATGGCCTTTGATCTTCAGTCAGTATCCGTTTTCAACACAGCAAGCAAAAGGCGACTGGTCCTCCTGTCCGTCTTTGCGGACTAAGTAGTAGAACGAGTAGTAGCAGGAAAGACTTCGCGCCTGTCATTTTCAAACTTTCCAAAAAATTATGTTTCGCCTTAAAGGCCATATACCCATACCCGGCGAACAAGTCAACCCTTTAATGCGTAGACGATGACAAAGCAAGCCGCGATTTCCGCCAGAAAAAGCAGGGAATAGAGCGCGTATTTCCCGATGGGGAAATCCTCGAT
>JAJYTC010000191.1 GCA_021793275.1 Deltaproteobacteria bacterium | reverse complement strand
ATACCGTCGCCAAAGATGGTCATCGGCTCATCCTGAAGAAGTTGATTCATGAATATGCCGACTACATTGCGGTATCGATCCCCGATATTTTGGCGTTCGCCGTAGACATTGTGGGGCCGGAAAATAACATAATCGAGTCCGAACATTTCGTGCGATACCCGCAATTCTGATTCGACCGCGAGCTTTGCGATCCCGTACGAGTCCTCAGGTTGGGGGACCATGCTCTCCGTCATCGGGACCTGCCCGGCTCCATACACAGCGATCGACGAGGTGAAAACGAAGCACTTCACACCGTGATTAACCGATGCGTTGATCAGATTTACAGAACCAATAAGATTATTGTTGTAGTTGAACCGCTTGATGAAGTGGCTCAGTCCTTCGGCGGCGTACGCCGCCAGGTGGTATACGTATTGGAATCGATGTTCGGTGAAAAGACGTTCCAATAGTTCGACGTCCAAAATCGACCCGTTTACGAATTCGGCGCCCGCCGGAACGTTTTCGATAAAGCCGCCGCTCAGGTCATCAAGAACCAGAACGCTCCGGCCGCTGCGGAGAAGGCATTCGGCAACGTGCGACCCAATAAAACCAGCTCCGCCTGTGACAAGGGAATCAATCATTGAATTGTCTCCTGATTCTGCAAAAGATTGTCGAAAAGTCCGTACTGCCATTTGCCGTAATACCGACAAATAGCCGGAAATCCATCCTAAACTATATTCTTTTTCAGAAATCTCATCAATTTCCTGAAAGGCTTTACAATTTTGTAGAGGGGGTAGAGAGCAAAAAATAGAGGAAGGCCATACCCGTCATCAATTATCTTTAATGCTTCATGCCGAACTATGCGCTTCTTCTTGTACTCTTTCCAGAAGTGATATGCATTGTCATAAGCAGCCCAATCCACAACCTTCTTTCTTGATACAGTAAGCCCGGGCGTGGCCAGTCCCTCTGCTAATGTTCTCCGCGACCTCTTGAACCCGTTTTTGACGTCGGAACCGGTCAATTGACGCTCCATCCGCACCCTGCGGATTGCTTCATACCAGAGCTCACTTGCGATGCGGTCCATGTTGCGGGCTTCAACCACCCCGGCCTGCTCCGTGTCAAGCCCCTTCCACTTTTTCCTGAAAATCATCTCCATGGCATCAAACCAGGACGACTCGTCGTTTGGAGCCACCACGCCGCATCGCAAATCCGTGTCGGTATAAGGCGGGGCGTCGCTGTAGACGGAAGGATGGCCGAAGCCGCCGAACTCAACCATTTTGAGATCCGACTTGGAATTTATGAAATCAAGATCCGCCTGGTCTGCCGATGTTTCCAGCGGCGCGATTCCTATAAGGGGCGGCAACGACCCCAGTAGCGTCTTGTGATGAAAGTAGGGGATTGGCCCCAGGTCCACAAGGTTCCGGATCTTTCCAATAATGGAGCCGTTGAAATAGCCAAAGCTATAGACGGGCAGCTCATATTTTTCCGAGAATTTGGATATGGCGTTGATAAGCGGTTCTCGGGACCGGATTAGGGCGGGAAAATCGCTCGATGTCCAAACCATCCCGGCCGGCTGTTGCGGCTTACGTGTGGTCTTGGAAAACTCGAAGCCGTTGGGGCATATGACGGCCTTTGGCGACAGGGAAACCCCCGAACATGCTTCCAGCATTCCGACCAACCTGCTGGTAGTGCATGTCAGCACTTTGCTATTGGTCAGCGCCCACCTGATGGCTTCCTGCCATCTGGAATTTTTGTCGAAGCAGTCCCTTGTATAAGTGGGCCGGCCTATCAGGAAATCATCCAGGTCGTAGAGAAAATTGTTATCGATACGGTCCGCCAGAACGCCGCAGATTTTTTCATTCACCATCCTTTGCACCCATACCGTATCAAACTGGTAATCGTCCGGCAGATTTTGAAAAAAATGATCCGTAATCAGGTAATCATCGATTAGCCCATGCCTTTTTAGATTGCAAAGCGGCATATCCAGTCTTAATTGACGTACAGCGAATGTCTCCGCAGTGATTGCAAGCACTCTGGGCTTGGCAGTGCTATTTCCGGAATTCACGGGCAACTCCTGATAAAAAGCAGGACAAAGCCGCATCAAATGGCGAGGTGCAACAGCTTTCCCTCCTTAAAGCATATTACATGCTTGGACTGAGAGCGTCCTGCCTTAATCGTCGCGATCTCAATGTTCTATTCCGCGTAAGCGGGCATTTTCAGTTAAATGGGCAAGCTCCAACAGGCCGGTCCTGCGAAGCTCGTCTGTCATCGCTTCGAGGCCGGCCGCCAAGTCGTCCCTGCGGACCTGTTTACTTTTAAAGCTGTCTATAAGGTAACCAAATCCGAACAACTCGGCCTGAAGCGAATCGAGCGCCGTATCGGAGTCCTCGACTCCATTTTCTGCCCCCACGGCTCTGCATCCATTCCAGCGGCCGGTTGCTGCGATCCGTTCGGATTATTTCTGATAATTATCAGATTGCAAATAATACCATCAGGAGGTGTTGGATTTCAAACGGGATTTTTCGATTGACCGGCGGCAACAGGTCTAACGGAAGCGCAAAGCCAAACCGGACCTCATTTGACCGCGCCTGCACGCTGGTCCTTTGCCTGCAAAATCGCCGGCCACCTTGCAGCAAATGTTCACGCTTCGCCCACTCTCGCTGCCCCGGCGCAAATGGGTGCACTCGCTTATTGACCCTGAGTCTCCCGGTGTCCATCCGGTGTTGCCGGATGGACACCTACAGCTTCTCATCCGGCCCCCGGAAGACCCTTTCACCACATCGTTTAATGCGAACTGTTTCAGGCTTTGATGCCGAATTGCGCTCCGGGGTGGTCTAGGATGGTTCGCCCTGAGCGCGGCCGCTCTGCTCGAAATAAGCTTCGGCCTTGCCGAAGTTTTCATCCACGGCCTTCTTGAATTCCGAGCAGCCCTTTCTGAACATCGCCGTCATGTCGTTGATGGCTTTTTTCCCTTCACTGGGGATCCACACCGCCTGTTCGACAAAAGTGTTCATCATCTTTTCCGATTGCTCCTGGAGCATGCAGATGGCGCCAAATGTGTTGTCGAAAGTCGTGCGGTTAAAATCGATCATCTGTCTTACCAGGTTGAACTGGTTCATCTTCGATCTCCTTTGATTTGGCGATTGGCGGGCCTGCCCTTAAAAATTCCAGACCCCGGGCCCGCAGTTAAAACTTGCAAACAGACTCTCCGCGCGCGCAAAGCGATGCGCCGGCACAATAATTTGCGTTGCGGTATACCGAAATGAACTATAATTACTAGGTGGGCGGAGTCAAGAAAGAGATTGTGCGATGCAAAAAATTTGCCGCGGAATGTACCTCCATGCACCGGGTATCACTATCTTAGTCCATTGTGCTGTGCAGTAAAAATAGCTTGCCGGAGTCATTGATGTCCGAAAAAATTGTCCTCAAAAAATACGCCAACAGGCGGCTCTACGACCCGGAAAGGAGCGCCTTTATTACCCTCGATCAGGTGAGTCAACTCATAAGGGAGGGACGGCAGGTCACGGTGATCGACGCCAGGACATCCGAGGATGTCACGGCGTTCATACTGTCTCAGATTATCGTGGAGGAGGCAAAAAACAAGAATGTGCTTCTGCCCGTGCCCTTTCTCCACCTGGTTATTCAGTACCGCGAGGACGTATTGGCGGAGTTTTTCGAAAAGTACCTCGAACTCACCATAAAGAACTACCTGCTATACAAGAGCGCCTTTGATGAAAATTTCAAAAAATGGCTCGACGTCGGTAGAGACCTCTCGTCGATGGCCGGCAAATCCTTGCCGGCCCCGGCGCAGTGGGGCTCTTTGTTCGACCTGTTTTTCAGCGCCGAAAAGAAGGCCGGGGGCGAAGAGCCGCAGTCGTAGAATCCGTGCGGACTAAACAGCCGCCTCGAAGACCTCTTGCGCCTCTTCGATGTCGATGTCGCCCAGCATTTCGTCCACGTCTAGAATCAGCTTCAGTCCGCTGTCCAATTTTGCCATACCGAGCAGGTATCGGCTGTTGTTTTGAAGAGTGAACTCACGCACGTCCTCGATATTGGCCCCTTGGATGTGAAGAACTTCCGAGACCGAATCCACCACCATGCCGGTCAAAAAATTTGATCTCTTCCTTGTGACCTCGAGCACGATGATGCAGGTGCGCTCCGTGTAGGCAGATTCCCCCACCCCCAGTTTTGTTCGCAGATCCGCTACAGGGATTATTTTGCCGCGAAGATTTATCACGCCCTTAAGGTATGGAGGCGCCTGGGGCACTGGCGTAATCGGCATCACCTCGATGATTTCCTTCACCTTGAGTATCGAAATCCCGTATTCTTCATCGGCGACCGAGAAGGTCAGATACTTGCCGGTTTTGCGCTCGCGGCTCAATTGCAGTATCTCCTGCTGTTTTTCTTCGTTTATGTCCATGGCAATTCCCGTGGTCATTTCCATTTTTCCTTCCTCGTCGCAAACGATCTGGCCCCATTCCCTTATCCAGAGGATTCCTCCGTTTTTCGCACGTACCCTGTACTCCCTCATGTATGTCTTGTCGCTTTTGAGGGCCTGCACAAAGGCCGCTTTTACATTCGCCAGGTCTTCCTTCAGGATCAGGTCCGTCCATTTGAGCGCCTTGGAATTGAACTCCTGCCTGCCATATCCCAGCATCGCTTCGATCTGGTCTCCAAGAAATTCGCAAGTCCCGTCCTCGTAGCCTTTGAAGGCAACGTTTTTGACTTTTTTCCCCTTCTTTGAAACTGCCGGCACAGCCATGGGTTGAGACCTCCAATTTGTCCGGTTGGCTTGAATGAGGGCGGTATGACCGCAAATCCGGCGCCATAGTCCGCCTGTTCCCCTGATCATTCGGCGGAGCAGACAAAAACCTTTAACGCTTTTAGCGCCTTGAGGGCGGCCGCTGTTTCGAGCCGATTGCTCATTTCCCGGCCCCTGAGGTCTTATGATTGTCAAAAAAAGCGGGAAGCAAAATGCTTGTCCGCTTATCTTCTTGCTTCCCGCTCCGCGGCTCCCGACTTACCCCTTCGGGCCTGTCGGCCAGGGGCCTATCTTCTCTTGAATATACAAGACGCGTAAGTCTCCTTGGCGAGGTCGTCATGGCAATAGGAACAGGACTTCACTTTCCATTCACGCGACTTGCCGTTCAAAAAGTTGGTGAATTCCCGGCCAAAAGAAGCTGCGTCCGCTTTGAACGTATCGAACATGTATCTGTCTTCCATAAAGAACCCTCCTTGTGCATTATCCTTATTAAACATAAAATGGCGGAGGGTAATGTCAATACCGCCCGGGCGCCTCCCCGGCAGGGTCGGTTTTCTACCTGGAAAGGGGAGCGCCCGCTGGAAAAGACGGCCTGCGGGAGATACAATCGAACCGGGCCGCAGAGCACTCATGAGCCGCAGGATGGGGACTCGATGATCAAGCCTTCTGAAAAAAAATACGTTTGCGTTCACGCGCATTTCTACCAGCCTCCCCGTGAAAACCCCTGGATCGAGGAGATTGAACGCGAGGATTCCGCCGCTCCTTATCACGATTGGAACGAACGTATCCTCACGGAATGCTACCGCGCCAATACCGCCGCTCGGCTTGTCGACGACCGGAATCGCATTCTGGACCTGGTGAACAACTACAAACATCTCAGCTTCAATTTCGGTCCTACCCTTATAAGTTGGATCGAGCGCCACCATCCGTGGGTTTACCAGAACATTCTGGATGCCGACCGGCAGAGCGTGGAGGCCCTCGATGGGCATGGCAACGCCATAGCCCAGGTCTATAACCACATCATAATGCCTTTGGCAAACCGGCGGGACAAGCTGACCCAGATCCGTTGGGGAATCGGCGATTTCCAACACCGTTTCGGCAGACCTCCGGAGGGAATGTGGCTGGCCGAAACGGCCGTGGACCGCGAGACGCTTTTGCTGCTGGCGGAGGCAGGAATAAAGTTCACTATCCTTTCACCTTATCAGGCCCTGCGGTGGCGTTTTCAAAAGGGAGACAGGACCTGGAGGGACGTTTCGAGCGGAACGATTCCAACCGGGCGGGCTTACCGTTATTCATGCGGAAGCGGCAAAGACATTTATCTCTTTTTCTACGATTCGACCCTGGCCCACGGGATAGCTTTCGACCGGCTGCTCGAACACAGTTCCAGGCTCCTCGATCAGATCGACGGGGCATGGTCCGAGCGCAGCCAAACCGGGGAGCCGTGGCTGGTCAACGTGGCAACCGACGGAGAGACCTACGGCCACCACTTCAAATTCGGCGATATGGCCCTCGGCGCCGCCTTTAATGAACTGAAGCGCGATCCTTCGGCGCAAATAGTCAATTACGGGTGGTTCCTTTCCGCCTTCCCGGTGGTTGCGGACGTGGAAATAATCGAACGCACCGCCTGGAGTTGCGCTCACGGGCTGGGAAGGTGGAGCGCCGACTGCGGGTGCCATTTGGGAGGCGAACCGGGCTGGAATCAAAAATGGAGGGGGCCGCTGCGCCGGGCGTTCGACTATGTTCGAGACGCTCTCGCCGATCATTTCCAGGCGGAGATGGCGAAACTTTCCAAGGATGATCCCTGGGAAGTGAGAGACAAATATATAGAATCGATCCTCGACGGAAGGGGACGCCGGGCAGGGCGGTTTTTGACCGGAAATCTCAAGGGTGGTCAGCGCTCCTCCAAGCTCCGGCGCTTTCTCCAACTGCTCGAGATGGAGCGGTTCTGCCTGTTTATGTACACATCGTGCGGATGGTTTTTCGATGAAATAAGCCAACTGGAGTCGGTCCTGGTGCTTAAATACGCAGCCAGGGCGATCGATCTCGCGCAAAAAACCGGTGCGCCCGATCTTACACCCGGGTTTTTGAAGTTGCTCGAGTCGGCCCCGAGCAACCTGCCCGAATATGGAAACGGTGCGAAAGTTTTTATCCGCAAAGTGAGGGCCGGGCAGGTTGACATGGCCAGGGTTGCGGCAAGCTATGCGATTCAGTCCGTCTTCGCCCGCAGGCGGTTTCGCATATATGCTTACGAGGTTTTAGCCAAAAAAGAGGAGGACCTGGGGGCAAGGCCGGTAAAGTGCCTGTATGGGCTTGTCACGGTCAGGGACGGCACTACCACCGAAGAGGAGGATTTCATTTACGCCGTGGTCCATTTCGGCGGTCTCGATTTCCGCTGTTCAGTCAAATCCCGTCCGCAGGATGGCGAGTACGAATCTATTCTGGCCGCGCTTCAAAACTCCATTGAAGAGCAAAGCACGATAAAAATGGTCCGCGTGCTGGACGAAAAATTCGGGACCGATTATTTCGGCTTGGAAGACGTTCTAAAGGACCTCAGGGCCTGGATTGCGCGGGACATCGGCCGCAAAGCCCTCGAAGCCTGGACCGGGCTCCAGCGGAACATGTTCAATACGCACAAACCCCTTCTGCTCTCGCTTCGACAGTGGGGAATAAAGATTCCGTACGACGTCGAGGCCTCGATGCGGCGTATCCTGAGCGAGGAGATCGAACTGCTGGCCGAAGAGATCATAGCTCATGAGTTCGCACCGGCTCATGAGCGCGCGCCATGGGATGCGACCGATTTCTATTTCCGGGTGCACATGGCCAGGCTTGGCGCCGTTTTGGAGGAAGTAAAATCATGGGGCCTGACGCCGGACCTTGCACAAGTTTCGGAAAACCTCGGTGGGGTCCTTGTAAAGCTCCTCACGAAGCTGACCAAAACATTCGATGAAAGGGACGCCGGGCGGCTT
The DNA here is from genome assembly GCA_021793275.1 of Deltaproteobacteria bacterium. Lineage (GTDB taxonomy): Bacteria > Desulfobacterota > Syntrophobacteria > Syntrophobacterales > Syntrophobacteraceae > SbD1. Next base: position 543 of record JAJYTC010000191.1, on the reverse strand, counting down.
TTGCGGCTGCTTGCGCTCTGTCGCGCAATGCAGGCCCGGCCGCAGAGCTGGAAGCTCCAGACGCTTTTTTTCGACTTTGTGGCCAAAGGGATCCAAAACCCGGCGCTTCTTGCAGGTATTGACCGGATTGAAGACCTTGTGAACGAACTCGATTCAATGCTCAACTGCCGCTTTGCCGGGATTCTCAACGATGCGATGCTGAAGGCGCCGCCCCCCGGCCCCTCGGATGAGCAGACCGGCGGCAAAGCTGGCGCCGGGCCGCCAAAGTGACATGAGGTGTTGAATTTCGTGCCGAAACCGTATTAGAATTATTTTTGAAATCCAAATCTGGTGCGATGCGGATTGTGGAGCTTTCTCGACGTCGCCCCCCGCGCGATCGGGCGTGGATTGAAACATCAGGAGTTCTGAAATGTGCGAAGCAAATGCGTACCTGCTAAAAGACGGTAAAGAGGAATTGATCCTGGAGGCCGTTGACAAGGTGGAAAACGATGACGGCCGCATCAAAATCGAAAGTATTTTCGGAGAGCAGAAAGTCATTCAGGG
>JAJYTC010000190.1 GCA_021793275.1 Deltaproteobacteria bacterium | reverse complement strand
GCTCATAGGTCTTTTCACGAAGACCGTGCCCCAACGCGTTGATGACGGCCATTGCGCAGCCAACAGCCTCATAGCTCAGGTCACTTTCTACGTATTCGCGTCCATTTGCGTTCATTCGCGGTGCACTAAATTATGGAAGTGCCGGACAAGGTTCATCAAGGCATCGGCAAAGTGGCAACATAGACTGCTCCTCCTTAGCTAAGGTTTTGGAGAGCCAATATTGAGATCCCGTTAACAGTCAAGAAATAAATGTCGTTGTAGGGTTAAGGGGTGAGTGGTTGAAAGTCCCTTTTTGAGCCGTTGCACGTGCAGCACGCGACTTTCAATATCCACCTGAGAAAGCTCAAGCCCGCAGGCCTCCGAAACCCGCAGGTCGTGGCGAAACATCAGAAGCAGCGCACCCCGTTGTGGCTGCCCTCAGCGGCGGCAATCAGCTTATTGACCTCGGAGATCGTCAGATGTTTTCGATCATTCGTCAATTTTGTCCCATGTTTTCATAATGAAAACCGCTCCCAACCCAAGCGTTTCTCGCCTCCACGGTGTACGCCGGTTGAGAGTACAACTCCAACACCGTTTCGAGGGAGGGTGGGGGAATGAAGCGGGGTAAGCTTTCGTGGCTGTTATCCAGGTGCAAATTCGGGGAACGGCCGCTTTATTTTGCCTGCCGGGAAGCTTCCGCAGAAAGGCTGGTTAGTGAGAATCCTTCAATCCCTGAATTCCTCGCTTCCTATTAAAATAGTCCACAATGGCGTCGACCAGCCCCCGAATCGTGTACTCGGAGGGCATGATGGAAGTCTTGAGTCCAAAGCCTGCGGCCGTTTGCGCCGTTATCGGTCCGATGCACGCAACTGCCGTCCTCTCTTTGCAGCGTTCGAACTCGTCTTTGTCAATCAGGGCGAAAAAGTTCGAAACGGTTGAAGATGAGGTGAAGGTCAGGCAGTCTATCCGGCCCTCGGTCAAAAGCGAGCGGATTTTTTGAGCGTCCCGTTCGGGAAGAACGGTTTGGTAGGCCGGGACCACGTCGACCCTTGCGCCCCGTTCCCTTAGCGTTTCGGGCAGGATTTCGCGCGCAACCATCGCGCGCGGCATCAGGAAGCGCTTATTGTTGACGCTGTAGCCCGACAGGGCCTCCAATATCGCTTCGGCGCGATATTCGGATGGAACCAGGTCCGGCCGCAGCATGACGGCTTCGAGGGCTTCGGCGGTCTTGGGGCCGATGGCGGCCAGTCGAATGCCTTTGAGATCGCGGGCGTCTTTTCCGGCGGCGCGCATCCGGCCGATAAAGGATTTAACGCCGTTTACGCTGGTGAAAATAACCCAGTCGTAATCGGAAAGAACGGTGATCGCCTCGTCCAGGGGCGCCCAGGATGGAGGGGCAGACACCTCAATAGTGGGAAACTCGATACATGCGGCGCCCAGTTCCCGCAGTTTGGCCCTGAAATCGCTCGCCTGCTCTCTTGCCCGCGTCACCACGATCCTTCGGCCGAACAGAGGTCTTCGTTCGAACCAGTTCAGCTCGTCACGGCATTTTACGACTTCGCCCACCACTATCAACGCAGGCGGTTGCAAATTGGCTTCCCTGACCTTGTCCACAATATCGGAAAGCGTGCCTGCAACGGTTTGCTGCATCGGGGTGGCGCCCCAGCGAATCAACGCAATGGGCGTATCGGCGGACCTGCCGTGTTGGATGAGTTTGCCGCATATTTCAGGAAGGTTCCGTACCCCCATGAAAAAAACCAGCGTTCCGGCCCCCGTGGATATCTTGTCCCAGGCAATCTTAGACTCGGCCTCCTCTTTATCCGCTCTTTCGTGGCCCGTAACGAAGGCTATGGTGGATGTGAGGTCCCTGTGGGAAAGGGGTATGCCGGCATAGGCAGGGACAGCGGCCGCGGCCGATACCCCGGGCACGGCTTCGAACTCGATGCCTTCTTCGACCAGCGCCTGGGCCTCCTCGCCGCCCCGTCCGAAAATGAAAGGATCTCCCCCTTTAAGCCGCACGACGATATTTTCACGCCCCTTTTCGACCAGGAGCGCATTTATCCCCTCTTGCCCCAGGGTATGATCTCCGCCTTTTTTACCGACGTATATGCGCTCGGCGCCGGGCGGAACGAATTTAAGCAACTCCTCGTTCGCAAGGTAGTCGAAAATGACAACCTCGGCCTTTTCGAGGACCTCCCTGCCCCTTAGCGTCAGAAGGCCGGGGTCTCCGGGTCCTGCGCCTACGAGATAAACCTTGCCTCGCTTCACTGCATTCTCTTTTCATCCGGATTCATTTGCCGCCGGGCCCCACAGCCCCGGCCCCGTAAACATCATCGAGTATTTGCTTTGCGCCAAGGCCCAGCAATTCCTCCGCCACCCTTTTGCCGAGGGCCTCGGCCTCCTCCAGGGGCGCGGCGCGTACCGCCCGGACCAACTGCCGGCCATCGAGCGAGGCGACAAGACCCGAGAGTTCGACCATTTTTCCGTCGATTCGCGCATGGCCTCCGATCGGCACCTGACAGCCGCCCCCCAGTTCCATGAGCAGGCTTCGCTCGGCCCGCACCGCGACGGCTGTTTCAAAGTGGTCGAGCGGTTCGAGAAGCCGCCTTATCCGCAGGTCTTCCGACCTGGATTCGATCGCGAGAGCGCCCTGCCCTACGGCCGGAATGAACGTGACCGGGTCCATCAATACCGTCGCCCGGTCCTGCCATCCCATTCGTTTGAGTCCGGCCGCAGCCAAGATGATAGCATCGAAGAGCCCCTCATCGAGCTTACGCAGCCGCGTATCCAGGTTTCCACGCAGATCGCGGATTTCACAATCGGAGCGCACCGAACGCATCTGCGCCGCCCGCCGAAGACTGCTCGTCCCGACGACCGCCCGATCCCGCAGGTCTTCGATCGATTTTCCCTCCCTCAGGATAAGGGCATCGCGCGGGTCTTCACGCTCAGGCAAGGCAGCTATCACGAGGCCTTCGGGCAAAACGGCCGGAACGTCCTTCATACTGTGGACAGCAAGGTCTGCGGACCCATCCAGCAGAGCGTCCTCGATCTCCTTCACAAAAAGGCCCTTGCCGCCCACCCTGGCCAGCGGCACGCCGGTTATTTTGTCACCGGTTGTCTTTATTATTTGAAGTTCAAACCGGAACTCAGGCCAGAGATTCTCCAGGGCCACTTTCATCATCCCGCTCTGCCTGAGGGCGAGCATGCTGCCTCGCGTCGCTATCCGGACAAGTTTCCTGGTCAACAAAAATTTCCCCTTTTGCCGGTCGTCAATGACAAGAGGCGCAGCTTCCGCCGGCGCAACCGGCGCATCCGGACGACGAGCCGCCCACCCGGCTGCTTGCCGCCCCCTTGTCCCCGCCGCTCTTAAATCCGCAAACGGACATCATCTTAGTGATGTTTGAAGAATCGCATTTCGGGCAGCTCACCGGCTCGTCACTTTTAAAAACGAGCTTTTCAAAACGCTCGCAGCACTCGCAGCACTCATATTCGTATATCGGCATCTGAACCTCCACGCAAGCCATCAGGGATTAGGTAAGTATCAATTAAAAATAACATGTCAGCCGATAAGGTCCAACTCAATAAGATCGCCGTCCCGGACGCACTTAAACATCCGAGCGTCCCCGATCGCCTTTCCAACATCACTTCTCCCTGTTCATTTCTTCAAAAACCGCCGCCATTAGCAGCGGAAACATTATTTCGTGGTGGCCGGTCAGGCTGATGCCCGAGCCGCCTTCCATGGTAGGCCTTTGCACCACGTTTACGAGCGGCCTGTATTGGCGCAGAAAGTCCATATTTACGGTCGTGAGGCCGCCCAGGGGAAAACCCAGGTTCCTGGCCACGCTTGCGGCTTTGAGAAACACTTCCGGGATCACCACCGCGGAACCGAGGTTTATGAAAACGCCGTGCCGGAGAGTAGAGACAAGCGAACAAAACAGGCGGAAGTCGAAGTGCGTCAGCGCGCCCATCGCTGCGCCGTCCATTTCCGGATGCATATGTATTATGTCCGTCCCGATCGCAACGTGGACGGTCACGGGCAGATTGCATCGCGCGGCGGCGGAAAGGATGCTCGCGTCCGAAAATGGTGTTCTTTCCATGAGAAGGGCCTCTCCGACAGCCTGGCCAAGGCCCTGCTCGCGTTGCAAAAACGCCTTCGAGACGGCCCCCAGGATGAATTCGGCAGTCTCGCGCGCCATCCCGAATTCGCCGCGCCCCAGATGCGCTGCGACGTCTTCGGAGGTCTTCCCGGCCAGGGCGATTTCCACGTCATGGATCATCCCGGCGCCGTTCATCGCTATTCCCGAAAAGACACCCCGCTCGATCGCGTCGATGATCACGGGATTAAGGCCGACCTTAATGGGATGTGCGCCCATTCCCAGAATGACCGTCTTTCCGTTTCCGGTTGCCGCGGATATCGCCGAGGCCGCCTTTCGAAGGTCTTCGGCGGCCAGGATGGAGGGAAGCGAATCCATGAAATCCCGAAAAGAAGCGCCGGCCCGCATCGGATGAGCAAAATCCGCCGTCGACACCTTGCTTTGCCTGTCATACAGGCTCACCGTTTTAATCCCGCCAAGGTCGACGGGCCTCCAGTCGAATTTACGAGCTCCCATATAGTGTCATTCTCCTCGCCCGCTCACGCGTTCGATCCTGGCCCCCACGGCGGAAAGTTTTTTCTCTATGGCTTCGTAGCCGCGGTCGAGATGATAAATCCGGGTGATTTCGCTTCTACCCTCGGCTGCAAGGGCGCCGATAACAAGTGAAGCCGAAGCCCTCAGGTCCGTCGCCATGACGGGTGCTCCAGAGAGTTTTTTCACGCCGCGCACGATGGCCGTCCTTCCGTCGAGCTGGATATCGGCGCCCATGCGCTCGAGTTCCAGGACGTGCATGAATCGGTTTTCAAATATGCGCTCCTTGATCACGCTCACGCCGTCCCCGATGGTCATAAGCGCCATGAACTGGGCCTGCATGTCCGTCGGGAATCCCGGGTAAGGCTGGGTCTCGATGTTCACACTGCATAGCCTGCCGTTGCCGCGGACATCGAGAAAGTCGCAACCGCTTTCTATCGAAACCCCGGTATCGACAAGTTTATCTATTACGGCCTGGATATGCTCCTGCCTTAAACCCTTCAGCCTGAGCGAACCTCCCGTTATCGCCGCAGCGGCCAGGTAGGTGCCGGCTTCGATCCTGTCCGGGATTACCTCGCAGCTTGACGGATAAAGCTCACGAACTCCCGTAATGGTGATTTCATCGGTGCCCGCGCCCTCTATTTGTGCTCCCATCAGCTTCAGGTAGTCTGCAAGGGCAACGACTTCGGGCTCGCGCGCCGCATTTTCCAAGACGGTGACCCCATCGGCCAGGCAGGCCGCCATCATGATATTTTCGGTCCCGGTTACCGTTACCTGGTCGAACCTTACCTGCGCGCCCCGCAGCTTCCTTGCCTCTCCCACCACGTAGCCGTGCTCCAGGGCTATCTCCACACCCATCTGTTCGAGGGCCTTGAGGTGCAGATTGATGGGCCGCGCCCCGATGGCGCACCCGCCGGGAAGCGAGACCCGCGCCCAGCGGTAGCGGGCAAGCATCGGCCCCAGCACCAGGACCGAGGCCCTCATAGTCTTGACAAGCTCGTAAGGCGCCGTGAGCGTGTGAATATCGGAGGTATCGACCTCGAGGGTCGATCCATGCTCGGAGACCGCTCCCATATGCGCGAGCAGCGACCGCATTGTCATTATGTCTCGAAGGCGCGGCACATTGCTGAAGCTGTGTTTACCGCTTGCGATCAGGGTCGCAGCCATAAGAGGCAGCGCGCAGTTTTTGGCCCCGCTGATCCGCACTTCGCCGTTAAGAGGCGCCCCTCCTTCGATAAGCAGTCTATCCATTGCCTTAAACCCCTTCGCCCCTCACGTGAAGGACCCTGCGTATGCCTGAATAATCTTTGATGAACTCGAATCTTGCGGCCCAAGGCCCCAAAACGGCTGTTTCAAGGATTTCCGCCTGCCCCAGGCCTATTTCCATCAGCAAGGAGCCTTGCGGTTTCAAATAGGCTTCAAACTGTTCGAGAATCCTTTTGATCACGCCAAGACCTCGGTTGCCTCCGCCCCGAAGGGCAAGCGACGGCTCATAATTGGCAATTTCGGGCGCAAGGTCAAGGAATTCCGCATCCGACACATAAGGAGGATTGGAGACTATGATATCGAATCGCGGCCGGGCTGCAAGGGAGTCGAAAAGGTCCATGACAACGAAAAAAATTTGGCCGGCGACCCCGTTACGCACGGCGTTCCTTCGTGCGACTTCGATTGCCGGCCATGATTTATCGGCGGCGACAACCCTTATCCCTTTGCGTTCATGGGCAAGGGCAACCGAGATCGCGCCCGATCCGACGCCGAGGTCAAGCACAAACGTTGGTTTTTCTCCGGCGATCTCGAGGGCTTTTTCAACAATGACTTCGGTTTCGGGCCGTGGAATAAGCACTGCGGGCGTCACCTCGAAGTCGAGCGACCAGAACTCCTGCTTGCCCGTAATATACTGAGTGGGCTCGCAGGCGCTCCTTCTGCGTATGAAGCTCCGATACCGGGCCAGCTCCTCGCCGGAAAGCGGCTTGTCGAAGTTGAGATAGAGTTGTACCCGCTCCATCCCCAGGACGTGGGCCAGAAGCACCTCCGCGTCGGCCCTGGGCTGCTCGAATCCCTTATTTTTCAAATACTCGGTCGTCCACTGGATGACTCTGAGGACCGTCCATCGCTCTTCCATGCATTTACCTCGCCGGACCACGAATTCAGACGCAGAATGCGGCCTGAAGAGTGACTCCAGCCCCAACTGCCTGCAACATTCACCTTACAATTTCAATCTTCTGAGGAAAACAGTGCGCTCTTTTCGTCGGCTGTGACTTCCTCCGCCATGATCACGGGGCATGGTTGCTCGGCGCATATGCGGTCTCTGCCCGCGTTCTTGGCTTCGTACAAAAGCTGGTCGGCCCTGCTTATAAATGAATTGAGCGTGTCTTGGTCGGTGTGGTGGAACACCGCGACGCCAAAGCTGGCGCTGACGCTCACGTTTTGTGCGTCAAAAACGACGGGACGCCTGCGCACGAGCTCATGGAGCCGCTTTGCGATGCTCACCGACTGATTAAGAGAAGCATTGGGCAAAATAAGAGCAAATTCCTCCCCGCCATAACGGCAGGGGATATCGATGAGTCGAACGCTCTCCTTGAGCAGTTTGCCCAGGTAAGCGAGGACCGTATTGCCGCCTTCGTGTCCGTAGACAGCGTTGACTTTCTTGAAATGATCCAGGTCCAACATGATCAGGCCGGTCGGCAGTTTTGTCCGCCGGGTCCTTTCCATCTCCATTTCTAGGGCTCTTTGCATATACCGGAAGTTATAGAGGCCGGTGAGCGCATCGACGTAGGAAAGCTCCTCGAGTTTGCGGCACCGCTCGCGCAAAAGTTCGACTTCTTCTGCCAGCGGACACTTCTCAACATTCCGGCATCCTTGTGTCTCGCATGCCCGTTGGATGTCGAGTTTAGTCAAAGGCGCCTCCCGAACAACGAAGTAGTTCTATTTACGGACTTTTTACATCATTGCCCCGCCGATCTCAAGGGACTCCATATCCTTCGCCGTCCCGACCGCATTCGAAACCCTCGCCGCCTGGAATGGAAAAACCGGAAAATCCACGCAAAACCTTATCAACGTGTTCGGATGAGCCTGTGCGAGACGGTTGCCGTTGATGTCTTCGAAGGCCTTTAGCACATGACAGGAGGTGGACCCGTCGGGGTTCAAAAATTCGAGGTTTTGGCCGGGGACCAGTCTGGACCTGACCTCGAAGAAAATTTTCCCTCCATCGCCATAAACGGTCGGTCCGTCGTGCTCGGGGTCGGAACGAACCAGGCCCGCCAGGGTATGGGTCTGAACATAGGAAATTCGCGTTTCAATATCAGCCTTTGCGGTTTTTGCGCCCGCAAAAAGACTACCTTTTGTGTAGGGGCGATGGCTGATCTTTTGCAGGTCTTCCACCCAGGCCGGCTCGACCTTTACGTCCGAGGGACGCTGCGCGAACCGGTCAATCGCCTGCCTGTAGGCCCTCGTTACGCTTGCCACATATAACGCCCCTTTCATCCGGCCTTCAATTTTGAACGAATCGATGCCAAGGCGCATAAGCGGACCGATCTCCTCAAGCAGGCACAGGTCCTTTGAGTTAAGAATATAAGTGCCGCGCGCATCCTGCTCCACCTGGAAAAACTCTCCGGGCCGCTTTTCTTCCACCAGCCCCCAGGACCAGCGGAGATC
>JAJYTC010000189.1 GCA_021793275.1 Deltaproteobacteria bacterium | reverse complement strand
TACGGGCAGGTCCTTATCGAGCGCCCATTCGATATCCATGGGTTTTCCGTAGTGTTTTTCGATGCGCTTTCCGATTTCGGCCAGGTGGATCACTTCTTCATCCATAAGACATTGATTGCACGCCCGTTCCGGCGGACACTCGTGCCGTTCGACCGTCTGGGTTTCGAAATTGGTTGTAAAGTAACATTCCTTGGCTGAAATCGTGCGTTTGACAATTTCCAGGGTCACCTTGTTGACCTTGAAATTGTCGGGCGTGCACAGGCCGCTTACCACGCTTTCCCCAAAACCCCAGTTGGCGTCGATAACTATGCTGGACCTGTCACCGTTGGCCGGGTTCAAGGTGAACATGACGCCTGCGGTCCAGGCGTTTACCATCTTCTGAACCCCTACGGCCATCGAGACCCCCTCGTCGGCAATTCCCATCCCTTTTCGGTAGGCGATGGCGGTTACGCTAAAAAGACTGGACCAGCACTTGCGTATGAAGTGGAGAACATCATCCATTCCCCTGATCCACAGGTAAGTGTCCTGCTGGCCGGCAAAGCTCGCTCCCGGAAGGTCTTCGGCCGTGGCGCTGGAGCGGACCGCGACGGGCACCGCGGGGATCTGGCATCTTTTGGAGAGACGACGGTAAGATTCTCCTATGTAGTCTTCAAGCTCCAGGCTTATCGGCTTACTTTCGATCATCTGTCGAATCGCCTGGCTGGCCGCCTCGATGCTTCCGGTATCTTCAGAGCGGACAGGCTTTAGCAAACGCTCGATTTCAGAATCGAGGCCGTTTTCTTTTATGAAACGGCTATATGTTTCAGTCGTTACGGCGAATCCGGGCGGCACAGGAATCTGCACTTTCAGCAATTCCCCCAGGCTCGCGCATTTCCCGCCAACAATTGAAAAAGAGGAGATGTCGCATTCCTGGAACCAAAGCACGTATTTTTCTCGCTGTTCCATAGATCATCCTTTCCTCTTCAAAATTTATGAACCGTAATTAGCCAGAAGATCGATATATTTTCTTATGGTCGGCAGATTCGGCCCGAAAAAGTGGGATTCAAGCTCGCGACAAAGACTGCCGGTTGAAAACGGCAGGCGAAACAGCGTGATTGTCTCTTCGTCAGTATCATAGAGGACCGAATTAGCCATGGGGACGCCGTCGCGATTCATGGCCAGGCTCCCAGCCTTGACCCAGTACCTGGAACTGAGATGAAGCCGGACGGTAAGCCCCTTGCCGGGAAGGGGTCTGTGCACCTTGACGTCCTCGAGCGCCGGAGGATCACTCAGCCCGCCGGGCAGCTCATAAACTGCGGGCACATGATCGTGACCGCTGAAAATTACTTGTTTGGGGAAATAGCTCCACTCGACCAGACAGGCCTCAAGGGCGGCTTCGGTGAGATAATCGAAGCATTCAATCGTGGGGGCCTCTCCTTGAAAGGGAAGGTGAAAGGGACTGTGATGGGTCACGAAGAAATTTTCTTTTTCGATTGAAAGCGGCAAGCTGCGAAGGAATTCGACCGCCCCCGGGACCGTGGAGAGCAATCCTGCGTTGTAAGCAGTCGCCTGCATTCGATCCACCTGCTCAGGGTAGTCCTTGAATACGCCCGCCGCCATAAGGTCATGATTGCCGGCAACGGTAGGAAATCCCAGGGTTCGCATTCTGGATAACGTACGATCCCCGAACGGAAGCCAGCCCACAAGGTCTCCCAGGCAGTAAATCTCGTCGGCTTTGACGTGCTCCATGTGGGCAAGGCATGCCTCCAAACCGTATTCGTTTCCGTGAATGTCCCCGAAGAAATAGATTTTCATTGTCTCCTACCTCATTAAATGGGACTTTCTCTTAACCGAGAAAAACAACGGCGCCGATGCGAACTGACACGCCATGGAAAAGACAACAAGGTACGGTATCGAAATATCATAGAGCACCCCCATCAGGAAACTGCCAAGAAACCAGAATATTCCGTATCCCGTATTGAAAATCCCGTAAGCCGTCGCCCGCCTGTCGCGGGGCGCCATGCCTGCGACCGCCGCGCGCATCACCGATTGATGGGCGCCCATCCCCAAGCCCCAAAACGCCATCCCGACCAGGCTCAGCACAAAACCTCCCAGAAATACCAGGGGCGCAAAAAGCGAGGACAGCAAAACGGCAACGATGATTACCTGAATGCCGAGCCTGTCGAAGAGGCGGCCGAACGCGAGCGCTGTAATCGCCTCGACCCCCATGGCCACGGAATAGAAAACCGGCGCCAGGTTCCTCGATACGATCATAGTTTTCTCAAAGTGGTAGCCGATAAGGGGAAAATCGGCATAGCCGGCAGCAGCCAGGGCCATTCCCGCAAGGTAGAGCCAGTAGACGTTCGGAAGGCCCCTGGCTTCCAGTTGGGGGAGGCTGACTTCAAGGTCGCTCGGGCGAGGGTAAAGCAGCATGGCGCAAATGAGCACGCCTACCGCCATGACTGCAGGTATCAGAAGACAGGCGAAACCGGTTTGATAGCTTTCTTTGAAATAGAGCACTGCGGCTACGATCAGAGGCCCGATCATTGCTCCCGTCGAATCCATCGCCTGATGGAGCCCGAATCCCCAGCCCGCTCCCACTTCCGAGGCCGCGTGGGAAAGCATGGCGTCGCGGACCGGGTTTCGGATTCCCTTGCCTATCCTTTCGGCTATCATCAGGGAGGCCGCAATTTCCCACCTTCCGGCCAGGGCAAGGAGCGGCACGGCGCCCAGGTTGATAACATAACCGGTGATCGTTATGGTCCAGTATCTTTGGGTCCGGTCGGTAAGGAGCCCGGACAGGAAGCGGATCGCGTAACCGGCAAGTTCTCCAAAACCCGCCACGAAGCCGACGATAGTGGCGCTTGCCCCCAGCGTGCCTAAAAACTGCCCCGTAATGCTCCGGGCGCCTTCGTAGGTCATGTCCGCAAACAGGCTCACCACCCCGATCAAGACTATGAAAAACATAGCCGGCCGGATACCGACCGCTTTTTTCTTAGCGGCAGGTTTTCTCATTGGGCAGCCCTGCTTTTGGCGCTGCCCCCGTCGAAGATCGTGTAGTATAGATCTTCGCCATAGCTGGTTTGCTGCGGATCGCCCTCGAGTATTCTGAAGCTACGGCCTCCGTCCGTTTCTCTTTCAGCCCGAAGGAAAATCGCATTTTCCCTTTTTTTGCCGCAAAATCGATCTGCGAAATCATAGAGGTGGGTCACGTAGAAGACCTTGATTTGCTTATCCAACAGCGCACTGGTGATTTGCCCCGCAATCTCGGAGCCTTCCCGTTCGTTTGTTGCCGCAAACGATTCATTGAACAGCACAAGGGAATTTGTCCTCACGCTGTCTGCGATATCGCTCATTCTACCCAATTCTTCATCGAATTTACCACTCTTCATCGTGTGGTCTTCCTCCCTTTTGTAATGGGTGAAAAGCCCATCGCAAATGTTGGAACGAAATGACTCGGCGGGCACAAACATGCCGCATTGCATCATCAACTGCGCCAGACCTATGCTTCGCAAAAAGGTCGATTTACCGCCCCGGTTGGCGCCGGTAATTATCGCCAGGTCTTTTCCGTCCCCGTTCATATCGTTTCCCACGGCCCGCTGCTCCATGTTCAGGGAAAGACACACATCGTAGAGCCCCTTGAAAGAATGGATGCGGTCGCCGGAGGGGAAAGGCGCCGGAAAGCTTACAGGCTCGCCCTTTTGAACGAGACGCCCATACAAATTCAAACATGCGACGTAGAAGGCAAGCTCGGTACGAAGCGTGTTAAAAAAACCGAGAATATGATCTGCCGACCGGGCGAGAGCGTCCGCTACCAGGTTTATCCCCCTTGCCCTCAATTCCGACATGGCCTGTGCGCCGGCCTCATCACGATTGCTTATGCAAAAGGTGTAGGCGGCAGGTTTCGAAAACACCCGCTTCATCCAGCCCTGCTCGTTATGCAGGGGTTTGCGAAGGGTGTGGCCCGCGCCTTTGTTTCCAATCCCCAGTTCAGCGCTGACGAGGACCCCGTCTTTACATTTCAGCTCTCTCAGATGCTCCTGGATGCTTGCGAAATAATCGTCTTGGAGTTCTCGCGCAATCATTGCAAAAAATCTCGAAAAACCCTCCGATTTAAACCCTTGCGCATGTTCATCCGCGATACTTCGCAGTTTTTTAAGCATCACCGCAAGCATGTCCATTACTTCTCTTGCGCTGTACAGAATAGAGTCGGGAAACCTGCTCGTAAACCCCCACCAATGCCTTTTCCGGCTGTCAATCGTTTCCACCGCAAGGCCGTAGATGTCCTTTACTACCGAAGGATGCTCCAGGCAATCCTTAAGGACATCCTGACGATACAGGACAGCAGGTTCGTCTTTCAAGCTCGACAAAACGACTTTTCTCGCGATTTCGAGCAGAAAGGGATCGCCCATCGCCATTGTATCGAACAAGGTATTTAATTCCAGGTCCTGGATCAGTGTTTGCGCATTCGGCGGCGGTTCGTACCCCGGGTCGAAGTCCCGGCTGCGGTTCATGAGAAAAACCTTCATCATTTTATCCTGTCGATCAGATGGTCGTAAGTGACACGGTGCTTTTCGGCGATCGACATTGCATAGGCGAGTCCGTCGGCGCTCCTCCTTACGATCTTGAACATTCGGAGCGCCGGGTTTTCTCTTACGACCGTACTGACCATGCTTACTGTTTTCTCGCTCGAAGAAGCCAGTTCATCTATGAATGTCACCCAGACGCACAGCGCATCCAATTGCATTATTTTGTCCATAATCTCTTTGCTTAGAAATGTTGCGTCCTTCAAGGAAGTGGAAGTAAAGATTTCGTTCATTATTAGAATGCTGTGGGTGGTGGCCCTCTGCAGAATGGCGTGAATTCTCACCAGGTCGTCTTCGAGTTTGCCCCTGAGATTCCGGATGTCTTCTTCCTTTTCAAAATGCGTGAAGATTTCGTCGGACAGGTAAAGACGGGCTTTCCGACCGGGAACGGGGCAACCGAGGGCGCCAAGGTAATGCAACTGGCCGAACATGCGGGCAAAAGTTGTCTTGCCTCCCTGGTTCGGGCCGGATACTACAAATATACGCTGACTGCTTTCAAGGAAAAAATCGTTACAGACAACGGGGGCGCTTTCAGCAACAAGTTTATTAGCAAGCGCCAGATCGAAACCCTCATGCACATAGACTTCCCTGGATTCAGCATCCATTTGCGGGTAGCAAAACCTGAGTCCCTTGTGCGCGAATAACCGTACATGCTCCAGGCAGGCGAGATAGAACTGAATTTCGCGGTCGAAAAGAGCTATCGTTTCGTCCCGGAAACCGCCGTTTTTCGCGCAATAGTCTTCAAGGGCTGAAAAGACTTCCGGATACAATTTCGCCACCAGCTCCAACACTCCAGCCTCGACATGGTTCATATTGGGCACGTCGGGGAAATCGGCCCTGTAGTTTTTTACCGCCTCCTGCCTGAATTTATCGAACGTCTTTTCGACCTCGGAGCTGTAGTCGGTTTCGGAATCATATTTCCTGACCCTGATGCAATTGCCTTTAATGTGCATGCAATATTTTATGGAAGCCAATTCGGCCTTGAGCTTTTTGGTTTGTGAAAGAAGCGATGTAAAATCGTCGGATTCGACGCAGTGCGTTGCATAGTCTCTAAAAGCTGAAAGGCCGCTCGATTTGAGGTCGGCGAAGGATAAATCCCGGGAAAGGCGGACAACCGCGTCGCAGTAGATTTCCACAGCATCCAGAAAGAACCTTTGTTTCTGGTATTTGTAATGGAGCTTTCCTGCGAACTCGATAAATCTGCGCATTGCTCGCATATTTTCGGAAAATAGTTTTATTTGTTCGAATAAGTCCTGGTTCTCGAGATCCTGGAATACCTCGTGTCTATAGGCGATGGAGTCGATATTTTTCAGTGGAGTATAAAAGAACGGTTTTAGATTATATTCCTCCCTGCCTGCCGTTACGGCCTCAACTATGCGGCCCAGATTCAAATCGAGAAAAAAGCTCGGTTCATCGACGGTTTCTCCCTGCGGAAGGTTTTCAGTTCCAGAAAAGAGTATGCTGTTAAACATAAAAAAAGCCCCTCCGGTTTTTCCGGCAGGAGCTTTGCTTGCCATCATTCGCGATCTCCCGCCGGAAGGTCTTTGTCCCGACAGGAGTCATCAGCCTGCTAAGGCATTCTTTGGTGGACCCCATCACCACTCTGAATTTTATATACGGTTTGCCGGAGCACGTCAACAGCCGCGCTTATGTCGGGTGTCATTCAAACGGAAAAGAGGGAAGGAAAAAAGCGCGGGGAGCTGTGCCCCCCGCACCCCCACGGGGTTTCGCTAAAAGAATGAGTTGCTCAAGGCGGATCGAAGTTGTATCTTTATCCTGAAAATTTATATGAAGGTTTTGGCGATGGGGTTCGCCGGGCTGCCCGAAAGGGTTGATGACTCCTACCGAAGTGAGTGCCCTTCTGTGGGAGCGCGGTGAAACCCGGTTTTTCCGAGCTTCTGCGGGAGGTCCGCAGGAGCTTTTTTTATTTTCAGGCATGGAGAGGAAAGGAGACGAAATGGATGCGAAAATCGCCGACGTTCGAGCGCTCGAAATTCTCGACTCCAGGGGCAATCCCACACTCAGGGTTTCTGTCGCTTTGGAAAACGGAACAGTCGCCACGGCTTCGGTACCCTCAGGGGCTTCAACGGGCGAAAATGAGGCCATAGAGTTGCGCGACGGTGACGCGAAGCGCTATGGAGGCAAAGGGGTCCTGACCGCGGTGAGCAACGTAGAGCGCATAATCGCTCCGGCGCTGAATGGGAAAAGCCCGGCGGATCAGGCCGAAATCGATTCACTTCTGATAAAACTCGACGGGACGCCCAACAAGAGCCACCTGGGCGCAAACGCCACCGTCGGCGTCTCGATGGCCGTGGCAAGAGCGGCGGCCATGAACGCGGGACGCCCTCTTTATGCATTTCTTGGACAAAAGGACCGCTTACGAGTCCCGGTCCCGATGATGAATGTCATAAACGGGGGCAAACATGCGGACAACAGCGTCGATTTCCAGGAATTCATGATCATGCCGGGCGGGGCGCCCAACTTCAAAGAAGCTCTCAGGTTCGCCGCCGAAACCTTCCACACGCTTAAAGGGATTTTAAAAAAGAGGGGCTACTCGACCAACGTAGGCGACGAGGGCGGATTCGCCCCCGACCTGAAAAGCAATGAAGAAGCCTGCGAGGTAATACTGGAAGCGATCGAAGCGGCCGGCTACCGCCCCGGAAAAGACATCTCCATTGCGCTCGATCCGGCTGCCAGTTCCTTCTACGCCTCAGGGGTCTACGAGCTCAAGAAATCAGGCCAGGGAAAGAAGACAAGCGGCGAGATGACGGAACTCTACAAAGAGTGGATCGAAAAATACCCGATAGTATCAATCGAGGACGGGCTGGACGAAAACGACTGGGAAGGTTTCAAGGCGCACACCGCCGCCCTCGGGGACAGAATTCAGGTGGTCGGAGACGATATCTACGTGACCAATACGCGTTTCATCAAGCGCGGCATTGAGGAAAAGACCACGAATGCGGTCCTCATAAAGCTCAACCAGATCGGGACCGTTACCGAGACGGTCGAGGCTGTGGAGCTATGCAGGAGGGCCGGCTGGGGCTACGTTATTTCTCACCGCTCGGGGGAGACCGAAGACGTCTTTCTTGCCGATTTCGCCGTCGCCATGGGCGGAGGGCAGATCAAGACAGGTTCACTCTGCAGGAGTGAGAGAATCGCCAAGTACAACCGCCTGCTGGAAATCGAGGCAGAACTGGGGCCGGCTTCCGTTTTCGAAAACCCACTTGCCGGATGAGGCTTGTGCAAACGGCGACTCGGCAGCGGGGCTAAACAGGCTTTTGGTGTTCCACGCCCGGATAAGTCAGTGGACAGGTACGCAAGTTTCAAAGATTTGCAGGATCACGAGGTCGAGGGAACCGACTACAGGATTCGCAGTCGGGCCGGCAGCACTGGAATCGCCCTGTTGTGCATCCACGGCGGCGATATCGAGCCGGGAACTTCCGAGATAGCCGACGGAATAGCCGGCGATGATCACACGTACTATGCGCTCGAAGGCATGAAGAGTTCCGGGAACAGGACCCTTCACATTACCAGCACGGTTTATGACGAACCCTGGAGCATCGAGATTGTATGCAAATCGCAAATAATCTTATCTGTCCACGGCTGCTCCGAAATGGAAGAGACAGTGCACATAGGCGGACTGGACCAGGCCCTCAGGGAGTGCATTGCAAAAAAACTCGCCGGGCGCGGATTCGAGGCTGTCATCGCTAGAT
>JAJYTC010000188.1 GCA_021793275.1 Deltaproteobacteria bacterium | reverse complement strand
GATCTTTCGTTAATCAACTGCTTGCCGATGCCCTTGCGCTGGTGAGCCGGATCAACAGCAATGGTGTCAAGGGTTGCTGTGTCCCGTGATATTCCATACTCTCCAATGAAAAGGACCCCCAGCACAAATCCCACCACTTTCCCATCTTCCTCGGCTACAAGTGAGATGGGAAGATGATCTGCTGATTGAACACACGTTTCGAACTTCACTCTAAAGTACTCTCGCCTTGATACATTGAGTATTTTCTCGTCGATCCGCACCACAGCGTCAAAATCGGCGACCTCCAGGAGCCTTATTTTAAGGGTGCCGGCGCTCATCTCTCTCGCCTCCTTCTTTCAATGGCCGGGACGGCTGCATTCTCCCCGAAAAAACACGTGATCCCGGGTCTTGCACATCAGGCTTCGTCCTCAAATTTATAGGGTTCACAAGGATATAGAACGTACACTAGACCCCACGCCATATTCCAAACCACGGCAGTCTTTAAACCTGCTCCGGATTTGGCCTCCTCAACGCGCAATAATACGCCACCTTCCCTACTAAGCATCCCCACCGCACTGTCAAGGCAGGTCTTCGCCCGAAAACCTCTGGTGCACCCCAACTCCTCCAATACCATAGAATTTTTCCAATACAATATGTAACCTGAACGTATTTCAGGTTCCGAAATCAATCTGGTTCAGATTCTGTTTTTCGGCGGGATCATCCACAAATTCGGCTTTCCCGAAACAGACCACGCTTTCATAGATCTGACTTATCCCGCAGCCCTGTTCAAAAAGGACTTGAGGGCCTGCGTCGTCTACCAGAAAACAGACTGAAGGATCGGCCCGAAGCGCCTCGATCTTCCGATCTTTACGACGTAGTTCGGTTTTCATGCGTGTCTTTCATGCAGTCGGAAGTTACTTCAATCGGATTGAATAACATTTAATGTCGATTATAAGGCCACCTATAGCTTATTGAACGTGCATTCAAACCGCAGCCGACACATCGCTTTGGATAAAACGGTACAAACACAATCCATCTGCCATTAGTGGAAATAATAAGTAGAAGGGAAATTATAATTATAATACCATTATATCCTTTTATGAACAACATGTCTTTACGGCATCTAGGGCAATATCTCGTTGTCCAGAATTTTAGACTATCCCAAATTCTGTAACGCAGTTTGTACGTGCCCCTATCACCAATAATATTTCCTACTAAGAAAATTAGTATCAATATTACTACAATAACAACGCCATCGCCATTGTCCATTGCTGACTCCCTTGTAAATAGCTAGAGTCATTCTGAATTCTTTCGAGGCCCTGCCCTGTTTATTTTACTGATTCGGTAAACAAATGCAATCTATTTTAAAAGGTTATCTCCAACGCCGGCAAACCTCCTTCATCCGTTGCTTTTGATTCTCTCCTGTAAAATCCCTGTTGGAGTATCGCCTTATGTCATGTTGTGGAGGGTTGGAGGCAGTTCCGATAAACTTTTCACTGCTATACTGATTATCTTCGCGGTCTGGGAGAGTGTGGCGGATGGTTTTTCCGGATAGGATGCCGCTTTCGCATCATATTTGAGCAGTTCGATACCGCGAACAAAGTGGGCGCCACATTCCTTGATTTTGCAGTCTCTTGAATTATCATGACATTTAGAGCGAACGGTCCTTCAATTTATGCGGGCAACCAGGTTGCCGGCGCTCTTGCCGGGAAAAGATCAAAATAGCCCGTTGTTTCAATGTATTGAGGTCCCCGATGAGATCTCGTCAGCCCCCGTCAAGCCAATCTGCCGGCGAGGACAAAGCCGCCACTCCCCGAATTCAGATCAATGTGTTCGGAAAATTCAAGCTCACCCGTGGCGAAACACCCGTAACGGAAAAAGAATGGAGCGTAGCAAAGAAGCCGCAGATGCTCCTCAAGGCCCTTATAAGCCGGGGGAGCAAAGATGTCGTGGTGGATTTGCTTATAGAGGACCTCTGGCCGGATGCTTCGCCCGATAACGGAAAACGGAATTTTAGAGTCGTCCTGCACCGGCTCAGAAAATTACTCGGACATCCGGGGGGCTCTCAGTCCCCCTATCTAGCCTTCGAGAGCAATACAGTTTCTCTGGATCGAAGCGTGGTCAGTCTCGACATCGACGAATTCATTTCCCTATGTAAATGCGTGAGCAGAGCGGAACAGTCGGGGGACGTCAAGAGCGCCATCGATTTTGGCAACTCCGCAATCGCGTTGTACAAAGGGGACTATCTCGAAGATGAATTATATACACCCTGGACCATGCCAAAAAGAGAGGAAATCCGCGCTCTGTATATAGACGTTCTACGTCGAACGGCCTCACTTTACGAGCATCAGGGTAATTCGCGCAAATCGATTGAACTCTACAAACTATTGATGAAGGCTGATCCGGTTTTTGAGGATGCTTATCGAAAGCTCATGCTGCTGTACTCGAATATTGGCATGAGGACCGAGGCTGTCAGGGTCTATGACGAATGCAAAAGGGTACTGGACAGGGAGGTGGGTGTAGAGCCTGATATGCTTACAACCTCAATATACAGGAGGATTGTCGAAAACGGCCGAGCGGCCGGAAAAACCAAACCCCTGGATTTCAACCGTCCCAGCTCCTACACACCCAAATATCTGGCAGACAAGATCCTGACAACGCGTAGCTCCATAGAAGGCGAGCGCAAAATCGTCACCGTCATGTTCGTCAATGTGGCCGATTCCGGCGCTGTTTTTGGAGATCTCGATCCCGAGGCCGTTCATGAGATCATGGACGGGTGTTTTCGCCTTCTGTTGGATGAAGTCCACAGGTTCGAAGGGACAATAAATCAGTTCCTGGTAAGTGGCGTGATGGCCCTTTTCGGTGCGCCCCTCGCTCACGAAGACCACGCGCAGCGTGCCTGCCGGGCAGCTTTGGCCATACAAAACACCCTGGCGTCATACGCAGAAAATCTCAAGAGCCGGTATGGGATCGATTTCAAAATGCGAATGGGCCTCAACTCCGGCCCGGTTGTTGTCGGCTCCATCGGTAACGATCTGCGCATGGACTATACGGCCCACGGCGATACGGTCAATCTCGCCGAGTCGATGGAGAACACCGCCGAGCCCGGCGCCATAATGGTCACAGAGCATCTGCACAAGCTGGCCAGGGATTTTTTCGAGTTCGAGGCGATCTCCCCTGTTCAACTCAGGGAGAAGGAAGAATCCGTCGAGGTGTACCGGCTCATAAAGCCCACCGAGGTCGAGACAAGGCTTGCCGCCTCGGTTGCCAGGGGCCTTACCAGGTTTGTGGGCCGAACACGCGAAATCAAGGCTTTAAATGAGGCCTTCGACAAGGCCCGATCAGGAGAAGGTCGTGTTATCGGCATAGCAGGCGAAGCAGGCGTTGGTAAATCGAGGCTGCTGCTTGAGTTCAGAACCTCGCTGCCGCAGGGGCTGTGCCGGTATCTCGAGGGCCGATGCTTTCACTACGGCGAGTCGATGCCTTATTTGCCCGTGCTGGACGTATTGAGGTCCTACATAGGAGTAAAGGAAGGCGAGCAGGGGGAAATTGCCAGGCAAAAACTGGAGAAAAAAATCTTCGGGCTCGACAGGAAGCTTCGCAACATTCTCTCGCCACTCCAGGAACTCCTGTCCCTTGAGGTCGAGGATGAGGCCTACGCGAAGCTCGATCCGAAACAGAAAAGGGAAATAACATTCGAAGCTATTCGCGACTTGCTCGTTCGAGCCGGCAAGGTGCGGCCCATAGTTCTGGCGATCGAGGACATCCACTGGATCGACAGGACCACCGAAGAGTTACTGGATCATATGATCAACTGGGTCCCGGAGGCGAGAATCCTCCTCATCCTTTTGTACAGAAACGAATATGTCCATGAGTGGGGCAGTAAATCCCATTACAGCGAAATCAAAGTTGGACAACTTTCGATGAGCAGGAGCATGGAGCTGGTAGCGGCGATCCTGGATGGTGGACATGTGGCGCCTGAGCTAAGAGAGCTTATTCTCGGCAGGACCGCGGGAAACCCGTTTTTCATGGAAGAGCTTACCTTCGCCATGCTTGAGGACGGCTCCATACGCAGAAAGGGCGATAGCTTCTTTCTGAGCGGGAATCTATCCGGCATGAAAGTCCCCGACACCATTCAGGGAGTCATAACTGCCCGTATGGACCGTTTGGAGGAAAGCCTCAAGCGCATCGTTCAGGTGGCCGCGGTCATAGGGCGGGAGTTCGCTTTCCGCGTTCTGGAGACAATCTCGGAAATGAAGGAGGGACTCAAGGCCGGGCTCAACAATCTGCAAAAGTTGGAGTACATTTACAGAAAGAGCCTTTTCCCTGAACTCGAGTACATATTCCGCCATGCATTGACCCAGGAGGTCGCTTATAACAGCATCCTTTTGCAGAGAAGAAAAGAGATTCATGAACTGATAGGCAAAGCCATCGAGGAACTCTACCCGCACAGACTCGAGGAGTTCTACGAGATGCTCGCCTGGCATTATTCACACAGCAATAACCAGCACAAAGCCTACCAGTATCTAAAGCTCTCCGGACTAAAAGCAGCTAAAACCAGCTCCCACCGGGAAGCATTTCATCTCTTTAAACAAGCGCTCGAAGTACTCAGCCGGATGCAGTCCACCAATCAAACGAAACGAGACCGCCTGGAGATTCTCCGAGTGATGGCCCACTCCATGAGGCCGTTGGGTTACCCGGAGAGTTCGATAGGGCTCCTTCTGGAAGGAGAAGCTCTGGCAAAAGAGGTGGGTGACGAAAAGACTGTCGCAAACTTCTCTAGCTATATTGGAAGCTACTTCGGCATTGCCGGAGGCGATTCGGCACTGGGGAAAACATACATCGAGAGGGGACTGAGTGCTCTAAAACCAATGGCGCAAGTGGGTCTTATTGTCCCTCTAATTTACGATCTCGCATTCTCTTGTACTAACGGTGGGAATTTTTCCCACATATGCGAAGTTGTGCCTGAATATATCGAGATAATAGAGAGCAGTCGGACGCAGTCCGAGACGTTTGGCAGGCCATTCAATGTCTACCCGGTTTTGAAAGCAGCCTACGGTATGGCATTGGGAGCTACGGGAAAATTCGCTAGGGGAGAGTGCATCCTCGGAGAGTGTCGTGAATTGGCCCATCGAATCAGTAATCCCTTAACTCTGGCAATGGTCGAATGTTATTATTGTGCCTTATATCACCTCAAAGATGACGGCAAAAACGCTGTCTGTTGCTGTAAAGGGGCTGCAGAAGCGTCCGAAAAGAGTCAGATGGTTTTCATGATTGGTATCGCATGGGCCTGGACGGGGTACGGGTATCTTATTTTGGAGCAGCCACAGAAAGCCATCGAGCATCTGGAAAAAGGACTTAGAATTCATGTTGATTTGGGTATTCCCCTGTGGTTGGGCTGTATTCATGCGGGGTTATCCATGGCCCAGTTACAACTGGGAAATCCCGGAAAGGCCCTGTTTCATGCCGAACAGGCTGTGAATCTATCGCGCGCAAACAAAGAAAGATACTACGAGGCACTGGCCGAGATCTGCCTGGGAAGAGTTCTCCACGCCGTCGAACCCGCCCGGTTCGATGAAGGCAGGCAGCATATTTTGCTGGGCATCGACACGGCCGATCAACTCAAATTGAGACCATTGGCGGCGGAGGGCCGGTTTTACCTCGGAGAGCTCAACGCATCTTCGGACCGCACAAAAGAGGCAAGAGAGCACTTGCAGAGGGCAGGAGCCATGTTCCGGGAGATGGGGATGGAGTATTGGCTGGGAAAAGCGCAGGACGCTTTGGCCAGGCTGTGAAAGGTATCTGTAAGGGAGAGTAAATTGAGAAGATAGATGTGAAAAGACCCCTCATCGTTTTTCCTCTCAGCATTCCTGATTTCATAATTCCCCTATTTCGACACGAAAAAAAGAAAATTACAGCGGGTAGAGTTTTTACGCCCGAAAACAGTCACTACAACCTTTCGAGCTTCCTCAAATGTGGACGCCGTGTAATCGCTGTGAAATATCCTTCTGATATGTGAAGTTCAGATCACGTCACTGCCTCAAACGAGAGGCGCCGTTTACACCGACCGGAAAGGAGCAAATCACCATGATCAGGTTTCAAACGTCCGGACGGGCCAAAAACGATAAGTTGCCTCAGGCAACCCGGTTTGCGAAGGAACTCGCCGATTGCATCATTAACAACTATTCGCCCGTTTCGGTTCAAGTGTATTCCGAGGTATCCGAGGATTGTGACAACATCTACTGGTATTCGGACGGAGTCTTTAATCGGTAGTCCAACCCTCTACTCTCTAACCAAGGAGATGTGAAATGGAAAAATATCTCTATTACGGCAAGTTTGTACGGGATGAGGCAAAGGGGTTAGTTGAAGATGGAGGTTCCAGCCACGCAGAGACTGTAAAAAAGTTGTTCGCGTCAGTCGGAGGAACGGTGGAATCTTACTACCTCGGCGCCGGCGAATACGACTATTTCATTATCGCCTGTGTGCCGGGCAATGCAAATGCGGCTTCGGCTTCTTTGAAGATGTGCGCCTCAGGGCTTGTCACCAACAACATGTGCGCCCTTCTGACTCCGGAAGAGATCGCTAGGATGAACACCCCAAGGCACTGCCTGAGCCCCGGAGAAGTGCTTTCAAAGCTTGGCCCCGGGCTGCATATGCCCGGCAACGTAATGGTGGCGTGATTCGCCCCGCCTTTAGGCAAGACGACGGCTCGGATAGCCCCTGAAGAAAGGGACCGGATGGTGAAGGAGCCCCCACGTATCAGGGGCCGGGGCAGTAGCATAAATCCGAAAAAGATCGGCAGTATCTGCTCCAGCCTCGGGATACTCGACTCGGGGCCTCTGATGGTTGCCTTATTGGATGCAAATGCCGCTAACCTTGATTCTTTTGCGGATCATGTTTAATTTTCTCAAAGTTTATAGGCTACTAACTGGCGACGGGTACCGTATTTCCGGGCACCCTGCGCGTGACCGCCTCTACTCCCGTTCGCTCGGATTTAGCCCGCAATTCCGCCAGACCGTATCATATAGCCTTTCCGAAATAGCTCCTGTGTGGAGCATGCCATGAATTGGACCTGCTTGAAAGTTCCGATAAGAAGCCTCCGGGGGAGTTTTATTGGGTCGTTCCTCTGGAGGTTGCCTCAGTGAAATAGCGCTTCAGTATCCGTAATCGAATCTAATCGGATATTTTGAGCAGCCAAGGAGAGTATCATGGCTAAATACATTGCTATGCATGCCCTTAAGAAAAGTTCAGACGAGGTCATGACAGTTATCGCGCAAGCATCGCCCGAGTTTGCGCGAACGATGGCGGCGAACAAAGCCCCCGCGAAATGTTTGAAAACCTGGAACCCTATTCCTCACGGTCGGACGGACTACTTGATTTGCCTGTGGGAAGCCGATAAAGCTGAAGATATCAACATTTCGCTAGGGCCACTCCTGGACTATTTGACCGTCGATAATATCAAAGTAGACGAGATCGACTGGCAAGAACTAGCCAAGACGCTATAACCGTTCAAAGGCAGGGCCATGGGGTTCTGCTTTGAACAGGGCGTAATATATCGGAGCGGCTTTTCGACCCGATTTTTCAAACAAAGGAACGTAAAATGGCAAAGTATCTCTTTCATGGCAACTTTGTCGGAGACGGGGTGAAAGGTCTGGTGAAAGAGGGAGGTTCCGGTCGAGTAGCCGCTGTGAAGAGGCTGATCGAATCGCTCGAGGGAAGGCTCGAATGTTACTAGATTCCGGGGAGCCGGGCAGTAAGAGCGCAAAGGAAGTGGTTGGTCTGCTGCTGCTCTAAACTCAGGATTATCGGGCTTTAAAACCGAATGTCATGACGCTCGCGGGCAATATGCCTCTCACCGACAGCGCCTTACCCTTTAAAGGCGGCAAACCCGTATCAAAACACAGGTGGCGATAGGGTGGTGCCACAATTTTTGATGGGAATGGGGCGCCTCCATATCGCCAGGGGCAGAAAAGATCAGGGCCGGGAATTCCTGGAAAGGGCTATCGCCTGCTTTGAGCGGTGCGAGATCGAAACAAAGGTGAAGCGGGCAAGGGATCTCGTGGAGGTTACGTAGGGTGGGTACAGCTTTATCCTTACAATTACCCACACATGCCCCCATTGTCATGGGCCATGTTTGAGGTGTGGGAGCAGGAAAACGTACATTGCGACGGTGGGTTCGAGTTGCTGTATGCCCCGCCAAAGAACTGTAGTGCCGGGTTCACCGTCGCTTTTTCGGCCAAGAAAGCCTCCCGGGCGCGCGAGCATCCGGACTGCTTCGCGCATGGTTGGCTCTTTGGCA
>JAJYTC010000019.1 GCA_021793275.1 Deltaproteobacteria bacterium | reverse complement strand
CAAAGGCGAGAAAGGCGCCTGACACTGTCAGGCGCCTTTGTCTCAGCTTTTGAGAGCCACCGAGAGGGTCGTTGGCGGTTTATTTCTTTTCTAACGCATTGAGTATCTTTTCGGGAGTAATGGGAAGGTCCCGGCACCGGTAGCCCGTTGCGTTAAAAACGGCTTCGGCAATGGCCGGAGCGGTGGGAATAGCCAGTCCCTCGCCCGCCTCCTTGGCGCCCATCGGCCCCTCGGGTTCATAGGTATCGATGTGGACCACTTCGCTTGGAGGCATGTCCATTGCGTTGGGCATCTTGTAGTCGAGGAAATTGGTATTGAGGGTCTTTCCGCCCTCCATGATGAACTGCTCCGAGAGGGCGTAGCCCAGGCCCATCTGGATGGAACCCTCGAGTTGGCCTTCTGTCGCCTTGGGATTTATGACCGTACCGCAGTCATGGGCCGTCCAGAAATTTTTCACCTCGACGATTCCCGTTTTCTTGTCCACCTCTACTTCAGCCACCTGGGCGCCGAAACTGAAGGCGGGCGATACGAGCCCTTTACCTCTTGGCGTATAATAGCCGAAAGCAACGAGGGGTTCACCCCGGTTGGCTTTTTGCACCATGGCGACAGCCTCGGCGAAAGACATTCCGCGATCCGGTCTGCCCTTGGGATAAACCCTGCCGTCTTTACATTCCATATCGTAGATTACGTTCAGGTTATAGCGCGCGGACACGGCGCCGAACAGTTGGGCCTTGATCTTCTCGGCGGCATCGAGGATCGCGTTTCCGTTAAAGAGGGTGAGCCTGCTTCCCCATGCCCCGAGATCTGCCTGCGGGGTGGTCGAAGTGTCCGCCGAGGTGATCCTTATGTCCTCCATTTTGAGGCCGAGCGCCTCTGCGAGGATTTGCTTGAGGGCGGTATCGCATCCCTGGCCTATATCCGCGGCCATGGTGAGAAGATGCGCCGTCCCGTCGTCGAAGACCCTGACCTCGGCGGCGGAGAAAGGATACTGTGTGTTGAACCAGTTGAAGACGCCCCCGGAGATGAAGCTGTAGCATCCGATCCCGATCCCGCGGCCTTCTTCGGGGTTCGCCCTCTTCTCCTTCCACTTGCTCATCTCGGCCACTTTCTGCAATGCCTCGACAAACCCGCAGGTCGATATGGTGGCGACATCGGGGATCTCGTCTCCGCTTACCTGGGCGTTCTTAATCCTTAACTCGATCGGATCGATGCCGAGTTCTTCGGCGGCGATGCTCATCTGGGTCTCGGTGGCGAAAATGGCCTGCGGAGCGCCAAACCCTCTCATGGCGCTTGCCGGAGGTTTATTGGTGTAGACATGTTCTCCGAGGTATCGGTAGCTCGGGAAGCGATAGAGCATGGCGCCGAAGTTGCCGCATAGAAAGGTTGCGGTAGGCCCCATCGCATTATATGCCCCGCCGTCTAGGTGGACCCTGAAATCCTTGCCGGTGATTGTGCCATCCTTTTTGAAGCCCATCCTGGAATAGATCTTCATCGGATGTCTTCTTCTGCCTGCGAGAAATTCCTCTTCCCTCGAAAGGGTGAACTTGACGGGTTTTCCGGTTTTTTTGGCCATAAAGGCGGCGCAAAATTCCCAGGCCCTCAGTTCCATTTTCCCGCCGAAGCCTCCGCCTACGAAAGGCTTGATGATGCGGACGTCGTTTTCACGCATCTGGAGGGTCGAAGCCAGAAGGCATTGGACGATATAGGGGACCTGAGTCGAGGTCCAAAGAGTGATCCTGCCGTCGAGGTCGCATTGAGCGAGCGCCGCACAGGGTTCGAGATAGGCGTGCGATACGGCGTGGACGGTAAAAAAATCCTCCCGGACATAGTCGGATTCGGCGAAGGCCTTATCGACATCGCCGTATTGAATCTTGCGGTTGACGCTTATATTGGTTGGACAATAATCGTGAATGACGGGGGCGCCTTCCTTTATCGCCGAATCCACGTCGAAGACCCCCGGAAGCTCTTCGTATTGCACATCTATAAGGCTCAGGGCCTCTTCGGCTATGTCCAGATCGACCGCGGCAACCGCGGCCACCTCATCGCCGATGAAGCGCACCTTGTCTACGGCCAGGGCATACTCGTCCTGAGTTTCGGGGAAAAGCCGCCAGTTGCCGAATTTTACCTTCGGAATGTCCTGGCCGGTAATTATGCATTTTACACCCGGAAGAGATGCAGCTTTGCGGGTGTCTATGCTGAGTATGCGGGCGTGGGGAAGCGGGCTCCTTAAAAGCCTTCCGTAAAGCATTCCGGGCAGCTTTATATCGTCGGTGTAGACAGCCGTTCCCGTTGCCTTGGCCCTGGCGTCGTTTCTAGGGACATGTTTTCCTACTATGCTGAAGTCCTTCATCACATCCATCCTCTCGGCTATCTTTTCAGGGCCCTCTTGCTAGCTTCCTTTATTACCCTGCTTGTCAGAACGGCAACTACCCTGGTCCGGTAATCAGCGCTTGCCCTGAGATCGTTAATGGGCGAAGCTTCCCCGGCAGCCTGCTCACCGGCCCTCTCCAGGAGATCGTCGGCGGGCGTCTTTCCCCGCATGATCTCCTCGGCCCCGGGGGCCCTGAGCGGAGTAGGGCCGCAGGCCGCTATGAAGAGGCGCAGATCGTCACAAACATCCTTTTTCATGGTAACCATCGCGGCGACCCCCACGGCAGTGCAGTCGAGCTTTCCTCTGGCGGAGAGGCTGAGGTAGGCCGCCCCGGCGTTAAGAGGCGGTAACGGCACGGTGAGCGCCGTGACAATCTCGGCGCCCTTCAGGGCGGTAAGGCCGGGCCCCTTGAAAAACTGCTCGAGCGGAAGGTCTCTTTTGCCGCCGGCGCCCTGTATATGGACCGTTGTTCCCATCGCAAGGAGCGTGGGTGCATTGTCGGCGGCCGGTGAAGCGTTACAGAGGTTTCCAACCACGGTCCCCATGTTTCGCACCTGCACGTTGGCGGTTCCCCGGGCGGCCTCGGCGACTGCGGGATAGTGTTTGATGATATCGGGATGGCTTGCCACATCGGCCAAAAGAGCTGTGGCGCCAATGGTCAGGCCGGTCTTTTCGCTAAAGGCTATTGTGTCCAGTCCATCGATTTTTTTGAGGGATATGACAAGCTTGGGCTTGATGGCGCCGTGCTTCATCTTCATCAGCAGGTCCGTGCCGCCGGCCATCAGCCTTGCGTCCGGCCCTCCGGATTCGAGCAGTTCGATGGCTTCCTCGAGTGTTTTGGGCACGCGGTATTCAAAATGAGAGAGCCTCATGACGACTTCCTTTCCGAGGATTCCCTCATCTTTTCCGCGGCCGCTGCAATCGCCTCCACAATTTTGGCGTAACCCGTACACCGGCAAAGGTTTCCGGCGATGCCTTCCCTTATCTCGGCTTCAGTCGGAGAGGGATTTTTTTCAAGAAGGTGCAGGGCGGCCATTTCCATCCCGCAGGTGCAGAAGCCGCACTGGATGGCCCCTTTTTCTATGAAAGCCTCCTGTATGGGATGCAGGGTTTCCCCTGAGGGGGCGAGCCCTTCCACGGTGAGGATTTCCTTGCCCTCCATCTCCACGGCCAAGCTCAGACACGAACTGACGGCCCGCCCGTCAACCAGGACGGTGCATGCCCCGCAGTCTCCTTCGCCGCAGCCGAGTTTTACTCCTGTAAGGTTGAGATTTTCCCTGAGCACTTCATTGAGCGTTTGCCATGGATGGACGGCAACGGTGTACGGATCTCCGTTCACAGACAAGGTGATAACCTGCTTCATTTGAAAATAACTCCTGGCTTGAGCGTTATAGGATAGATCCGGGTCATCCGGATCTCTTTCATAAAGGGGCATTATTGAGTAGCTAACAATTTATTATGCTGTCATTTTTTTCACAAGGGAAAAATCTAAAACTGCCTGTGCCGAGCTGTTGCATCTTCGTGCGTCTCTCCATGCCGGGGAAAAACGGCGCCGAGTTTTGAAAACGCTGCCAAGCCGAAGGCTTTCGAAGCCTGATATTTTTCACTTTCCCGCGTTTATCCCATGATTTACTATTAGCACCATTCGGGTGCATAATGCCCCGGCCGGGTTTTTTCCAGACTGACCGAAACCGTGTCGCCGAGCGCCGATGAAGATTAAATTCGGAATACTATTCAAGCTTTTTGCCTGGTATCTTTTGGCATGCCTTATCTTCTACGCCACCATTCTTCTTCTTTTCGCGCATATTAAGAACCTGGCCAGGATTACCGAGAATATCGTAAACCGCAATTTTCTCATTGCGACTTCTTCCAAGCTGATGATAGACGCACTCTGGTCGATGGCGGAAAATCAAAAGAAATACGAGCTGATGCAGGAGGAGGAGTACAGGCAGTATTTTGGAGAAGCCCTGAAACAATACGAAACCAACCTCTTCAGTATCGTGTGGCTCGGTACGTCCAAAAGCGGCTACAATCCCTGGGGCGTTCTTTACAAGGAATTCGATGCGCAGTTTGAATCCGGCAACAATAAGAACGACTACCTTCATGCGAAGGCTCCCTGGCTTAAGGAGGAGGTGATAAGCAAATGGGCCGACCAAATCGAGAAAGCCAGGACGGCCAACGACCGGCAGATCGAGGATATGGTCCGAAGCCTTAACGTGCGGGGCCGAAGGGCCGATGAGTTCGGGATTGTCGGTGTGCTGGCCTCCCTGGTGCTCGGCCTGCTCGGAATCATCGGTTTCAGCTTCGGTATGATCCGCCCGCTCCGCGAACTGAGGCGCGGAATAAAGTCCTTGTCCAGCTCGGGGATCACCGCCCCGATTCGGATTCATTCCAAGGATGAATTCGGCGAGCTTGCCGGCGCATTTAACGACATGGCTGCGCGGCTTACGGAAGAAGAACGCATGAGGTCGGATTTCATATCGATGCTCAGCCACGAAATCCGAACCCCTCTGACTTCCATCCGCGAATCGGTGAACCTGATTTGCGAAGAAGTCATGGGAGGCATAAATGAAAAACAGAGGCGTTTTCTGCTCATAGCGAGCCGTGAGCTGGAGCGCATTACGACGCTGCTCAACCATCTCATGCAGATATCGCGGCTTGAGGCCGGAGCGGTTGAACTCCATCCGAGGGCGATCGACCTCGATGAATTCGTTGAGGGCGCCATATCTCGATTGGTTCCCGCTGCGGAGGCGAAGGGCATAGCGATACACTCGGAAGTTACCGGGGGAATATCGGAATTTTACTGCGATCCGGATAATTTACAGCAAGTTTTGCTCAATTTGCTCGGAAATGCTATAAAGTTTTCGCCCGGCGGGAGTGACATTCTTGTCTCGGTCAGGCAAGAGGAGTGGGAGAAGACGCCTCGTCTGGTATTTTCCGTTACCGACAAGGGCCCCGGGATTGCCGATTCCGAGCAGGCCCTGGTTTTCAACAAGTACTTCAGAGCATCCGGGGTCCGGGAAGAATTTGACGGGGTTGGCCTGGGGCTGAGTATTTCCAAGTATATCGTTGAGGCGCACGGTGGCGAAATCGGCCTTCGAAGCAAACTTGGGGAAGGCAGCACTTTCAGCTTCACGCTGCCTTTGTATGGGAAAGATTGAAGATGGGTTTTACGACGAAATGCAAATTCCTCGTCCTTGTGCCTGTAATATTGCTGTTGATTGCCGCCTCGCCCTCACTGTCCGCAGCCACAGAAACCAACCAGACCACGGCGCAGTCCATTCGGCGCAGTGTCGAGCTGGAGTTCCTGCATAAGGCGCAGAAGGCCTTCGACTCGGGCGATTTGGAAAAGGCGCAAAACGAGTTCGCGATGCTGAGCGAGCTGGCGAAGAACTCCGATATCAGACAAGAGGCCCTCTACGGGCTTGCAGCGACCAAGCTGGTCCTTGCCGATAGCGAAGACTCATACAACAGTGCGGTCGCGACATGG
This sequence comes from Deltaproteobacteria bacterium, assembly GCA_021793275.1. GTDB lineage: Bacteria > Desulfobacterota > Syntrophobacteria > Syntrophobacterales > Syntrophobacteraceae > SbD1. Next base: position 34,766 of record JAJYTC010000019.1, on the reverse strand, counting down.
GAAAAATGGGCCGAGGAGGCCAAGTCATCGAAAGGCATGGAGGATCCGAGAATGATCACTCCTTTCCTCCTGAGGCTCCAGGCGGCCATTAAGAAAGGCGCCGGAGGCCCGCTGGGTCAAAAAGCCAAAAATGACAATTCCCCGAGGATCGTTATTATGAAGGAAAAGGTGGTCGAGGCCCTTCGGGCGAAGCTCGATCTTGCCGAACGCGAAATCCAGAAGTTGCGCCACGATATTAAATCCCTTAACGCAATACATCGCAAATACGAGGAGAAGAAACAGGAAATGACGCAGTGATTTCCTGCATGTCCGGATGAGCGCACCCGTCAAACCAACAGTTCTAGTAGTGGATGATGATCGGAGTATCCTGGCCGTCTTGGAGGCCAGACTCTCGTCGTTCGACTATCGGGTCCTTACTGCCGCGGGAGGCGAGGAGGCCTTGCGGCTTCTAAAAAGCGGGCCGGTGGATCTGATGATTACCGACGTGAAGATGCCCGGCCTGGGAGGCATGGACCTGTTTACCGCCGCCCAGCAGATCTATCCGGGACTGCTCGTTATGTTTCTTACCGCCTATGGGACCATTCCCGATGCGGTCAAGGCCATGAAAGCCGGGGCGGTCGAATACCTGACAAAACCGTTTAATGGCCGTGAGCTGGTCGCGAAAGTCCAGGAGGTGCTAAAAAAAGGCGCGCCCAAGCAGGCGCTCGATTCGCTCCCGTCGCTAAGCGAGGTGTTCGGGGGAGTGAAAAGCCCGGCCATGCGCGAACTGTACGAGTTGGTCGACCGCATCGCCAGGAGTGACGTTAACGTGCTTATCCTTGGCGAAAGCGGGGTGGGCAAGGAGAGGATAGCCCATCTGCTCCACCAGAGGGGACCGCGGCGCGAGCAGCCCTTCGTCGTCGTCGACTGCGGCTCTACGCCCAGCGGGCTGCTGGAAAGCGAACTTTTCGGCCATGTTCGCGGGGCATTTACACACGCTATCAAGGACAAGAAGGGATTGATCGAGGCGGCAGACAAGGGCACCCTTTTTCTCGACGAGATCGGCAATATTTCCCACGACATGCAGGTGAGGCTGCTCCGGTTCCTGGAGGATAAGAAGATCAGGAAGATCGGAGATCTCAAGGAGATCCCCGTGAACTGCAGGGTTATTTCGGCGACAAACGTCGATCTGCGCGAGGAAGTCGTTTCGGGGAATTTTCGTGAGGACCTCTATTACAGGCTTCGCGTGGTGACTTTGAAGATTCCGCCTCTGCGGGAACGGCGCGAGGATATTCCCGGCCTTGCGCAGTATTTTGTGGAAAACTTTTGTAAAAATCAAGACTTACCTCTGGTGAAGCTGCCGGCCGAAACGGTCAAATGGCTCTGCGAATATCCCTGGCCGGGGAACGTGAGGGAACTCAAAAACGCCCTGGAAGGTGGTGTTGTTTTGTGTCGCGACGGCGTGCTGCGCAAAAGCGACCTGTGCCTCTCCGGGCTTCCCGAGGAGCCGCAGAAATCTCAGGCGCCGGCGGCAGGCGATACTTCGGCGCTGTCTCTAGAGGAAAGCGAGCGCAATGCGATTTTGCGCGCCCTGCAGCAGGCCGGCTTCGTGCAGAAGGAGGCCGCTCAGCTTCTCGGGATAAGCCGCAGGGCCATCCACTACAAGATCAAGAAATACGGAATCGACTGCGGAAAGCGCTCGAATAAAAGCGATGAGGATGAATGATATGGAATGCAAGAAAGAGCAAAACAGCGCCAAATGCACGTGTACCTATGCAGGATGCCCGAGGAACGGTCTTTGTTGCGAATGCATCCAATATCACCTGAAAAGCAGGGAACTTCCCGGGTGCTGTTTTTCCCCCGATGCCGAGAGGACTTACGACCGTTCCTTCGAGTATTTCGCCCGGCTCGTTGCGGCGAATAAAGTATAGCCGTTTCTTATCTCACGATTTCAAGCCCTCCCGCACTCCAATGTGACTGGAGCCTCAGGCGCTCACGGATTTTTTGCAGCGGCCGCCTTTTCCGCCTTGTACATCTTGAAGTTGTAGCTGTCGGCCAGCGCCTGCCAGCTTGCTTCGATAATGTCGTGGGAGACGCCGACCGTACTCCAGAGATCGTGGCCGTCGGTCGATTCGATCAGGACTCGCACCTTGGCGCCCGTGCCGGGCTGGTAGGGCAGCACGCGCACCTTGTAGTCGTTTAGTTCGACGTCTTTGAGCTCGGGATAGAATTTTTCGAGCGACTTCCTTAGCGCCTTGTCCAGCGCGTTGACAGGGCCTTTCCCCAGGGCGGCGGTGTGTTCGAGCTGCCCTCCGACGCGGATCTGGATGGTCGCCTCGGCCACCGGCTCTTTGTTTTCGCTCTGCTTCTGATCGATCACGCGGAAGCCGACAAGCTCGAAATATTTCTTGCTCTTGCCCATCGCCTTGTTGAGAAGGAGCTCGAAGCTTGCCTCCGCCGCTTCGAACTGGAAGCCCTGGTTTTCGAGTTCCTTTATTTCTTCGAGCACCTGCATGGCCACGGGATCGCTTTTGGAGAGCTCAAGGCCGAATTCTTCGGCTTTTTGCTTAATCGTGGCGCGCCCGGAAAGGTCGGATACGAGGAACCGTCGAGTGTTGCCTACCAGGGCGGGTTCGATATGCTCGTATGTCTTGGGGTTCTTGGCTACGGCGCTGATGTGCACGCCCCCCTTGTGTGTGAAGGCGCTTTGGCCCACAAACGGCCGATAGCGGTTGGGCGTGACGTTTGCGAGTTCCAATATGAACCGGCTTACCTGTCTCAGTTTTTTGAGGTTCTCGTCGGTAAGGCAAGCGTATCCCATTTTGAGGCAGAGATTGGCCATGATGGAACACAAGTCGGCGTTGCCGCACCTTTCGCCCATGCCGTTTATCGTTCCCTGGACCTGGACCGCGCCCATCTCGACGGCGGTAAGAGAGTTGGCAACCGCAAGGTCGGAGTCATTGTGCGCGTGGATTCCGAACTGGATGCCGGGGAAATTTTCCTTGACCGTTTTTATCGTGCTCTGGATATAGCTCGGGAGGCACCCGCCGTTCGTATCGCAGAGAATGACGCACTCGGCGCCCGCGTCTAACGCCCTTCCGACGGTGGCAAGGGCATATTCCGGGTCGTCCCGGAATCCGTCGAAAAAATGCTCGGCGTCGTAGAAGACGGTTTTTCCCTGCTGCCTGAGAAAGGCGATGCTTTCGGAGATGAGCTGGAGATTGCGTTCCGGGGTCGTATGGAGCGCATCCTTTACGTGCACCGTCCAGCTTTTGCCGAATATGGTCACCAGTTCGGTATTGGCTTCGAGCAGCGCCTTGAGGTTAAGGTCGGAGGAAGCGGTGGAACTGGGATGGTAGGTCGATCCAAAAGCGGCAATCCTGGCCTGCTTCAGCTGATAATTTCCGATTTCCCGGAAAAAGCCGGCGTCCTTCGGGTTCGATCCCGGCCAGCCCCCCTCGATGTAATGAATACCGATGTCATCGAGCTTCAGGGCTATACGGACCTTGTCTTCCACTGAAAAGCTGAAATCCTCAGCCTGCGTGCCGTCCCGGAGCGTAGTGTCGTAGATCTTAACCTGCATGACTGTATCTTTCCGATTGAAGGTTGAGCAGTTTGCCGCTAATTGTTTCACAACTATTCACTATTAACCGGTTTTTTGTCCAGTTCGAAAGCGTCGTGAAGGACCCTTACCGCCAGTTCGGTGTATTTTTCGTCGATTATGCAGGAGACCTTTATTTCAGAAGTGGCGATCATCTTGATATTGATGTTTTCTGCGGCCAGCGTTTGGAACATCTTGGTCGCCACTCCGCTATGGCTCCTCATCCCTACTCCGATGATGGAAACCTTGGCTATGCCGGGGTCGCCCACCACCTGGCAGTCGCCAAACTCCGGGGCGATGGACTCGAGGATGCGGATCGTCTCATCGTAGGAGCCCCTGGGAACGGTAAATGAGATATGCGCCCTGCCGGGGACGCCGCTTGCGCCCTGGACAATCAGGTCAACGTTTATGTTTGCGGCCGAGATGGGCCGGAAGACTTTCGCGGCTATTCCCGGCTGGTCGGGAATGTTGGTGATCGTAACCCGGCATTCGTTCTTATTGTAGGTGATTCCGGAAACCACCACCTTTTCCATGATTTCATCCTCCCGTGAGACAAGGGTGCCCGGGGCGTCTGTGAACGAGGAAAGCACCATTATGGGCACATTGTACTTGATGCCGAATTCGACCGAACGCAGGTGAAGGACTTTTGCGCCCATGCTCGCCATCTCCAGCATCTCTTCGTAGCTTATTCTGTCAAGCTTGCGCGCCTTGGCGCATATATTGGGGTCTGCGGTGAACACCCCTTCGACGTCGGTGTAGATCTCGCATACGCTCGCCTGAAGCGCCGCGGCAAGAGCTACCGCCGAGGTATCGGAGCCTCCGCGCCCAAGCGTTGTAATGTTGCCTTCGTCGTCATATCCCTGGAACCCGGCCACAACCACGATTTTACCCGCCTGCAGATGATCGAGCATTGGCTGGGTCTGTATCCAGTTTATGCGCGCCTGGCCGAATCGACCGTCGGTCATGATCCCTGCCTGGTAACCGGTCATGGATACGGCTTCGGCCCCCATCGACTTCACGGCGATGCAAAACAGAGCTATAGTCGTTTGCTCGCCGGTAGAGAGGAGAACGTCCATCTCGCGGGGGTCCGGACAAGAGCAGATCTCTTGTCCCAGCTTGATCAGCCGGTCGGTTTCACCGGCGCGGGCGGAAAGGACCACGACGAGTTGGTCGCCCGCTTTTTTTCTGGCCAGCACCCGCTGGGCCACAGCATTGATCCTTTCGGCGTTTGCGACCGAAGTCCCGCCGTATTTTTGCACAACAAGAGCCATCAGCTCTAAATCCTCCGTGGCGATATGAGTTTTATGCACATGAGATTCTTTAGGCAAGTAACCAAAATGTGACGTGTTGTCCACAAGAAAACAAAAATCTTGGGACATAATGTGTGAGTACGGAAGATATTCCATTGACCCTGGAGATTTAAGGCTTTACACTCTCCGGGCAAATTCGACTGCAATTCCCACATGCCATAAAGGTGCCCAATGAAGATTCTATTTGTGTATCCGCAGGTTTCCGAGACCTTTTGGAGTTTTAAACACGCCCTGAGACTGGTGCGCAAAAAGGCGGCTTTCCCGCCGCTGGGGGCCTTGACGGTAGCCGCGATGCTGCCGGCGCTCTGGGAAAAAAGGCTGGTCGATCTAAACGTGAGGCAGCTGCGGGATGAAGACCTGCTGTGGGCGGACTACGTATTCATCAGCGCCATGATTGCCCAGAAAAATTCCGCCCGGCAGGTAGCGGATCGTTGCCGCCGGCTCGGCGTCAGGGTAGTAGGAGGCGGGCCTCTTTTCAGGGCCTATCCGGAGGGCTTCACCGATTTCGACAGCCTGATTTTCGGGGAAGCCGAGGCCGTTATCCCCCTGCTGGCCAGAGACATCGAGGAGGGTCGCATAGAGAGGTCTTACCGCGCCTCGGGGTTTCCCGATCTCGACGCTGTGCCCATACCCCAGTGGGACCTCATAAATATGAACGACTATGCGACCATGTCCGTTCAGTATTCCAGGGGATGTCCGTTCAACTGTGAATTCTGCGATGTGATCGTGATGAACGGACGCGTGCCCAGGCTCAAAAGCAACGAACAGGTGCTGGCCGAACTCGAGTCGCTCTACGCCCGCGGCTGGCGAGGATCGGTCTTCATCGTCGATGACAACTTCATCGGCAATAAGGAGAAGGTCAAAGGGCTTCTTCGGGCCATCATTTTCTGGCAGAAAACCAGGCGGTACCGGCTGAACTTCTTTACGGAAGCTTCGGTGAACCTGGCCGAAGATCCGGAATTGATGAACCTGATGGTGCAGGCAGGCTTCAATAAAGTCTTTCTTGGCCTCGAGACGCCGGTCGAGGACGCTCTCAGGGAATGCGGCAAATCGCAGAATCTGAAGCGCAGCCTCTCGGAATCCGTGGCTGCGATCCAGGGGAGCGGCCTGGCCGTCATGGGCGGTTTCATAATCGGTTTTGACAACGACCCGCCGGACGTTTTCGAGAGGCAGGTGAATTTCATCCAGAAAAACGGGATCGTAACCGCCATGATAGGCTTGCTCACCGCCATCCCCGGCACCCGGCTTTATTCTCGCCTGGAAGAAGAGGGACGAATGCTCTTCAACTCTTCGGGCGACAACACGGACGTGCACGGCTCTCTTAATTTTGTCACCAAGATGGATCGCACGAAGATAATCGAGGGCTACCGGTGGGTGATGAACAGCGTATATTCTCCGGAGATGTATTATAACCGGGTGCTTGCGTTTCTTCGCACCTATCGCCCCAAGGCCAAGACCTACCTCCAGAACCATGACGTGATGGCCTTCGTCCGCTCGCTTTGGTACCTGGGGATTGTCGATAACAAATCCAGGAACTATTACTGGAAACTTTTGAGAGAAGCTTTCTCCGGTTATAATGACGCCTTTGGCGAAATAGTCACCATGGCGATATACGGCTATCATTTCCGAAAGCTGTTCTACTCCCCGAATCTTCCCGTGAAATTGGAAGAATGGCTTAGTGGGATAAGCGTTTAAGCGGAGATCGGATAACGGGGCGGGTCGGCGGCCATCGGCATCAGTGCGGTAGGTTGGGGTGAGCGAGGGCGAACCCCGACACCCGGGCTTCGCATCCCGCCGAGGCCTTATTCGCCTTGGATTTGCACATCATCATCCCAATTCCAATTCAAAACCAGCATTCCAGTCACGATGTAACGTTGGATGTTTGAATACGGCAAAGGTGAATCCATATTGCCCACGGGCGCCGTCAGCACTCGCCCAGCCGGATTGACCGTGAGGGGATTGGCAACTCCTGATGTGTGGGCGCGTCGGTATCGCGTCGGGTGGCAATCTGTGGAAAATGTTGGGGGTTCGCTGCGCTCACCCCAACTACCCGGCTGGACCCCGGCTTAAAGCCTGCCGGGGTGACGTGCTCGGAGTACGGAAGGCCGGGGCGGGACCTAGCGAATCCCAACACCAAAGCTTCGGAGCTTGCCAGTGTCATATTCGCCTTTTGCTTGCATATCTACACCCCAGTTCAGGGCCGACACTCCAGCGGGATTTAACGGTGGAGCGAAACCCATCGGATTTGGTTCCTCTTGAACCCGATTGATACTGGAAGTATACAGGCGATTTCACATTTGCCGTGCAAGCATCGCCGCGCTTTCGTGCACCGCCTCGGAGAGCGTGGGGTGCGCGTGAACGGTTCGGCTGAGCTCCCGGGCGCTCAAGTGAGACCGGACCGCAACGACGCATTCGCCGATCAGCTCGGAGGCGTGCGGACCGATGATATGTACGCCAAGGACGCGCCCGGAGCGCGCGCTTGCAAGAATCTTGACAAATCCTGCCGTCTCGCCCTGGCATTGCGCCCGTCCGGTCCCGGTAAAAGGATAAACCGCCAACTTGTAATCGACGCCCAGCTCCTTTAACTCCTGCTCGCTTTTCCCGACCGAGGCCGCTTCAGGCGAAGTATAGAGCACGGCGGGAATGGAATCGTAGTCGACTTCGCTTGAAAGTCCCGCCAGTCTTTCGACCGCGGCCACGCCTTCAGCCGATGCCTTGTGGGCGAGCATGGGGCCGGGTATAAGATCTCCTATGGCATAGACTCCCGGAACATTTGTCCGGTAATCCTCGTCTACCATGACAAAGCCGCCGGGACCCAGCCTGATTCCGAGCTCATCGAGGCCAAGACCGCGCACAAGGGGCTTCCTGCCGACCGCGACGAGCACCTTGTCAAATACGGCTTCCTCCTGCCGGCCCTCGCCCGTATCGAGGAAAAGTCTGACGTTCCGGGTGCTTTTTTCGGCGCGCACGACCTTTGTCTTTACGCGAAAATCGATCCCCTGCCTGGCGAGCAGTCGTTCGAGAAGCCGCCCGACCTGCCCGTCAAGGGTAAAGGCTATGCGCGGCAGAAGTTCGATCACGGTGACCCGGGAACCCATGCGCGCCCAGACCGACCCCAGTTCAAGGCCGATAAAGCTTCCTCCCACGATCCCCAACCGCTCGGGAACCGATTCGAATTCCAGCGCCCCGGTCGAATTTACAACCAGCCTGTCGTCGAAGGGCAGGAAAGGCAGTTCGACCGGTTCGCTTCCGGTAGCCAGTAACACCGCTTTGGCGCTGTATGACGAAAGGCCGCTATCCGGGGCGCTCACTTCCACTTCCCGGGCGGATTTCAGGCGCGCTGAGCCCCGGATGAGCCGGACGCCGCTTCTTTCCATAAGCTTGCGGACGTTTTCAACAAGGGCGGCGACTATTGTTTGCTTTCTCTCCATAAGGGCAGCCAGGTCGATCGAAACCCCCTCCACGCGGATGCCGTGTTCGCCCAGCCGGTTTTTTGCGATATGATAGTTTTCCGTCGATTCGAGGAGCGCCTTGCTGGGAATGCAGCCCACGTTGAGGCAGACCCCTCCGGGGTGCGCATCCTTTTCCACGCAGGCCGTCTTCATTCCCAGTTCCGCGGCCCGGATGGCAGCGACGTATCCGCCGGGCCCTGCGCCGATCACGATCAAATCGTACTGTTCAGGCATATTTCTATATCTCCATCATGATCCGCTCAGGGTTTTCGACGAAGTCCTTGATCCTTCGCAGGAAGGTGACCGCCTCCCTGCCGTCGATTATCCGGTGATCGTAGCTGAGCGCCACGTACATCATGGGCCGGATGACAATCTGCCCGGCAGCCGCGACGGGGCGGTCCTCTATTTTGTGCAGGCCCAGAATGGCGCTCTGGGGAGGGTTCAAAATCGGGGTGCTCAGAAGCGAGCCGAAGACCCCTCCGTTGGTTATCGTGAATGTGCCTCCTTCGAGATCGGAGATATCGAGCTTGTTTTCCCGCACCTTTTGCGCGAAATCGGAGATAGCCTGCTCGATGGCCGCAAAGCTCAGCGTGTGGGCATTTCTTATCACCGGCACGACCAGCCCGCGCTCGGCGCCTATGGCCATTCCTATGTGATGGTAGTTGTGGTAGACGATTTCATTTCCCTCGATGAAAGCGTTGACCACGGGCATTTCCTTGAGCGCGGCGACGGTCGCCTTTACGAAAAAAGACATGAGCCCGAGTCTGACCCCATATTTTTTATGGAAAGCTTCCCCGAAGCTTTTCCTTAGCGCCTGCACCCGGCTCATGTCGATTTCATTGAACGTGGTGAGCATGGCGGTATTCTGACGGGCTTCGAGGAGCCTTGCGGCTATGCGCTGTCGAATCGGGGACATCGGCTTTCGGAAGGTTTCCTCCGGGCCGGCAGGGGAAGGTCGCTTTTCGGCTGCGGCCGGCGCGTACCCCCGTTCGGCGGCCGGGGCCGCCTCCGGTTTTGCCGGGGCGCGCCCTTCGAGATAGAGAAGGACGTCTCCCTCGGTGATTCTTCCCCCCGGACCGGTCGGGGCGACGGCGGAAAGATCGACCCCTTTTTGCTCCGCCAGGGCGCGGATCGCCGGCGAAATCACGGGCTTGGGCGAAACCTGCACACCCGTAGAAGCAGCGGTTTCTTCAGCCTTTGCAGGCCCTGAGACGGCTTCGGCGGGCGGCTGCTCCGCAGGGACGGGTTTGGGTGGTTCCGGACGAGCGGCCTCTTCAGGTCCCACTTCGGCTCTTTCAGGCATCTCGGGTGCTTTCGCGGCAGCCTTTTCGAGGTGGCCGACGACCGTCCCTACCTTTACCGTCACTCCCTCGGGGACAAGGATTTTCAATACGCCGTCCACGGGGGCCGAGATTTCGAGGGTGACCTTGTCCGTTTCGATAACGAACAGAACATCGTCTTTGCGTACCGATTCTCCATCCCGCTTTAGCCACTGCGCGAGGAGCGCTTCCTGGACCGATTCGCCAACTTCGGGGATTTTTAGTTCCGTCATGGTGTCTCCTGTCACGGTGATCCGAAGGCCTTTTCCATCAGCACGTCCTGCTCTTGCCTGTACGTTGCAAGATAGCCGGGGGCAGGAGTCGCCGCCGGCGCTCTTCCAATATAAGCAGGGTCTTTGCCCGTCAGTGTCTTCAGCCTGGATAGAATGAAATTCCATGCGCCCATGTTTTGAGGCTCTTCCTGGACCCAGTAGAACGTGGAGGCGGAAGGGTATTGGGCAAGGACGCTCAAAAGAGAAGCTTCCGGAAACGGGTAGAACTGTTCGACCCGAAGGATTGCCGTGTCGGTGACTGCGGCGGCCTTCCGCCTTTCGACCAGTTCGTAATAAATTTTCCCGCTGCAAAAATATATTTTCTGCGCTTTTTCAAAACCGGGGTCGTCGATTATTTCCCGGAACCGGCCCGAAGAGAGCTCACGGAGCGTCGAGACTGCCGCGGGAAGCCTCAGCAGGCTTTTGGGAGTCAGAACGATCAGGGGTTTTCGAAAATTTCTGCGCATCTGCCTGCGCAGAAGATGGAAATACTGCGAGGGCGTGCTCGGATAGCAAACCTGCAAGTTGTCCTCGGCGCAAAGCTGCAGGCACCTCTCGAAACGAGCGCTCGAATGCTCCGGCCCCTGTCCCTCGAGTCCGTGGGGCAGAAGGATCGTCAGGCCGCTTGGCCGGCGCCATTTGGCCTCGGCGCTCGAAATGAACTGATCGAAAACCGGCTGGGCGTTGTTGGCGAAATCGCCGAACTGGGCCTCCCAGATTGTGAGGGTTTCGGGGGTCGTAAGCGAATAGCCGTATTCGAAGGCCAGCACGGCTTCTTCCGAAAGCGCGCTGTCGTAGACCATGAATTGGGCCTGACCGGTGGAGAGGTTGTTTAGCGGGGTATAGCGCTCTTCGGTATTGACGTCGAAAAGGACGCTGTGTCTCTGGCTGAATGTACCCCTGCCGCTGTCCTGTCCGCTGAGGCGAACCGGAGTGCCTTCCGTGACAAGCGAGGCGAAGGCGAGGGCCTCGGCGTTCGCCCAATCTATGTCGGTTCCGTTTTCGATGCTTCGAAGCCTTCTTTCCAGAATGCGCTGCAGGCGGGGGTGAACTGCAAAGCCTTGCGGAAAGGAATTGAGTTTCCTTGCAAGTTCCAGGAGCTGTTCGCTCCCGACGCCTGTTTCGACCGCCTCATGGGAATATTTTCCGCTCATTGCCCGCCAGACGTCGTAATATTTTTCTTCGGGCATTTCGCAGAGCTTGTCGTGCACCTTTTGATAGGCAAGTTCCATGCATTCGTTTGTGCCCGTGGTAAACCGGTCGAGGTCCTCCTGCGAAGCGATAGCGGATTCTTTCAGGGAATTGAAATATATCTTGTATAGCGGAGGGCGGTCCTTGATCCTGGCATACATTTGAGGCTGGGTGTAGTAAGGTTCGTCTCCTTCATTGTGCCCGTAGCGTCTGAAGCAAACCAGATCTATTACCACGTCCTTTGCGAACTCGTTGCGGTAATCCAGGCCCAGTTTCACGGCGTAGATGGCGGCTTCGGGGTCTTCACCGTGCACGTGAAAGATCGGCACCATCAGCATCTTGGCTATGTCCGTGGCATAGCGGGTCGAGCGGGCGTGTTCGGGAAGGGTGGTGAACCCTATCTGGTTGTTTATCACAAGGTGGAGGGTCCCTCCATTGGAATAGCCTTCGAGTTGTGAGAGGTTCAGGGTTTCGGCCACCACTCCCTGGCCAGCGAAAGCCGCGTCTCCATGGATCAAAACGGGAAGCACCTGCCTGCGCCCCTGCTCTGCCAGCTTTTCCTGCCTGGCGTGCGCCAGCCCTTCGATCACGGGATCGACCGCCTCCAGGTGGCTCGGATTGCTCGGAATCAACACGCTGATCCGCCGGTCTTGTCCGACGTCGAGGTCGTCGACCATATATCCCCTGTGGTACTTTACGTCCCCCGAGCCGAAAATAGAGTGCGGGTCGTAATGCTCCTCGAATTCGCAGAAAAGATGCTCGTAAAGCTTGCCAAGAACGTTCACCTGTATGTTAAGACGCCCCCGGTGCGCCATTCCCATAAGAATTTCGCGGCATCCCGCCTGGCTCGCATACCTCAGCAGGAAGTGAAGCATCGGAATGATGACTTCGGCCCCTTCCAATGAGAAGCGTTTCTGGCCGATGTAGCGCGTGTGGAGGAAATGTTCGAAAAGAGTGGCCTGGCAGAGTTTGGTGAGAATTTCAAGTTGCTCGTCCCTGTTAAAACGGGGACGGTTTCGAATGGGCTCCATTCGCTCCTGGAGCCAGTAACGTTCACTCGGGTCCTGAAGGTGCATGTATTCGACGCCGAGCGATCTGCAGTATGTTTCCCTGAGCGCCGCAACGATCTGCCTGAGCGGGGTATCCTGGCCGAACAGCGTGGAAGGGGCGTAGAAGGGGCTGTCGAGGTCTTGTTCCGAGAGCCCGAAACCGGAAATTGCAAGGAGCGCATGTTCGTCTTCGCACCTGCCCAATGGGTCCAGGCAAGTTAAAATGTGGCCCAGGTCACGGTGGCGATAAATGAGTTCATTCACGCCGCATTGCCTCAAGATTTCGTTTCTGTCGAACAGGCCCGGGCCCGCCTTTCCGGAACGGGCTGCGAGATCGAAGCCCTCGAAAAAAATCCGCCACTCGCGGTTTACGCTCTCCGGGTTCGATTTCCATTTGAGATATTCCGATTCGAAAAAGTCGGCTTGCAGATTCAAAGAATAATTCATAGGCAAAAACCCGCTTTGAAAGGTTTTCAAAATCCCCCGCCCTCCTTTGGAAAAGAGGGGTGACCGGCGTGCCCTTTTGGTGGTTTAATGGTGCCCCGAAGGTAAGATTGACGCCTATTCACCGTATGTCGATCGTATAAATCGTGTTCAGCCTACAGATAGCTATGATGAACCTGATGTCAAGAACCGGCGCCGTTTGGTGCGAACGCCGAGAAGACAGCGGGCGGCCTCGGATAAAAATGGGAACGATCGAAGAAAAGAAGAGAAGCAGAGAGATAAGAGGCTGGAACGGCTCACGATGAACGGCAGACCAGGGCATCACGCTTTTTAATCCTCCTGCCCGTTTGACTCGACACCAAAACAGTCGATGAAATCTTCCAACATGACCTTGAGTTTGACCGAGAGGTTTTCAAACTCAACTCCGCAGCACCTGGTGCTGACCTGCTCCCAGGAACCTTCAGGGATCTCGTAGTCATAGACAACCCTGCATCCGACTCTATCCAGGTGAATGAAGCGCCCATCGCAGCCGAATATCTTTATCTCGTTGCGGTCCTCGTCATCCGCGTCCATCGACAGATAGCGCAGACAAAGCCCTCCCATGCCCACATTTTGAATCCGACCCATCTTTATCAGCTCATCAGGCTTAATGAAAGCTGCAAATGCCCCTTCTTTTACCTTGAACCTCTTGAATTTTCTTTTCTCTTCACACATTATTCCATCCGAATGAAAAGTCGGCGGCAAAAATTCTGAAAAGCAGCCCAAAAACGAGGCGGGGTTTCCACGTCTTGATGAACATGAAGATATACATCTTGTGTAATTTTAGCAGTCTTGCGAGCAGAACGCAATTGTCCTTTTCGCAAGGCATCCCATGAGAGCTTCGGCTGAACCGCCGGAGCAAATAGCTCGCAGATCCGTTTAGATGCATTTTGTCCATTGACAGCGCCCGGAGCAGATACTACCAGAATCGTCAAAAAGGAATTTCTCATCACCCAAAGGGGAGGGAGTGACATGAACGAAACAATAAAGACTCTACTGGGAAGAAGGAGCGTGCGCAAATTCAAGCCTGAGCAGATCAAGGAGCAGGAGCTGCAAGCTATCCTCGAGGCCGGAATGTATGCGCCCAGCGGTGCGAACCAGCAGTCGGCTCTTTTTGTGGCGGTCCAGGATAAAGAAACGTTAAAAAAGCTCTCAGCCATGAACGCAGCCGTGTTGGGAAAGGATATCGATCCCTATTACAATGCGCCTACCGTGGTTTTGGTTTTTGCAGACAAGAGTAAAGTCACTCCTGTCGAGGATGGAACCCTGGCGCTTGGCAATATGTTCAATGCGGCGGCATCCCTGGGCATCGGGTCGTGCTGGGTCCACCGTGAAAAACAGATGTTTGAAACCGAGGAAGGCAAGGATTTAATGAGGAAGTGGGGGATCACCGGAGATTTCGTGGGAGTGGGTTCCTGCATTCTGGGCTACCCCGCAGGAGAACTCCCGAAAGCAGCCCCAAGAAAAGACAAGTTTATAATCCGGGTCTGATCACGCTTTAAGGAAAGCTCCGATATTTGGAATCGGCCTTGACTGTTTCTGCGTTTTAGTTTATTTATTCAAGCGGTTGCAGCATGACGCCAGATTGAGACCCTTTCGGCTTTTAGCGCTGCAAACGAAAATCTCTCACTGTCTTACCGGACTCCCGAGGGGTTTTTCTCAGCCCGCCAAAAGCGGGCTTTATCTTTTTATGGAGTATAGATGAAAAAGGGCCTTTCGATAATCATGGTCGTGATTATCGGGCTTATCGTAATTTACGGTACGGTATGCCTGTTTCTGGGCAACTTCGAGGGCGCCTATGCGACTTTCCCCTTTCTTATCGTATATTACGTCTGGGTTGTAGCCATGAAGCGCCGAAGAAGCCGGGACGAAGCCGATGACCATGACCCGGACAGTTCAGGCCCCGCCCGCTGATCCTTTGACACCTCCCTGTAGAAAACAACCTGTTTGCGCGCCCTCCATAAGGAGGCGGTCGTGTGCCCGAAGCGCTGAAAATTTTCCGATGCGCACGGAAAAGCTTGATTTGGCATGAAAAATAGTCCAAATAAGAACTCAAAAAGAATGAGGACGGTTGTATCGCTGTTTATCCTGTGGATAAGGGCTGGAGCGGGATTATGAAAGTCTACGTTGGAGCGGACCACGCCGGTTTTGAGTTGAAAGATCTTGTCGCCTCCGCTCTGAGGAAGGCGGACGTCACGGTCGTGGACGTTGGAACCGACGGTCCCGGTTCGGTCGATTACCCTGTCTATGCCTTTCGGGTTGCAAAGGCGGTGGCGAGTGGACAGGCGGACCGGGGCATACTGGTGTGCGGCAGCGGGATAGGCATGTCCATTGCCGCCAACCGCATAAGCGGGGTGCGGGCGGTGAACGGCTGCGGGACCTATGAGGTGCGTATGAGCCGCCGCCACAATGACAGCAATGTTTTGTGCCTCGGCGCCCGGTTTATCGGCGTCGACCTGGCCCTGGAAGTAGTGCGCGAATGGCTGAGCGAGTCTTTTGAAGGCGGCAGGCACAAGAGGCGCATCGACCTGATAGATAATCCACCTGATTAGCGCCCATCCGCAAGCCCTCCTCCCCCCGTGGGTGGAGCGGGTTTGGCCCTTTTTAAAACGGGTGGGGGATTTTATGACGGTTTGCTTTTGATTTATCTGGAGAAGAAATGACATTCCAGGAACTTATCCTTGCCCTTAACAAGTTCTGGTCAGACAGGGGATGCCTGGTCCAGCAGCCGTACGATCTGGAGGTCGGCGCGGGTACGTTCAATCCCGCCACCTTTCTGAGGGTGCTGGGGCCGGAACCTTATAACGTGGCCTATGTTGAGCCGTCCCGGCGTCCAACCGACGGCAGGTACGGGGAGAACCCGAACAGGCTGCAGCATTATTACCAATACCAGGTTATTCTCAAGCCTTCTCCGTCCGACTCCCAGGCCATATACCTGGAAAGCCTCAAGAGTTTTGGCGTCGATCCTCTCGATCACGATATCCGTTTCGTCGAAGACGACTGGGAATCCCCCACCCTGGGGGCATCGGGCCTCGGTTGGGAAGTGTGGCTCGACGGGATGGAGATAACGCAGTTCACCTATTTTCAACAGGTCGGCGGCATAAGCCTCAGCCCGGTCAGCCTGGAGCTTACTTACGGCCTGGAGAGAATCGCGATGTACCTGCAGGGCGTCAACTCGGTCTATGACCTCATCTGGAGCGGCAATGTCACTTATGGCGACGTTCATCACCGGGGTGAGGTCGAATGGTCGCATTATAACTTCGAAGAGGCTGACGTGGACATGCTCCTCAAACTCTTCGGCATGTACGAGGCCGAATCGTTGCGCATGAACGAGCGGGGACTGGTTCTGCCCAGCTACGATTATACGCTGAAATGCTCGCATGTGTTCAATCTGCTCGATGCCCGGGGGGCGATCAGCGTTACCGAAAGGACCAATTATATCGCGAGGGTGAGAAACATGGCGCGCAACGTTGCGCACGCCTATTACGACCAGCGCGAGAAGATGGGCTTCCCGCTCCTCAATAAGTGGGTGAAAGAATAGAAGCAGGCAGCAAGAAGCAGGCAGCGAGAGGTCACTTCCTGCTTCCTAAGAAAAGGTGAATGGATGGCGCAGACCCTATACATAGAGATCGGGACCGAAGAAATGCCGGCAGGCTATATCCAGCCGGCGCTGGAATGGATGTCGGCGTGGATGGCGAAGTTCCTGGATGAAAACCGCATAGCGCACGGCGAGCCTTCGGTCGCCGGAACGCCTCGCAGGCTGGTGTTGAATATTCCCGGAGTAGCCGAAGCCCAGCAGGCGGTCAGCATCGAAATCGTCGGACCGCCGAAAAGCGCAGCTTACGATGCCGAGGGCAAACCCACGAAGGCCGCCGAGGGTTTTGCAAAAGGCCAGGGCGTGGGTGTCGCGGACCTTGGGATAAAACTGACGCCAAAAGGCGAGTATTTGTGCGTTTCCAAGGAGGAGGCCGGTCTTGCAGCCCGCGAAATCATCGAAAGAGCGCTCCCGGATTTTATCGCCAGGATTCCTTTTCCCAAATCGATGCACTGGTCGTCCTATAGCGTGACATTTGCAAGGCCGGTCCAGTGGATCGCGGCGATGCTTGGAAACGAAGTGCTGGAGTGCTCGTATGCCCTGGTGAGAAGCGGGAAAAAGTCCATGGGGCACAGGTTCATGAGTCCGGTGTGGATCGAGGTAAAAGACTTCGAGAGCCATCGGGACAATCTCAGGAAAAACTACGTCATTCTGGACATAGCCGAAAGACGCGAACTTATCCGTCAAGGGGCGGATAAGGCGGCGGCGGAGGTTGGTGGAAAGATTCTGGCCGATGACGAACTTCTGGATGAAGTGACCCAACTGGTCGAATTCCCTCAGCCGCTTGTCGGGCGTTTCGAGGACAAGTACCTGGAACTGCCGCCCGAATTGTTGATTACCGTTATAAAGAAGCACCAGCGCTACTTTGCCGTTACCGACGGCGCGGGCGCTCTTCTTCCCTATTTTGTAACCATCGCGAACATCGTTCCCCGGGACTTCTCCGTGGTTGCGGCGGGCAACGCCCGGGTTGTAAGGGCCAGGCTCGAGGATGCCCGTTTTTACTACGGGGAAGATCAAAAGGTGCGCCTTGACGACAGGGTTGAACATCTCAAAGGGGTGGTTTTCCATTCAAAGATTGGAACGAGCTTCGAGAAGATGGAGCGTTTCAGCGAACTGGCCCTCATGCTGGCCGAACGAGTCGCCGGGGACCGTATGGCCGAAGTCCGGCGGGCCGCCAAGCTTTGCAAGGCAGATCTCGTGTCGGGGGTAGTGGGCGAATTTCCCGAACTGCAGGGTATAATGGGCAAGACCTATGCGCGGCTTCAGGGTGAACGGGAAGCCGTGTGTGAGGCGATTTACGAACACTATCTGCCCAACCGTTCGGGGGGGCCTGTTCCCCAACGGATCGAGGGCGCTCTTTTAAGCATCGCCGACAAGATCGACACCATTGCGGCGTGCTTCGGGGTGGGGCTGCTTCCCACCGGAACGACCGATCCGTTTGCCCTGAGGCGCCAGACGCTTGGAATAATCCGAATCGTTCTTGAAACGCCGCTTCGGATTTCGCTGGGCGACCTTTTGGACAGGGCGCTCAAACTGCTTTCCCACAAACTCACTCAGCCGGCGGAGAACGTGAAGCAGAATATAGCGGCCTTTTTTGAGGGCCGTCTTCACCATTACCTGGCGTCTTCCGGCGAGGGGTTCAGCCCGGACGTGATTGACGCGGCGCTTGCCTCGGGTATAGACGATCTGCTCGAATCCGTCGAGAAGACCAAAGCGCTCGCCCGCTTTACCTTAAGGCCCGATTTTGCCGCCCTGGCTGCAGCTTTCAAACGGGTGGCCAACATCATCAAGGCGCCGGAGACTGCTCCGGTTGACGTTTCTCTTTTCAACTCCCCCGCCGAAGGGGTCCTCTTCAATGAATTGATAAAGGCTGAAGAGGCGGCCGGCGCCATGCTCGCCCGGTCGGATTTCGCCGGGGCCCTCGAGGCCATGGCTCAACTCAAGCCGATGATCGATTCCTTTTTCGATTCGGTGCTGGTCATGGACAGTGACGAGTCGGTAAGGCGAAACCGGCTTGCCCTGCTGACACGCACCCGCGCTTTCTTTAACCGCATGGCGGATTTTCGCAAAATTCAAACCTCCTGACTGGATTTAAGGTCGGAAATAATTACTTTAGGGGAAGACGGGCAGCGGAGAACGGTTCTTAGAGGAAAGAGGTTTCTGCCGCCCGCACCCTGCAGGCTCGGCTACGTCCGAGCGCCGACCAGGGCGGATGTGCTTCGGGATTGCGGCCCGTTGCCGCTTTGGGTTTCGATCTGTCAAAAGGAGGGGACCTGCAATGCTCGATAAAAGATCGCTGCATGCCAAGGTGCAAGAACAGGCCGATTGCTTCGCCGATACGGACTTGCTCGGTGAAATGGCCGGACTGGTCAGGGAGAAGGATTCCGAGGAAGGCGCGTTGAAGTGGCTTGCTTTGGCCATTTTGCATGGAATCGACAGGAACGCTGAAAAGATTTCTCTGCGCGTGGATGAGAAAGGGGCTATTTCGGTGACCGCAAAGTACAGGAAATCCGAACTGCCCAGGCCACCGTCGTCCATCGGACGAAAAGTGTTCGATGTGGTGAGGGACATTACCCACATCGAAGAAAATAAGGGGCGGATGCCGGTTGTGATCGGCATTCGCGACAGCAGCATAGAACTGGAAATGAAGCTCGACCGCGACGGCAGCGGGGAGGAAGTCGTATTGACGTTCCCCGAATAGACCGGGCGCATTGGAACAGGAACCAGGCGGAAAAAGAGGCAGTGTTGTTGCCGTATGGACCGACACTGTCTCCAGAGGACGGTTTTTCGGTGCTTCGTTTGAAAATAAAGAGCGTGGCCCTTTATGTTGCCGTGAGCAGGTGAGGTGCAGGTTCTTTTGCAATTTTCGGATGTTTGTTCCTGCTTGTAACCGGTTCGATAAGAGTATAGACTTAACGCCGCACGTGAGTTCGAAATCCGTAAAAATATGGGCTTCAAGACACGCTGAAGGGTGAAAATGGAGGTGAGGTCATGGGCAGGAACATGGATACGAAAAAGGATGTAAAAAAGAAGCCTGCCAAGTCCATGAAGGAAAAAAAGGCCGAAAAGAAGTCCAAGAAGCTGACAAAGGAATCATGAATGACCGCGGTGCATTCCCGACCGCGGTTTTGATGTCTTTGCTCTTCGCCGGCAAAAGATTCGATCATGCGGAATCCCGGGCGTTCTTTCGCCGGAGGGTCGCTTTTTGCTTCCTTGACCCGTTTGTAAGTTGACGGCCAGCCAGGCCGGAGGGGCGGCGTGCTTCTATCTTTCGTTATAGAGGCCGAGCCGTTGCGTCCTCGTCTCATTCCCTTGCCATATTATTCAGACAAATCAAAATTTTTTCCCATTTGCCCGTAAAAGAGAAATCCAGCGGTTAGACTTAAAGATGCTTTCTTTTCACGCCAAGCTCACGGAGCCGGGATGATGTTAAGAAGATCGATCATCACTGCCGTTGTCTTTGCAGTTGCATTGGCGGCTTGCTCATCTATCGGGCTCAGGTCTTCCTTTGCCGCCGGTAGTACCGCTACCAATAAAAACGGCAGGGTGATTCTTCATGGAGACGTAAATCCCGGGGCAAAACCAGAGTTCGACCAGGGGCCGGCCGACTCTTCGCTGCCGATGAACGGAATGATCCTTCTTTTAAAGATCGACCCTCATAAACAGGCGCAACTCGACCGGCTGGTTGCCGAACAGCAGGAGCCTTCTTCTTCGCACTATCACAGATGGCTGACTCCCGAGCAATTTGGCCGGAGGTTTGGACAAAGTCGCGAAGAGATAGCCACAGTAAAGAACTGGCTAGTCTCCGAGGGGTTTACCATCGATTCCGTTTCCAATAGCCGGACCATGATAAACTTCTCGGGCACGGCGGCCGATGTTAACCGCGCCTTCGAGGCGAACATGCACGATTACGAGGTTAACGGTCGTCTGCGTCACGCCAATTCGATCGATCCTTCCATCCCGGGCGCCCTGGCGGATCTGGTAGCAGGGCCGGTTTCGCTGAACAGTTTTCCCTTCAAGCCGGCGCACACCGCTGCCCTGCCGGCGCCGGTCGGGGGGGCGCAGGCTGCCTACACTGTAGGCAGCGGCGGCTCCGGTTATCTTTCCCGGGGCTATTATCTTTCGCCGGGCGACTTCGCGGCCGTATACGATGTCAACACAATCTATAATAGCCTGGGTTATAACGGCAAAGGTGAAACTATCGCCATCGTGGGCCAAGCCCCCGCCGACACCACCATGTGGACAGAGTTCCGGACGAGCTTTGGAGTCCCTTTCAACGCCCCTCACGTAATAGTGCCACCAAATGGCGGTACCGCGGTCGATGACGGGGAAGGCGACGTAGAAGAAAGCGATCTGGACGTCGAATGGGCAGGCGCGGTTGCGCCGGGAGCCACTATTGATTTCGTCACCTCATCGGTAAATGACGGCGGAATTGATACGTCTGCCGAATACATCGTCGACAACGACCTCGCTCCCATAATGAGCTGCAGCTACAACCTTTGCGAGCAGGGCCTGGGCTCGTCCGGGAACGCATTTTATTCCGAACTGTGGGAGCAGGCGGCTGCGGAGGGAATAACGGTGTTTGTCGTCTCGGGAGACTCCGGCGCATACGATTGCGTGGACAGTTCCGGCGATCCGAGCGGGGGCAAGGCGGTGAACGGTCTTGCCTCGACGCCTTACGATATCGCCGTGGGCGGCACATCGTTGAGCGATTCACCAGAGTACTGGAGCTCAAATAACAGCGTCGAGGGCGTTTCGGCTTTGAGCTCCGTGCCCACCATGTCGGAGGAGGCCTGGAACGACTGGGATTCGTCGGGCGGGTGGGACGAGTGGGCCTCGGGAGGAGGGGCCTCCGGCATTTATAGTAAACCTGCCTGGCAGGTCTGTCCGGGCGTTCCAAGCGACGGCCGGCGTGATGTGCCGGACGTCTCTCTCAATGCCGACCCTTACAGCGTCGGTTATCTGGTTTACACCTGCGACGATGACACTTCCCCATGCGCGTCCGATTCATACGGGCTGTATGCTTTCGGCGGGGCTTCCTGCGGATCGCCTTCTTTTGCAGGCATTATGGCGCTGATCGAACAAAGCATGGGAGGTGAGCGGCAGGGTAGCGCAAACACCGTTTTTTATGAACTCGGCGGCGCGCAATATGGGTCAAGCGGAGCAACCGCTGTTTTTAACGACATCACTTCGGGCACCAACGGCTTTGTCGGTAACGGTGCGGACCTCCCTGGATATTCCTGCACGACCGGCTATGACCAGGTCACGGGTCTGGGTTCGATAGATGCAACCAACCTCCTCCTGGGGTATCAGGAGGCGGGGGGCCTTTGGAAAAACGCCACAAACCTTGGAGGCGGCTGGGAATGGCTGAAGTGGTTCTACTTCTTCTACACGGGCGATTCTCCCTGGATTTACCACCAGACGCTCGGCTGGCTCTATCCTTACGGGACTTCTCCGGACAGCATCTGGTTTTGGGACGCGGCGATGAATGGATTCTGGTGGACGAGCCAGACGACGTTTCCGTTTATCTACAGGGCCGGCGACGGGACTTGGCTCTACTATGATGAATGGACTTCCCCGCCCCTGTTCTACAATTTCAGGACGAGGAAGTGGGAGGTCAATTAAGGAGATGGCCTGAAGTGCCATCGAAGTCAGTGTGTGCGGGGCTGTCTCCATTTTCAAAGAGATCGGGAGGCGGCCGGAAAAGGTGTTCGCGATGGTCCGGCCCGCTTTGTCGGAAGAAAGCCCCGGGAAAAGAGCGAAGAGGACGCCAGCTATAAGAACGGCTTCGGGGGGGGGTGCTCACCCGTCTCGGGGCCTGTCTGCTTCGAAGAGTTGATGGTGGGTTGCGCTGCGCTTAACCCACCCTACGGCTCTGCTAAAAAAATTATAGGAAATGATGCGTTTCCATTTTGTCGTACTTATTATTTCACGCAGTCGCACGACGGTGCATAACCTTCGTGTTGGAATCTCATCTATTATCGCTCTCACCAACCGATTTTATAGCATAAGCGGTTGGGCCTTGTAATAGCTTCACGAAATATCCGATGTAAGCGCCATGCTTCACAGGAAACCCTCAGATCCAGGCTTCCCTGGTCCGCTCAATTTATGCGGCCGGGGAGTCAAATGATTTGGCAAGCGACGCTTGCCGATACCGTCTGTAGAAACAGCACCCTGACGGCAGAAAAATTTTGCCGTCCTGCGCTTTTGCGTATCAGTTCCCGGGGCCATTTCTCCATCAGGGGACCTGGCCCTGTTTTGCCGCGGCTTTCATTACGCGTGTTCGAGCAAACCATCTATTCATTAACGAGAGGGGGAAAGCTATGAGGACAAAAGCCTGCCTGTTGCTGATCGTTGGATTTTTATTTTTCGTCTTCTCGAAGGCGGAGGCGAGCATCACGTGGTTGAGCGACTCTTTCGATTACAATACCACTGACCGGGGGGGATTTTATTATAATGGAGGAGGGCCTCCGGTCTCTCTAGTCGTATCGAGCGAAAAATCCGATACGAACGGCGATTCGGAAAATTCGGCCGTTGCAACTGCGACCGAATCGCAGGCGGGTTTGACCATGGCCTCAGGGGCCTGGGGCAATTCGTTCCAGAATTTGGAGCAGGACTCCGGGGGCGCAACGGTGTACGGCTACGCGGACAACAGCTACGCCCTGGACGACCCCCTGGGCGTCTGCCAGAACGGTCAGAAGGTCAGCTCTTTCATTAGCAGGCTCTTCACGGTGAGCTCGACCGGAAATTATGCTTTTTCCGCCTCGGCCGTTGCGCCGCTGGACTGGAGCGGCACGACGACAGGGACCGCCGTGGCGCCAAAACCGCAGTTGACCGGAGAGGTACAAATCTTCCAGACCGATTCCCACCAAGATACCACCACGGTGTTAGACTCAGAAAGATTCAGCCTCTCAAGCCTTGCGGCTTCGTCTCAGCAGGCAACACTCACCCTGGTGGCGGGCGACACCTACCAGCTCGTGGTGGCTTTTTCGGGCGTCACCAACACGGGAGGCCGGGGCAGCCAACCGGGGGTCATGACGTCGTTCAACAACCTCGACCCGAATAGTTTAGCCTCGCAGGGAAATATTGACGGCGACTTCAACGTCGGGACGGAGACAAAGCCAGTCACCATTACGGCTTCGCTTTCCCCTACGCTTTCACTATGGCAAAACGCCGTTGACCTTGGAAAGGGCTGGAAATGGCTGCAATGGTTTGGCACCTTCAACACGGACAATTCTCCCTGGATTTACCACCAGACGCTCGGCTGGCTTTATGCTTACGGAACTACTCAAGACAGCATCTGGTTTTGGGACGATACAATGAACGCATTCTGGTGGACCAGCCAGACCGTGTATCCATACATGTACCGAGCTTCTGACGGAGCATGGCTTTTTTATGAGCAAGGGTCCTCAAATCCTCGGTGGTTCTACAATTACAGCACGGGGAAGTGGGAGCGGGATTGAATTGGGAATGAGAGGATAGTCCGCTGCCTTTTCTTCGCTGATGAATCGGCATGAAAGACAAGGCCTCAGATAGCGCGGGCAAAGTCGTTGAAAACTTGCCGGCAGCGGCGGAATAAAATTTTTTCCGGAGGCCGTCTCTTTGCCTGTGATCGGTTCTTGTAGCAGAGTTCTCTTCCGTCTATTCGTTTAGGGGAAGCCCCAATTTTCTTGTCCTTATGCTCCACAATGGTTTAAAAGTACGATACACTTTCAACGCTGGCTGTTTTGCGGCGCCTTTGGCACAGGGTATAATGCCCCGCAGGCCGGTTTTACTTCGAAAATTGCAGAAACGGCGGGTCGAATGTGAACGAGGAAAACCGAAAAGATCCTGCGCACGCCATTGAAGTAGCCGTCTTTCAGGCTGGCGAGGAAATAATCCCTCAAGGCGTTGAAAGCCCATACTTTTTTGTGATCCTCAGCGGGCAGGTGGTGTTGAGACATGACGGCAAGAGGATCAGGACGCTTGGAGATCAGGATATCTTCGGCTTGGAGAGCCTGTTGCTAAAAAGGCCTTCACATTACGCGGCCCAAGCCGTGCGAAAGTGCAGGATCGCCAAGTACGCAACTGAAAATCTCGACTATCTTATTGGTGGAAGCCCCAGGATGGTTCAAAATGTGCTTGTTTCCATCCTGCGCCAGCTCACCCGGACGGCCCTCAACCTGCTGGAGCCTTCTCCAGAGTCTTTGGCGGCGGCGAAAGAGCGCATCCGTTTTTTTTCTGACGGGGAGGCGATAGTGGAGGAGATGGATAGGGGGAGCGCCCTGTACCGGCTCATCTCCACGGCGGGCTGGCTGCAGGTAACCAGCGAGGGGCGGGAAATCATGCGAATCAGCAACCCCGGCGAATTTTTCGGCGTTCCCATCTTACCCCGCAATGCCTGCGTCAGGAGCATCGGCCAAAGCGCAGTCGAAAAATACGGCGCCGAGGAGCTTGATATCATCATAAGAGATTATCCGGACTCAGCTCTAAAGATCATGCAGGCGATGATCGAACGCTGCGGGGCGAAGAGTTGAGTGGAGAACGACCCGAGGCGGCGTGCGATTGAAATGAGCCAGGAAACAATGTCCGAACCACTTTTGCATTCATGCGGTCCGCGCCGGCTGTACGTGCGCACCTTCGGCTGTCAGATGAATGAATACGATTCGCTGCAGGTCCGGCGGCAGTTGGCAGACCTTGGATACGTGCCCGTAGACGACATCGGCCGGGCCGACGTTATCTTTCTCAACACTTGCTCGGTGCGAGGCAAGGCGGAACAAAAGGTGCACTCTTTTCTGGGAAGCCTGCGACGGCTTAAGGAAGCAAAGCCGCACCTGAAGATCATTGCCGGAGGATGCGTTGCCCAGCAACTCGGTCAAAAGTTGCTCGACAGGTTCGACCACCTGGATATGGTTGTAGGCACGAGGGCGGTGAACTCTATCGGGCAGTTGCTGCAGCAGATGGAAGAAAGCGGCGGCAGGGCAACCTTTTTGCACGACGAGGGAAACTGGGGAGCCGGTTTGGACTGCCGGGAAATTATGCCTCAAAGTGGCGTAACGGCTCCGCTCACCATAATGCGGGGCTGCAACAACCATTGCGCGTACTGCATAGTCCCCAGCGTGCGAGGACCGGAGCGAAGCAGGCGGCCCGGAGAAATTTTGGAAGAGATAAGGCAGCTGGAGCGTTCGGGCGTGAGGGAGGTCCTTCTGCTCGGCCAGAACGTCAATTCCTACGGAAGGGGTCTGGATGAAGAGATCAGCTTCGCCGGTCTGCTGCGCCGCATAGCGGCGGAGACGGGTGTGGCGCGCATCAGGTTTACCACCTCGCATCCCAAAGACCTGACGGAAGAGCTGATGGTGTGCTTCGCCGAGATGGACATCCTTTGCAAGCACCTTCATCTTCCCGTACAGGCCGGGTCGGACCGCGTACTGGCCCGTATGAACAGGGGGTATACGGCCGGCGCATACCTGGAAAAGGTCGGTCGGCTCCGCCGGATTTGTCCTGAGATAGCTCTCACCTCCGATGTTATCGTAGGCTTTCCCGGTGAAACCGAAGAGGACTTCAGGACGACAATGGAACTGATCGAAGAAGTCCAGTTCGACAACCTTTTCTCCTTCCGATATTCGGACCGCCCGAACACTAAGGCGACGGCATTTGCAGACAAGGTGGACGGACAGACCTCGGCTTTGAGGCTGGCCGAGCTTCAGGGCCGCCAGGCTGAAATCACACTGCAAAAGAACCTTGCGGAAGCGGGATCGACCCGGGAGGTGCTCGTCGAAGGACCGAGCAAAGCCTCCAACGGACAGATGACCGGGCGCACCTCTCAAAACAGGATAGTAAACTTCGATGGGCCCCTGTCATCCATGGGGAAAATTCTGGATGTAAGAATCACCTTTGCTTATTCACACTCCCTTAAAGGAGAGGCGGTCGAGCGGTAGCTGCGAAAAAGGTCAATAATTGCATCGCTTCGCCTTGCTTCCCCCCCTGGTTGGGGTTATAGTGTGAGGGAAGGCCTGCCTGTTAGGAAACCTCTTGACCACCGACTTTGCCAAATCCAGGCCGGGGGACGCCGGAGCAAACGTTTGGGAGGTGAGCATGTTCAAGCAGATGAAAGTGACCGGGCTGGTGATGGATCCCCATTCGAACACGCCGATCCTGGTACTCAAAGACATTGCCGACGAAACAACACTCCCGATCTGGATAGGTCTGCTCGAGGCCACGGCAATCGCCACCGAATTGGAAAACATCCAGTTCCCCCGGCCCATGACGCATGATCTGATCCGGAGTCTGTTCGATCATCTGAAGGTCAAGGTGGAGCGTATAGAGGTCTGCGAGCTGAAAAACAATACCTATTACGCCCTGATCCATATCCGAAACGGCGAAGAGGTCAGTTCCATAGACTCGCGGCCAAGCGACGCCATCGCCATCGCGCTCCGGACAAACGCTCCCATTTTTGTCAAAGATGAGGTGATTTCCAAGTATCTCAGATCCGAGGATGCAAAGCCCTCCTTTGACGAAAAAAATAAGGAGCAGTGGAGCGAAATGCTCGACAAACTAGATCCTTCCGATTTCAGCAAGTACAAGATGTAAATATATAAGAGCGGTAGTGAAGAGGAATTGCGAAGGCGGTTTCCTGCCATGCCGATTCGATTCGCATCCAGGGGTGAACAGGCGCCCGCGCGTTTCGTTCGCCTTTAGCTCGTTTTTTACAACTGATGGAGGGGGCCGTGAAGTTTGATACTGCGCGTTTGGCGGGTCTGATAGCAGTTGCCGCCGGCAGGCGCCCGGCAGATCTTTGCATAAGAGGATGCCGCCTGGTAAATGTTTTTAACGGGGAGATCGAGGAAAAAGATCTGGCCCTTCACAACGGCTTTATTGCCGGAGTGGGCGACTACGAAGGCAGGCAGACTCTTCGGGCCGATGGAATGTTCGTAAGTCCCGGCTTTATAGACGGACACAATCACATCGAAAGCTCTCTTTTGAGTCCCGCCAATTATTGCGCTGCGGTGCTGCCGTGGGGCACGAGCGGTGTGGTTGCCGACCCTCACGAAATCGCAAACGTGCTCGGCCTGGCGGGGATCAGGTATTTTATCGAGTGTGCTCGAAAGGTTCCGCTGGATATTTTTCTCAATTTGCCGAGCTGCGTGCCGGCCTCTCCTCTTGAGACCTCCGGGGCAAAGCTGAGGGCCGTTGACCTCGAATCTTTGCAGCCCGACGAAAATCTTCTCGGCCTTTCGGAAATGATGAACTTTCCGGGAGTAATAGGCGCCGACGTCGAGGTTACCGACAAACTCCTGCTTTTTCAGAAGTCGGTAATGGACGGGCATTGCCCCGGAATATCGGGCAGGGACCTCAATGCATATGTTGCCGCGGGGATCGGCTCCGACCACGAATGCACATCTGCGCAGGAAGCGGCTGAAAAGCTCGCGCGAGGAATGGCGGTCATGATTCGCCAGGGGAGCCAGTCCAAAGACCTCGAAAAACTCATCCCCATTGTAAACGATTCCACCTGGCACCGCTGCATGTTCGTAACCGATGACGTGCACCCCGACGATCTTGTCGGCAAAGGCCATATGAACGCGATAGTAAATGCGGCGATGGCTTTTGGAATGGCCCCTGCGCGCGCCATTGCCATGGCGTCATGGACCCCTGCGAACTTTTTCCGCCTGCAAAGACGAGGGGCGCTTGCCCCGGGATTTGTTGCCGACTTCAGCCTGAGTCCGACTCTTAATCCCTGGAAGCCGGTGCGGGTATTCAAAAATGGAATCGAAGTTGCGCGTGAGGGGAAGCTGCTGGTCGATCCCGGCTCCTGGCGCGTGCCTTCCCCGCCTGAGAGCCCTATGCATATCGACGTCATCGACCCGCAAGATTTGCTCGTGCCCGCCAAAGGCGCAAAGTTGCGGGTAATCGAAGTGCTTGAAGCTACGCTTTTTACCCGCAAGCTCATAATGGAGCCCAAAATTGAAAACGGCTGCGCTGTCAGTGACATCGAGCGGGATTTGCTAAAAGCGGCGGTCTATAACCGGTATGTCCCCGGTGCGAGGCCTGCGGTAGGATTCGTTCACGGCCTCGGATTGAAAAAGGGCGCCATCGCTACCTCCGTCGCCCACGATTCGCATAACGTTATCACGGTTGGCGTTTCGGATACCGATATTATTTCGGCGGTTTCCGCAGTCAGAGAGTGCGGTGGGGGGATGGCGGCGGCATTGGAAGGCACAGTCGAGATTCTGCCTCTTCCAATCGCCGGACTTATGTCGCCGCTGGCAGCCCCGGAAGTGTCCGCAAAACTGAGGAAGCTAAAAGCATGCGTACAAGAGTGGGGGGCAAAACTGGACAATCCGTACATGGCGCTCGCCTTTTTGTCGCTTTCGGTCATACCGGAGTTGAAACTGACCGATCTGGGGCTTGTCGATGTCTTGAAATTCTCTCATGTGCCTTTGTTCGAAGAGGTCTGACGGGCACAAAGGCGCCTGATGGCGCGTGAGCGAAGATATGGCGTTGAAACTTAGCCGGAGATGATTAAATACGGCTTTCGACTTTTTTCAGATTATGGAGGATTTCCGATGAGTGTTCTTTCCTGCCATTCCGTTGGAGATGTAATCGGTTTCGCCATCGAAAAAGAAGAAAAAGCGGTGCAGTTTTACCAAGAATGCGCAGAGCGCGCCAAGAACCCTGGAATAAAAGAATTCTTCAGGGAAATGGCAGCCGAAGAGCAGAGGCACGGGGACATGCTGAAGAACCTTGACTCGCTAAACCTCGACAAGGTCAAGCTCCAAAAAGTCGAAAACCTCAAAATCAGCGACTACCTCGTCGATGTGACTTTTTCTGAAACCGTCTCCTACCAGGAGGCCATCATAATTGCGATGAAAAGAGAAGAAAAGGCCATGGCGTTTTATGCCGCATGGAAAGACAAATGCGTGGACGAAAAGGCTTCCAAGCTTTTTCAAGTTCTTGCAAACGAAGAAGAAAAGCACAAACGAAAGCTGGAAAAGCTCTACGACGAGGACATTTTGGGCTGGGACTGAAGGGGAAAGTCAAGAGTCCAAAGTCGAAAGTCAAAAGTCGAAAGGCGGAAGGCAAAAGGCGGAAGTCGAAAGGCGGAAGTCGAAGGATTCCGGGGGGCACAGCTCCCCGTGCTTTTGTCCCCGGCTTTTTTTTGGAAAGTCCCACAAAACTTGTAGCCAGCCGCATCACTTTGAATTATGCCCACTTGCTTCCGGCCGGATGACTCTCGGGTAGATAGGGTTTATAATAAAATCTGGATTTCATGTGAGAGCGTTTAATTCAATTTGTGTGAAGGGTATCAGATGCATGGTGAACCTCCAGATTTTCCGGATCAGGAAACTCTTGAAAAAGAGCTGAGCGACTATCTGACAAAAAAATACGGTTATCGAATCAAGGTTATATCACCAATGATGGCGACCGAGCACAGTCATGAACCCGGCGAGGGCGTAAAGAAGCCGAGCGGAGTTGAGAACATAAGGTTCGACATGAAGCCGGAGGAACTCGAAGCCTACCTTGACCGGTATGTGATCCGCCAGGAAGAACCGAAGGCGGTTCTTGCCACAAAGATTTGCACTCACTATAACCGGATCAGGTATCTGAAGAGCATATCCCGGTTTGGAAGCGAACCGATGGTCGGGAGGATAAAAAACAATATCCTCCTGATTGGCCCGACGGGTGTGGGAAAGACATACCTGGTCAAGCTGATCGCTCAGAAGCTGGGAGTGCCTTTTGTAAAGGGCGACGCAACGAAGTTCAGCGAAACCGGCTACGTTGGCGGCGACGTCGAGGACCTCATCCGGGAGTTGGTGATCCAGGCCAACGAAGACATTGAACTTGCCGAGCATGGCATAATCTACATCGACGAGATCGACAAGATAGCATCCTCACAGCACCTGATCGGCCCTGACGTCTCGAGGACCGGGGTTCAGAGGGCGCTTCTAAAACCCATGGAGGAGACCGAAGTTGATCTCAAGGTACCGCATGACCCGGTATCCCAGATGCAGGCGATCGAGCAGTATCGGAAAACAGGGAAACGTGAAAAGCGCACGGTCAATACGAAAAATATCCTCTTTATTATGAGCGGGGCGTTCAACGGTCTTGGGGAGATTATCAAAAAGCGGCTTCAAAAGCAGGAAATCGGATTCGGCGCCCAGGTGCACAGCCGTGAAAACGATATTCGATTCCTGAAGAGTGTGAAGGCCGAGGACCTGATTGCATTCGGGTTCGAAAGCGAATTCGTGGGGCGGATCCCTGTCGTGGCCGTTCTCGAACCGCTGGAAGTGGAGGATTTGTTCAACATTCTGCAAAACCCCAACAACCCGATCGTCAATGCCAAGAAGGAAGATTTCCGCAGCTACGGAATCGACATCAGGTTCGAAAGTGAATCGCTGAGCATAATTGCCGAGAGGGCTTTTCTGGAGAAAACCGGCGCGCGCGGTTTGGTAAGCGTGATCGAGAGGGTCGTGCTGCCCTTTGAAAAAAAGCTTCCCTCCTCGGAGATTCGGCATTTTGCCGTTACCGCCGACATCGTCCGCAGTCCTGAAGAGGAACTGGAAAAGCTGCTCAAGGCCCCGACCGAAGGCAATCTCGAGATATACCGGAGGCTGGTCGAGGAAGAAAAGGCCGTTGTGCGGGAGAACGTATTAAAGGCGAGAAAAGAATTCGCCGAGAATTATCCGCTCATTTTCACTCCTGAGAGGACCGAGTTGGTTATAAACCATCACGTCAAGACAGGCATTGCTGCCGAAGCAGTTTTCGGAGAAGTCCAGTCGCTCTATAATCAGGTGAGGATGTTCGAGTCCGACTTTTATGAAAAACACGGATTCAAGGTTCATTTTAATGAACAGGCCACAAATGAGATCATCTTTGAGGCGCTGCAGCAAAATGAAAGCGCCACAGCCATATGCAACAGGATTTCAGTTGACTACGACTACGGGTTCAGGCTGATAGCGGACCGAAGCGGGCGGACCCAGTTCATCATACCCAGGGAAGCCGTGGTTGACCACCAGAAGTACCTCGACGAGTTGATCCGCGAAAGTTACAAGCAATATCCTCTGAGACCGGGTGAACTTGCGAAAGAGGGGTAGCTGCGGGGCAGCACAAGGAAGTCGTATGGGCGGCAAGCGTTCGGGAAAACGAAGCCGGAAACACAGCTGATCGATCCTTTGATCGCCAGGTCAGACGCGGCCCGAATCGCGAAGCCCGTATCAGTAATACTGCCGGATGTATCCAAATGCTTTGTCAAACAAGTCCTGGTCTTTGATTTTGTACTTTACGTAGATCACCTTGCGCAGGGCTTTTTGGACCTCGCGTTCGCCTGCCTTGGTGCTTTGCCAACCTGGAAAGCGCACCAGGCGGACGATCTCGTCGATGTCGGCCACGATCCGTTCGACCACCTTCGGTGTTTGGCCGTTTTTGACTTCGGCGAAAAGCTCGGTGAGCGCCGCCTTGGCCTTGGCTTGTTCGTCTACGGGCTCTACCTGCTGTTCGGCCTCGACAACTTCTCTCGCCAGCGTCAGGAGCTCTTTCAAGAATTCGAGGCTGTGCAACAGGCCCTGCTCGTGTTTTTCCTTTAGCTTCTCGAGGCGTTCGCCCAGGGCGATGAACTCTGGCTTGTCCTTGTGCTTGTGCAGGCGAGCGATGAGTTTGATCTCGATTTCCCTGGACTTCTTTTCAGTCTCTTTGGAGCTTAGAAGCCCTTCGAGAACCTGGGCGTCCATCACCAAAGTTTCCAGGTCGTCACGCACGGTTTCGAGATGCACGTTCCTGTGCACGAGTTCTATGAAAAACGCCGAGGCATTTGGCCGCCTGAACCGGCAGCTCTTTTTTGAGCTCTTCTAGGTCTGTGATGACCTTCTGGACCGCCTTTTCGTCGAAATCCAGAGCGCAGGCAACATCATCGAAAATGCCGAGGTAATCGACGATCAAGCCGTGGGTCTTGCCGGGATAAACGCGGTTAGTGCGGCAGATGGCCTGCAACAGGTTGTGATCCCGCATGGGTTTATCCAGGTACATGACCTGCAAAATGGGAGCATCGAAGCCGGTCAGCAATTTGGAGGTGACCACGAGAAACTTGAGCGGGTCGCCTGAGTCTCGAAACCGGTCGAGAAGCTTCTGCTCTTCATCCTTGGAAAGCTTCCACTCCGAATAGTCGTCGGACTTGCCGCCCTGGGTGTGCATTACGATGGCGGAGGCCTCCGGATCAACCAGTTCGTCCATCACCCGTTTGTAGAGGACGCAGCATTCCCGATCAAAGGTAACGACCTGGGCCTTGAAACCGTTCGGCTCAACCTTCTCCCGGTAGTGATTCACTATATGCCGGCAGATGGCCTGCACACGAGAGGGCGTCTTGATGAGCACGGCCATCTTCGCGGCCCTTTTGGCCAGGTCGTCGCGGTCCTGTTCGCTCAGCTCTCCCGTGATCTGCTGATATGCCTCGTCGATGGCTACCTTATCGATGCGGAGCTTCACGTCCACTGCACTTCACCACCCTCCAGCCGGCTTTCAGATGCGCATTTGTCACGCGGCTTCCTCGCTCGTCCAAGAATAATAGACTTTGAGCCTGTTCCCGTGAGAGTTGGGTAAAAGCCCGTCATGCTGGAGCCGTCCCACAACGATTCCGGGAGCGATGCCAATCCGGTCGGCAAAGGCGACGATTCCCTCGTTGGATTGATTCCAGTGCTGGAGAAAGCGTTGCAGTTCATCGGGAGGTATGAGCTTGTCGCAGGCAAAAGCGTTGGCCTCTTCTTCTTTTTCTCCGTCCAGGCCGTTGCCCTCGATGAAAATCTCCTTTCGACCGTGCTTTAGAATGTGTCCTGCTTCATGGAAAAAGGTAAACCAAAGCTGATCGTTGCTCTTGTATCGCAAGCTCAATTGGATAACGGCTTTATCACCGATCCATCGGGTGGCGCCGGACACACCCGTTTTGGGTAACTCCCGCACAAATACAACCGCCACGCCCGCCGAGGCGCAGAGTTCGGTCAAACGGTTCACAAGAACCTTAAACTGTTCGCCGGTCAGGGAGCGAATGGATTCCAGCGTCTGCTGAAATTTCTTCCTGTCGAACGGCTCACACTGGATTTGCAGGGCCTGGATCGCGCCTTGTCTTAGCCAGGCGGAAACGGCCTCGGCACAGGTTTCAAACCTCTGCGTTTGTCGATAGGCCACCTGGTGCTCCCGCCAGACCGTTTCCCATTGATCCGGGGATGCGATGCCAAAAAAACGTAGAACGTCCTCAAGCTGCGCCAGTTTGTCTCTTTGCTTCGGCAACCATCCATGCTTGACCATCACATTGACGGGAATCTTCTTGAGCCAACCGACGTAGGTCTCGAGACGCTCTTTTTCGGCAAGCCGGGTGCGATCTTCCTGAAACTGACGCTCCAGGTTGCTCCAGAAATGAGCGGGCCGACCGAGAGCGCGCTCCAGCTTGAGCGCCGTGTCAGGGGTGATGGACGCCTTGCCCTTGATGATTTCATTGATGGTCTTTTTCGCCATTCCGGTACGGGCCGCAAGCTCGGCCTGGCTCATGCCGTAGGCGGCCAGATATTCCTCGAGAACTTCACCCGGCGTCACCAGGTAATCGGGGATGTATTGGTTGCGATTTGAGTTAACCATGCGTGTCCTCCACTCCCAGGATCTTGACGGCCGTGACTTTTGACCAGTCCAGCCCGCCTTCTTCACGCTCGGGTAAGGGATCATGGTCCGGCATGAAGATCAGGCGATAGGGATGGTCCAGGTCCACCGACAACTGCCCGGCTCTTTG
Organism: Deltaproteobacteria bacterium; assembly: GCA_021793275.1. Lineage (GTDB taxonomy): Bacteria > Desulfobacterota > Syntrophobacteria > Syntrophobacterales > Syntrophobacteraceae > SbD1. The sequence goes on along the minus strand of JAJYTC010000019.1, from coordinate 769 downwards.
CCCATGGGGCAATTCATGGCATCGGGCCGGCGGACTTTTGGGAGGCCAGAAATCCATCAGGGTCCTCGCTGCGCGGAGTTCTTTCATGCGGATGCGGATCTTGTTCGCCCTCAAAGCTCCATGGACCTTTTCGAGCCGCGCCCCCTCGTTGAAGTCCTTCTGGAGCTTCCTGTTCTTAAAGGTGATGTCCATAAGGTAACACAAACCGAGAAAAAATTAACCTGTTTAGTTACTTTTTTTCATTTTATTGAGTGTGGTAAAGAGCTGATCCATCGACAAGCGGAACGCTGCGGAGCTCTCTTGCCATCTCTCGATCACTTCCCGGAGCGATGTTTCTTCCTGGATCGCATTTCCACGGGACGCCGCCCCGTTTCCATTTTTCTGGCGGACATAGAGCGGGATGCTGAGACTGTTTCCCTTCTCGCGCACCTCATCCTCGACCTTCGTTCGAGTCGCCTTCCAGTGGGCGCCTGTCGGGATCTGAAAACGATGCTGCTCGGGAAGCTCCGCATATTCCGCATCGCCATCGGATTCCGCCAGGGCTGCGGCCACCTCTTCATCGTAGACATCACAGAGGCGCTTGTAGAAGAGGAGCGGGAAGATGAACTGTTTGTAATCGCCGGCGTCGATGTAGCCCCGCAGTAACGTGGCGGCGCCCCAGAGGTAGGATTCGAGCTCTGTCTTTGTGATGGGTCCGGCCGTCATGGCATCAGTCCCTCTCGTTTCAGCAAAAGCATTAAGCGATCTTCCGCCGCGTAGGCGGCTTCGA
>JAJYTC010000187.1 GCA_021793275.1 Deltaproteobacteria bacterium | reverse complement strand
CGTTGAGAGGGTATCGGATAGTGTCGACCGTTCTCCCGATGTTGTTGAAGTGGTAAATTTTCGGGGAAAGTTTCTAAAATCCTGCCCCGGAACCCGCTGCTACCACTGCTGCGGATACAGGATTCTGCATTTGGGGACCCAGTGCTCTATCGACTGCACCTATTGCATCATGCAGGCCTACCTGAACCAGCCCAATCTCAGGTTGTTCGGCAATCTCGATGAAATGTTGGTCGAGCTTTCGGACTTTCTTATCCAAAACCGCTTCTGCCTCCACAGGATAGGGACAGGTGAGTTTACCGATTCGTTGCTCCTGGACCCCTTTACCGGCCTGTCGCGGTTGATCGTTCCCTTTTTTGCGAAAACCCCCAATGGCGTGCTCGAACTGAAAACGAAAACCAATTTCATTGAAAACCTCAGAGACCTGGAGCATGGGGGACACACTATCGTTGCCTGGTCGCTAAACCCCGAAGAAGTTCAAAAGCGTGAGGAACCTCTTTCGGCCACAATTTCCGAGAGGCTCGATGCGGCCCGGGTCTGTGCCGGGCAGGGGTATTTCCTGGCCTTCCACTTCGACCCGATAATCGATTATGCCGGATGGAAATCGGGTTACGCGCAAACCCTGGACCGGCTCTTCGATACGGTCGATCCTGCCCGGATCGTCTGGATCAGTCTGGGGGCATTGCGCTTCATGCCCGAACTGAAGGGAATCATCAAGACGCGCCATCCTTCGAGTCGGATCGTTTATGGTGAATTCATTCGGGGACTCGACTCCAAATTGCGCTATTTCAGGGACATAAGGGCCGAGTTCTATTCCTTCCTTGCAGATAGAATACGGCAGGCCGATCCAAGCCTGTGCGTCTACCTTTGCATGGAGAGCGACGACGTCTGGCGGGACTCATTCGGTTTTTCTCCGCTGGAACGCGGCGGTCTCAGCCATATGCTCGATAGGGCCGTGGAAGAGAGGATGCACATGAAGTCTGTTGAATTAGACGGGTCGAAAATGTAATATTCTGTTTTTGCGGATAGCCGGCTGCGAACACTGCTGATCGAGCGCCCCTCTCCTTTTTGCGGGTAAGGGGCGACATGAGGTAAGCATATGTCTTACGGATTAAGGCGATATGAAACGCTTCACAGGCTCTGGTGGCTGGTTTTTTTCCTCTTGTGCCTGTTTCTGGCCGATTTTTTTCCAAGCTTTACCAGCGTTCAGCAGCGGGGGCCGTCGTTTTCCGACCTTGGAAAGCTCGACTTCTGGACAGGTCTTCGAGGGGTTGGCATAATTTCGGCGGACCCTGGCCAATCGTGGGGAACACAGGCCGGGACAGGCGATGAAAGTCAGACTGGAGAAGGGGCCGGTGCGCAAAACGGTCTCAACGGCAATATTGCGATGGTCGGCGGCGCGCTTCTTTTTTTAATCAGGGTGGCAGTGATCTTTCTTATACTGCGCCTGGTCTGGCTCGTAGTTCAATACGCAGGCAGGTACCTGCTCCAGTTGTTCATGTCCGAGATAAGGGGCCTTGAGACATCCGATCGCGGTGGCGCCCAATCTCTGGTGCCGGTGCAGGCGCTGGACGCAAGGGTCGGCCGAAGCGTTTGGAGCTTTATTCTCCATCCGTTTATTCGGCTTCGGCTGACGCTTTCGGGCTTTCACGGCAATGTCTCGCCGGAAAACGTGCTCGAAACAGAGCGCAGGGCCGTTGAAGCGGACTGGCGAATTCTTTACGGTTCATGGGGCCCTTACCGGTGCATTCTGTGGCTCCTGCCGATATTGGGTCTGGCTCAAACAGTGTTGCTTCTTGTCGCTGCGTTCAACGGCATCGGTATAATGTCTCACAAAGAAGCTCTGAACTCTAACATTCAAAAGCAAATCCTGGACACCGTAAAGCCCACCTTGAACCTTCTGCTCCCCCTTATCCAGGCGGCGGGCGTGGCCGTCTTTCTCCAACTCGCCTCTACCCTGCTCAGGTTTTGCGAAGAACTCTATCTTTCGAGCCTCGATGCGTTCCTATACGACAGGCTCCTGTCGAGGCTGCCCCTTGTTGGGGGAGGCGATGCAGTTCTCATCCTCGAGTCGCTTCAAAGGCAGATTAAAGAGTTCGGCGCAGCCCTTGCAAAATTGGAGAAAAAAGTCCTTGCACCGATGGGGGGCGACAGACTGAGATGAACCGTTCGAAGCGTGGATCGGACATCAGGGTTGGATCGCTTTTGAAAGGTTATCTGGAACAGCATCCCGCCTTTGCGGCCAACCCGATCGGAGACTGGAAGGACCTGGTGGGCGAACAGGTGGCGCGTTACTCCAGCCCGGGGTCGCTGAAAAATAAGGTCTTGGTCATACTCGTCTGCGATTCTGTCTGGAAGCACCACATAGAACAGTACAAAGAGCTTTTGGCGGAGAAGATCAATGCCGGGAGGTCCGAGCCAATCGTGGAGAAGATTGTGGTAAGGGTGGGCGAAGTCCAGCCGTCTGAGCCTGTCCTTAACCCGGCACACAAGGATTTGGGAAAAATCAGGGCGAAGCGGTTGGTCGTGCGCAGAAAACCGAAGGTCCCTGCCGGAAAGCTGACCACGGAAGAACAATTGCTTATAAAAAAACTGCCTGATCCCGAGCTGAGAAAAATGGGCGAAAAGCTCCTCAGGCGCATTCCTGCGTCGATGGACGAAAGCGAAAGCCGCACGCCTTAAGTATGACTTGGAGCAGTCCGAGTTTTATTCGAGTGTATTTTCACTTCCCCCGTGAAAATACATGTCTCTTGCATCTTGGACCTTAAATTCTTATCGTTTCTCATGGTTTAAAAACTGGAGCACAAGTTTTTGGGGCAAAAAGCCGTTTGGGGGCGAACGAACCTGGAACCGGGCGGAACGAGCAAGTCGTTTGATTGCATCGAAAAACGGGATAGGGTGGTTTATTTGCGTTCTGTGATCTATCCCATGGACACAGAAAGGAGAATGTGGGCTTATGACCGAGAGCTCTCGCGAAAAAAGCAAAAGAGAAGTAATCGCAGTATTGAACCAGGCCAGAGGAATGGAACTACATGCTATCTCCCAGTATATGAACCAGCATTACACCCTCGACAATATGGATTACGGCGAACTGGCCAAAAACGTCAAGTTGATTGCAATCGATGAGATGCGGCATGCGGAGATGTTCGCGGAGCGCATAAAGGAACTTGCAGGGGAGCCGACATCGGACCCGGCCGCCAAGGTCCTGAAAGGTCAGAAACCCGAGCAGGCTTTCGCCCATGATTCAGGTCTGGAAGATGACACCATCGCAAAATATAACGAATTTGTGCTTGTTTGCAGAGAAAACGGCGACAGCACTACGCAGAAACTCTTCGAGCAGATCATAGATGAAGAACAGCTTCACCTGAATTATTTCGACAATGTCCGAGACCATATCAAGGAGCTCGGGGCTGCCTACCTGGCTCGCATTGCAGGCACGCCGTCAACCACCGGAGGCTATTCAAAGGGATTTGTTTTGGCGCAGTCCGCCCAATAGGCTTTGGCCCGCACAGGGAGCGGACAATAGCCGAAGACCTCACGGGGATGGTAATTGCCCGAATTGGCGCCATTGCTGCGGGCCGGTCCTTTCCAGCTCTGCCCGTTATAGAGTGCGGGCAGAGTCGGAATGAAATGTCCCTTTACTTTGGCGGTCAAAGATTCTATGTTTCCCGGCGATATAGTCGTTTCGCCCCGCTGTGGGCGCGCTTTACGGATTTTTTCCTTGGACCTGATTTATGACCATCGTTCACGGCGGAAATGTATACGAGCTTTCGGCCCTGGCCGGGTGCTCGCCCGAAGAGATCCTGGATTTCAGTGCAAGCATCAACCCGCTCGGGCCTCCTGCGGGCCTGGAAGCAGTGCTTTCCGGCTGCTTTCGGCTTCTTGAAAGCTACCCCGACATCCACTGCCGGCGCCTTATCGAGGCAATTTCGAAATTCCACGATATCGATCCTGCGTGCATTGCCGTGACAAACGGTTCGACCGAACTGATCTATTGGCTGCCGCGGGCGCTGGGGGTTGACAGTGCCCTGGCGATACTGCCGGCCTTCGGCGAGTACGTCAAGGCTTTCGAGCTTCATGGAACGCGGTTGGAAAAGATTTTTTCGACACCTGAGAAGGACTTTAAGCCAGAGGTCGAACAGCTCGATGCCGCCCTTCGAAACCACGCATTCGACGCGGTGCTTCTTACGCACCCCTCGAGTCCCGCAGGGGCACTCCTCGGTGTGGAGACTATCGACTGGATTGCAGAGAAAAGCTCGGGGCCCGGTCCATTTCTTCTGGTTGACGAGGTGTTCGTCGATTTTTGCGAGCAGTCCTCTCTTAAGCGTTTGGTAGCAGGGGCGCGAAACCTCGCGCTCATAAGGTCTTTTACGAAGTTCTACGGCCTGCCGGGCTTGCGGATCGGCTACCTGCTGGCGCCGCCCCGGATTGCCGAAAAGGTGAAGGGCTTCCTGCCGCCGTGGTCGGTAAGCACGGCGGCGCAGGCTGCCGGCGCCTGGTGCCTGGGCCGGGAGGAGTACAGGCTTAAGACCCTGGAACTCATCGAGGAGCAGAGGCGAAGGCTCGCCGCGGAGCTTTCCTCCATCCCCGGCCTGGAAGTTTTCCCGAGCGCGGCCAATTTCCTGCTCGTGCGCATGGACCGAGGCCTTGGGCCGGCATCCAGCCTTAAATGGGATATTTTCAAGCGCTATCGCATTCTCATCCGCGACTGCGGCTCTTTCGAAGGGCTGGGCGACAGCTATTTTCGCGTCGCGGTCCGGCTGCCCGAACAAAACGACAGGCTCGTCGCGGCATTGAAAGATGCGCTGTCCAGTCCTGATTCAGCGGCTTTTCCGACAATCAGTCATGCTCGTCCTTGAGAAACAATCCGTGATATTCCTTATCGTTTAGATGATTTCGCATGAGTTCCGAAACGATTTCGAACAGGCGGTTTATTTCCTCATCGGACAGCCGGGGGACAAGGACCTTTAAAAGGTCGTCGTCCGAAAATTTCTGCAGATAGTACATCAGGGACTTTTCATCGATTTCCCGTGAAAGTCCGAATGCCACCATGCCGTCGTATTCTTCGACGAAGCAGTGCTTGTGCGCCTGCATCAGAATGTCCTTCCTTCGAAAAATATTGTTCAGGCCGATCATTGTACGGCCGCGATCGTGCTTTTATCATTAGATGGCGATGCAACTCAATCGCCGCGTGAGGTATCTAACGAAAAAGGATGGAATCATGCAAGAAAGAAAAGTGGCGGATGAAACAGTGGACTTCGACAAGAAAGCGGCGTCCTGGGACGATAACCCAGGGCGTGTGAAGTTGGCGCACGATGTTGCCGGGGCCATACTGGATGAAAATATATTCACCCCCGATATGGATGTGCTCGAATTCGGCTGCGGGACCGGTCTTGTGACCCTTAAGCTGAGTCCCATGGTCCGCAGCGTAACCGGAGTGGACGGTTCGCAGGGGATGCTTAGCGTGCTGGAGGCCAAAATCGAAGCACAGGGCCTTACGAATATAAAAACTCAACTGGTGGACCCATCGACGGGCACCGTTCTCGAGGGCGCCTACCATGCAGTGGTTACCAGCATGGCGCTCCATCACGTAAAAGATATCGCTGCGCTTATCGGCCAGTTCCACAGGGTTACGCTGCCCGGCGGATACCTGTGCCTCGCGGACCTCGACCCGGATGAAGGGAGATTCCACAGGGAAAACATTCCCGTCTTTCACAAGGGGTTTGACCGTAAAATGCTCGAAAAGATTTTGGTCGAGGCCGGTTTCTACGCCGTAGGGGACAAGACCGCCGCTATCGTGGAAAGACCTGCGCCCGGCGGAGGCATCGAGAGCTTCAGCGTATTTCTCATAACCTGTCGCAAGAGGGGATGATTTTTCATGGGGGGGCTTGGAGCCCGGCCACCCTCCACACGATCTGTAAAAACGAGTTCAGGGCCGGCGACCGGTCGTTTTTCCGCCACATGACGGCCAACTCGATAGTCGGCACGGGCGGTTCGATGGACCGGTATGTTACGCCCTGCCGATGCAGGTTCCGCAGCGAGGCCGGTACGATCGAAATGCCCATGTCTCCGGCAACCAGGTTCACGATGGTTGGAGTGGAGCGCGCCTGCTGGACTATCCTGGGAGAAAATCCCGCAAGGGCGCAGATGCGAACGAGTTGATCGTGAAATCCCGGAGCGTCGACCAGGAGGAAGGATTCTTCGGCAAGTTCTTTGGTGGCTATCCTCTTGCGCCTTGCCAGGCGATGGTTCTTTGGAAGAACAACGACGAGCGGCTCCCGCCAGATTACTCGCGTTATCAACGAATCGCCCGTTTCAACCGGATGGCGGACCAGGCCCACGTCCAGCCGGAACGCCTTCATCGCCTCGACCTGTTCGACGCTGCTCAAGTCCTGCAGCAGCAGCGACACATCCGGGTATTCGACCTGCATGATCCTGAAAATGGAAGTCACTTTGCCGTATACCGCAGAGCTTACGAAACCCACCACGAGTTTGCCGATCTCGCCGCGAGCGGCGCGTCTGGCCGCCAGCACGGCATGGTCCGCCCGAGCGAGAATTTTTCGCGATTCGTCCAAAAAGATTTCTCCCGCAGCAGTAAGTTCCACGCGCCTTTTTGTCCGATAGAACAGCGTGACCCCGGTTTCACGTTCCAGGGCCTTGATCTGCTGGCTTAAGGGAGGCTGGGCCAATCCGAGCCGCTCGGCGGCGCGTCCGAAGTGGAGTTCTTCGGCGACGGCGACAAAATATCTGAGGTGCCTTAGTTCCAAAGTTCTCTCCAAGTTTAATTTTTTTTATATATCAGTTGGTGATAAAAAGTATATTGGAAATCTTAATTCATGCGGATTACATTCCACAAGTTGTTGCGGGCGCAGGGTGCTTTGTGCTTTTATTTCAATAAAACGGTGGTTTCCAGCGCAGGAATTCAAATGACGGTAATCGATAAGATCGCAGTGGAACCGGTCGAGCAAGCGCTCGCGAGCGCGCGGCCGGGGCGGGCCGTTGCCGGCAGCCGGATCGGGGTCCTTACGGCGCTTTTTGTGGCCGGCTTTTCGACATTTATCACTCTCTATACCACGCAGCCGCTTTTGCCCCTGTTCAGGGAGCTTTTCCGGGCATCCGCGCTGATGGTGAGTCTAACTGTCAGCGCCCCTGTGCTGGCTGTCGCCCTGACGGCTCCTTTACAGGGCCTCGTGGCCGATCGCCTTGGCCGCAAGCGGGTAATCGTCGGGGCAATCACCGGCCTGTCCGTTCCGACTTTTCTGGCGGCCAGCGCCGCCAACCTCGGCCAGTTGATCTTCTGGCGTTTTCTTCAGGGGCTTTTCATTCCCGGCATTATCGCGGTAGTTATCGCTTACATCAGCGAGGAATCGCCCCGCCAGGCCGTTGGATCGACGATGGCGATCTACGTTACGGGGACGGTGGTAGGCGGTTTTGCGGGACGAATGATAGTCGGACTGGTGGCCGCACACTGGAACTGGCGGATCGGTTTTGTGGCGCTGGGCGCCGTCGCCCTGGCCGGGGCCTTGAGCACTCTGTGGCTCCTGCCGCAGGAGACAAAATTTGTCCCGAGAAGGGCTTCGTTCTCCCTTAAGCCCCTTTTCGCGCATCTGCGAAACCCGCAGCTCCTGGCGACTTATGCGGTGGGATTCAACATACTTTTTTCGCTGGTTGGCGCATTTACATACGTGAACTTCTATCTCGCGGACAAACCGTTTTCTCTGGGACCGGCTGCGCTTGGCCAGATCTTCTCAGTCTACCTGATTGGCGCGGTAGTGACCCCCGTGGCAGGACGGCTCCTGGACCGGATCGGCTACAGGATGACGCTGCTTGGAGCGGTCCTTGTCGGGGCTGCGGGAATGCTTCTCACGCTGATGCATGCCCTGCCGGAAATCATTGCCGGCCTCGCCCTGGCGGCAACCGGGGTCTTCGTCTGCCAGGCGGCCGCATCGAGCAACGTGGGCAAGGCGGCAAGCGAGGCCCGTTCCTCGGCTGCGGGTCTCTATGTGGCGCTTTACTATCTGGGAGGCTTCGCCGGTTCCATAATCCCCGGCTTTTTCTGGAAAAAGGCGGGCTGGGCCGCTTGCGTCGCGGTGATCCTGTGTGTCCAGTCGATCAGCGCTCTGATCGCCTACCGGTTGTGGAATGATTAGCTAATCCTTTGGTTTTGAGCGCAGGAATTCAAATGACGGTAATCGATGAGATCGCAGTGGAACCGGTCGAGCAAGCGGCGCCGAACATGTCGGGCCAGGCGGTTACCCTTAACAGGGCTGCCGTCGTGACGGGATTGTTTGTCGCCGGTTTCGCCACTTTTATGAACCTTTATGCCACTCAGCCGCTGCTGCCCTATTTCCGGCAGCTTTTCGGCGCTTCCGAACTG
>JAJYTC010000186.1 GCA_021793275.1 Deltaproteobacteria bacterium | reverse complement strand
ATCCGGAGCGGCTTCCCTTTGCCCGGCAAATCCTCGAATTCGCCGTTATCCATGGCTTCCTGGATTTTTTTCTCCGCAATTTTATTGAATGCTTCGAATATATTGCTCATAATTTTATCCAATCCGTTCCGAACGTTTATGCTAATACACATTACAGGCGACGTAAACAAAAGATGACAGATCATAAAAATTCAGCCGCAGATTTGTTTCCCGAAATTTTTCCGCCACGGCGTATAAGAGTACTTGGCGCCGGCCGTTTTGGAAGGCTTGCCGCCGAAAGGCTGAAACACCGTTTCCCCGATGCCCTCCTGTCGGTAACCGACCGCGATGCCGCCAGGCTCTCTCAAATCAGCGGAGAGCTGGGGGTTACCGGCGAGGTTGCTGAGTGCATCTCGAGCATAAGCCGAGCCGAACCGGACGATGATTTGTGGTTGGTCCCCTCTGTTCCCGTACACGTGGCGTTCGAGTGGGTGTTAAACGAGCTGAACCGGTCCGGGAATTCCCGAAGACTTCCGGTCCCGGAAGAGGTCGACTCGAAAGTCCCCAACCCGATTCGCGTTCCGTCGGGCACCGTTTACGCAAGCTTTGCCACTTGGGTGTGTCCGGACTATTGCAGCGAGCCGGACGAAATCTGCACGCACACCGGAAAGAAGCGGGCCGGAAACTTGTACGAAGTACTTAGCGGGGTCCGTGTGCCCGGATTCGAGGTCTTTGTGCTGAGGAGCTGGCAGCTTGCGCCGGGGGTTGGCGGCTATCCGGGCCGCAGCCTCCGCGAACTGGCTGCCGGGGTTGGCGCAAAACCGGGCGCCTGTCTGATCGCCACCAGTTGCCGCTGCCACGCGGTTATAAATGCTCTGGAATGGAGTGCGAGGTGAAAAACCTGCTAAGGGCCCGTTCCAGCTCCCAACCGGCCAGCAACTGTTTACCGACTTGGCGCTGAATGTCGAGGAGGGTCTCATCTCCGAGAGTAGTCGTGAGGTCGGGGCAAAAATAGTTGAGGCAGAAAGAGTGGCGGACCTTGAGCCTGCAGCCTTTTTCGCCCACAAAGAAACAGCTTCCGGAAAAATCGGACTTTGGGGGAAGTTCGGCCCCCAGCAACCGGTTTACAAAAAGTTGCAGGAATCCGTAGCTCTCGCCCATTTCCCTGAAACAGCAACTCCCCCTGGTCTTCGCGCACCCGGCGCATGCCGCCGCGACACCGGAGCTCAGCATCAGCGAGTCGGTCCTTCGAACCTGGCGACAGAGTTCGCGGATAAGCCCGCCCAATGCCGGGTCCTCGATGCAGACCGCGCCAAGGCGGGCGTCTAGCAGCGAGGCCCTTTCAATCTGTTTTTTTAAATTCTTCTCAGCTTCGCCCATAAGTTATCGTGCTTCACGTCCCATGTTTAACGGAATTCAGTGCGGAGATTTTTAACGCATCAGAATTTAAACATATCATGAAAAGCGCAATTTCTAATCGGCAAACGGGGTGTATCGGGTGGGCGCAGGGGGGGGCGGGTGCGCATATTTTACGTTCCGGATTGACTTTTTTGCCAAAACATCATTAAATATACCGCTTTAATCCCCAGCCAATTTCTTTATATGGTATGGAAAAAACAAATTAAAATTCTCGGAGGAAACTGATGACCCTTATTGGAGTGGCAAACGCCGCCGAAGCGTTTGCTCAGACTGCTGGAGGCGCACGCGGAGGATTGGAGGGAATTCTGGGCAATCCAATGATTCTTCTGATCGCGATGCTTGCGATCTTTTACTTTCTTCTCATTCGCCCGCAGCAAAAACGGCAAAAAGAACACAACCGGATGTTGGGAAATCTTCAGAAAGGTGATACAATTTTCACAACTGGCGGACTCCGTGGTAAAATAACCAACCTTGACGATACCGTGATCACAATGGAAATTGCAGAAAGAGTCCGTGTAAAAGTCAACCGGAACGCCATCGGCGGGCTGGTTTCGAAGGGCGGCGAGCCTGTGCCGGAAAAAGAATCATCCAAGGAATCATCCAAAGAATCATCTAAGGAATGATGAGAATTGAGGACGCAGTGTCCTGCCGGGCGTGAGCTTTACCGGCCGGAGAGCGTGGGTGGGGCGGTATAATGAACGCAGTCCGCTGCCAGTTGGAGGTTTAATTGAAAAGCATAGCAATGCGCGCGCTTATAGCCGCGGTGGTCCTGGTTGCCGGAATTTTTTGCCTTGTTCCGACTTTCGTGTCTTCGCCGCTGCCGGGGTTGTCGGATATTTTGCCGGGCAAAATCCATTTGGGTCTTGATCTCCAGGGCGGCATGCATTTGGTGCTCGAGGTCGAGACGGGCAAGGCGGTCGAAAATGCTGCCGACACTCTTGCCGAAGATATCAAGGACACTCTGCGCACGAAAAAAATCTGGTTCACCCAGGTTGCCAGGACCGGGAAGTGGAATATAGAAGCGGTCCTGCCGTCAAACGCGCAATTGAATGGTTTCGATGCCGCGATAAGAAACGGCTTTCCCATGCTGACATCGACCAGCGAGAAGACCTCTGCGGGGGGCACAAAAATAGTTCTCGCCATGAGCCCGCAGGAAGTCGGCAAACTTCGGACCAGGGCGGTGCAGCAGGCAATTGAGACCATTCGCAACCGAATCGATCAGTTCGGGGTAAGAGAGCCTGACATCAGGCTTGCCGGCACTGACCAGATAATAGTCGAGCTTCCGGGAATAAAGGACCCCCAGCAGGCGATCAGTCTGATCGGAAAAACTGCGGTACTCGAGTTCAAGCTGGTAGCGCAAAACGTTACGCAACAGCAAATCGACGAGCATAAGCTGCCGCTCGGCGTAAAGCTTTATCCCATGAGGTCCTCCAACGCCACCGCGCCTCAAACCATGATTCCTCTCGAAGATAAGACCGTGCTGACCGGGCAATATATTACGGACGCAAGAGTTGAGATTGGAGGAGGAAATTCTTTCGGACAGGCGACTATCGGGCTCGATTTCGATCGGCAGGGCGCCAAAATATTCGAGCGCATTACGGGCGACAACGTCGGACGCAAGCTTGCGATCGTTCTCGACGGGGTCGTTTATTCCGACCCGGTGATAAAGGAGCGCATCCCGGACGGAAGAGCCGTGATCGAGGGCGCCTACTCCGACGAGGATGCCAGGGTGCTTGCGATCGCGCTGCGCACCGGCAGGCTGCCCGCACCGGTCAAGATTATCGAACAAAGCACGGTAGGCCCGGCGCTCGGGCATGATTCCATAAGGGACGGCGTTCTTGCGTCGGCAATCGGGGGGATTGGCATCATTTTGTTCATGCTCGTTTACTACAGCCTCTCGGGGGTGGTTGCAGATCTTGCCCTGGTCATGAACCTCATTCTCATCCTGGCTGTAATGGCGAGCGTGGGGGCCACACTCACGCTTCCCGGCATAGCGGGTATCGCGCTGACCATCGGGATAGCCGTGGATGCAAACGTTCTGATATACGAGCGAATACGGGAGGAACTGCGTTTGGGCAAAACACCCCGTGCGGCTATAGATACGGGCTACGAGCGCGCGACGATAACCATCATGGACGCAAACGTCACCAGCGCGATCGCCGCCCTGGTTCTCTACGAGTTCGGGACAGGCCCGGTAAAAGGATTTGCGGTAACCCTCTTTTTCGGCTTGGCGGCTAACATGTTTACCGCGATCTTCGTCACCAGGATTATTTTCGACTATTTTCTCACCGAACGGCGGATAAAAGAGCTGAGCATTTAGTTCAGGACCATGAGGACAGCCAATGCAACTGATAAAACCCGATATCAATGTCAACTTCGTCGGATGGCGTAACAAAGCTTTCCTTCTTTCCGGCGCGATCATTTTGGCGGGGTTGATCACCCTGTTTGTACGGGGCGGGCTCCGAATGGGGGTGGATTTTGCCGGCGGCATGCTTATTCAGGTCAAATTCGACAAGCCGACCAATTCGTCGAAAATTCGCCAGGCGCTGAGCGGGCTCGTATCGGATGCCTCTATCCAGCAGATAGGCTCGGAGAAAGAGCATGAATATTTGATCCGCACCGATACGATCCATGAAGAGCTAAAGAGCCTTTCGACCGTGATCGGCAATGCGCTCACCAAAGCATATGGTCCGGGACCGCAGGTGCTGCGCGTAGAAATGGTGGGGCCCAAGGTGGGCCGTGACCTTCGCCAGAAGGCGCTCCAGGCCATATTTTACGCCTTTCTGTTCATCGCCCTTTATATATCCTGGCGATTTGAACCCAAGGTCTCATCCGGGCTCGCGATGCTGTTCATCATGGGATTGGGCATATATCTGCTAAACGCGCTTAACCTCAACGCCGAGTACCTGATCGGCGGGGCGCTGGTCGTAACGCTTGCGCTCTGCTGGTTTTTGCGACTGCCGTATGCGCTCGGGGCGCTGCTGTCGCTCGTCCATGACATCCTGATCACAATTGGAATCTTTGCCCTTTTCAATAAAGAATTCACCCTGGAGGTTTTTGCGGCCCTGCTGACTCTGTCCGGCTATTCGCTCAACGATACTATCATCGTCTATGACAGAATCCGCGAAAACCGCAACAGGGACAAAAAACTTGGCTTCGGCGAGATGATTAACAGTGCGATCAACCAGACCCTTAGCCGGACGGTCCTGACTTCGATGACTGTATTTTTCGTCATCCTCATGCTTTTCCTTTTCGGGGGCACTGTGATCCATGATTTCTGCTTTGCCATGCTCATCGGGGTTATAACCGGCAGTTATTCGTCTGTGTTCGTGGCGAGCCCGATCCTGATCGCCTACGAAGACCTGAGGGGCAGGAAGAAACTGCCTGCGCCCGGTGCTAGACGCGAGGAACTTGCCTCCGGGGCCGTTAGGGGCGCCGGGGCGAGGCGCCCTGTCGTAAGGGATCGAGAGATAAAACCGGTGCAGCTGACCGAAAACTCCGCAGTGAGCGCGGTGGACCTTCCCAACAGCGCAACCGGCCAGGCCGGGACTGCAACGCCTGCGGTCGGCGGCGCGGCGGTGCGTCCGGCCGAGCCCAAAGCGGCCCGGAAGCCGAAAAAGCCGAGAAAACAGTCTGCCCGGCCGGCCGGCGCCAGGAAGAGCGGCGCCTAGGATATTGTTTTCTATTTGCGGTCTTGTCGATTATGCTACCCAGACCGCCATGTTCTTGAAATCGGAAGTGATTTTTTGGGTCGCCGAAGTTTTGAGAAAGCCCCGGACTCCCTCTGTCCGGGTACGCCCAAGCCCTATGATTCCTATCCCATTTGCGGCGCACCAGGAAAGGATTTCAGTAACAGTGCCGCCCCTTTCCGGAATCAGCGTTATGCGAATTCGGTTCTCGGCGATTCCGTAATCGGCCAGTATCGCTGATGCCCTCAAAAGATAGGAAAGCTGGTGCGCGTCGGCGTAGTTCGAAAGCTCACGAACGGCTTCGGAGGGACGGCATGAAAGCGGATGGGAGGTTTTTGAAGCTGCGCGGATAAGGGCAATATCGACACCCGTATCCGAGAGCATGTAGCCGGCGTGGTCTGCGATGCGTAGCGAGGCTTCCTCATCGATAATGTATATTGCGGCTTTCCCGGGATCGATCTCACCATCGGTCATCCAGATGGGACACTCGATGCACTGCTGCACAAGGGCCGAAGAGGGGTCTGCGCTCATCAAATGCGCAAGGCGGGTTTTGACCTGCTTTTGGACGACAATGGCATCGACTTTTCTGATGTCGCCAAGGAGGCATGCCTGTTTTGCCGTCCCCATGTTTTTTTGCTCGACGTGTTCCTGTATGAATTCTTTTGAAAAACCCTCTTTAGCGAGCGCTTCCAGTGCCTGGTCGAAGACGCGGCGTTCATCGCGTTTGAGTTTCTCAAAAAATTGCCTTTTTTTTGCCAGCAGTTCCCTGGACTGGGCGACCGCACCGCAATAGGCGGGCGGTGGAGGCGTTGAGAAATAGCACAGGATAAGTCTTACTTCCGAGGGGGGATAGAGGCGGCTGAGGAACTTGGCGGGCCGGAGGGACTCGTTTGTGCCGTCTATTGGAAGAAGAAGGCATTTGGGCAATGTTTGCATCTGATGGACTCTTTTAAACTAAGTGCATCCTCTTATACATATATTTAAGTCCTGCGAGGAGAAAAGATGGGTGAAACACCGATTTTTGAAACGAATTTTCCTGGATTGAACCTCGTATCGCGCGGGAAGGTCAGAGATATTTACGATCTTGGCGATTCTTTGCTCATAGTGGCTACCGACCGGATCTCGGCTTTCGATGTGGTAATGCCCGACCCTATTCCCGATAAGGGTGTTATCCTGACAAGGCTTTCTGAATTCTGGCTGCGCCACCTGGGCGGCATCATAGACAACCACCTGATAAGTACGCATTGCGAACACTTTCCGGAGGTTTGCCGTCCTTATTCTTCCATGCTCAAGGGAAGGACGATGTGGGTGAAAAAAGCCGATGCGCTGCCCGTCGAATGCATAGTGAGAGGTTATCTGGCGGGCTCCGGATGGGAAGACTATCAAAGGACCGGGCGGATGAGCGGAATTGCTTTGCCTCCCGGACTTATCGAGGCGCAGGAGTTGCCCGAGCCGTTGTTTACGCCTTCGACCAAGGCGGCCCAGGGCGAGCATGACGAAAACATCAGCTTCGAAAAGATGGTTGAATTGGTCGGGCGCGAGGTCGCCGAAAGCGTAAGGAGCGCTGCGGTCGCGCTTTACCTCAAGGCCAGGGAATACGCGCGCGAGCGTGGAATAATCCTTGCCGATACGAAGTTCGAGTTTGGTATGGTTGAAAAGAAACTTACGCTTATAGACGAAGTGCTCACTCCCGATTCGAGCCGTTTCTGGCCCGCAGACCGCTACCGTCCCGGCGGGAGCCCGGAGAGCTTCGACAAGCAGTTTTTGCGCGATTATCTGAAATCGAGCGGATGGAAAAAGACCGACCCCGCCCCCCGGCTGCCGGGGGATGTTGTGCTCAACACGCGCGCGCGCTACCTCGAGGCCCTAAAACGTCTTTCGGGAGAAGACATTGACTGAAATGGATTTGCGCTTTGTCGCCCTGTCCGAAATCGACCTTGGCGACCGCACTTTCGAGATTCGAAAATTTTCGGATTCAACCCGGCTTCCAGATTCTCTCGGCCGCTTTGGAATTCTCGACCCCCTCTGGCTGCGTGAAACCTCGGGTGGATATATCGTGGTCGATGGGTTTAAAAGGCTTGGCTGGGCAAAAGAAAACATGATGCATGACGTGCTGTGCCGGATTTTCTCCGAAAACATCGATTCGCGCGAGGTTTGGTCGCAAAGGATCGAGAAGAAAATCTTCGAAGGTGAGATCAATCCGG
Source organism: Deltaproteobacteria bacterium (assembly GCA_021793275.1). Classification (GTDB taxonomy): domain Bacteria; phylum Desulfobacterota; class Syntrophobacteria; order Syntrophobacterales; family Syntrophobacteraceae; genus SbD1. The sequence continues at coordinate 1,089 of JAJYTC010000186.1, read as the reverse complement.
CGGAGAAAGCGCAAATAATCGCCGTTTTGGCAGGGCTTTTCGGCCCCGGTGAAATCCCGGGATTTTTCCTGTCGAGCCTTAAGGTTTCCAACCGGTCGGAAGTGCTTCGCAAATGGGTGCTGGTGTCTCAGAAGGGGCCCGGGATGCTCGAAGCGCTTGGCTCCGGTGAGGCTGCCGAGCGCGCTGCAATGGAGATTGCAGACTGGGACCCGAGTAGTTCGGATTGCGTTTTGTCCCTCATCCGGGCGCTCAGGTGCAGCGCGAGCATTCAGGTGGAAATAGTCGAGCGGATAAGCGAAATAGCCGTGCGGGAGGGAAAAACGCGAGCCGAAGTCCTGGAGATGGAGCGCGTTCGCGAAATACTGTCCTCAAAGGAGCTTAACCATCGCGAGAAAACGCAGGCGCTAAGAGAGTACTTTTCCGAGTTGCGCAACCCGCGGCTCAGTGCGAGACGGAAGCGATTCGAACAGGAGATTGAAGCAATCGGGCTGCCGCGCGGGGCGAAGATCGTTGCGCCCGAGGCTTTCGAAGGCGGGGGCTGGCAAATGGAGTTAAGCTTTGGCGCTCCCGAAGAACTTCGGAAGATTTTCCGCGAAGCGGGCCCTGTGGTGGAGTCGGACCGGCTCGACGCAATTTTTGGCAAACGATGAAAATCCGCGCTCCCAAAAAGATAATCGTGGAATCGGCGGTTGCGAAGAGCGCACTTTCAGCCTCTCTTCGCAAAAATCTGCCCGGCGCCTCTTTTGAAATCGTTGAGAGGGTATCGGATAGTGTCGACCGTTCTCCCGATGTTGTTGAAGTGGTAAATTTTCGGGGAAAGTTTCTAAAATCCTGCCCCGGAACCCGCTGCTACCACTGCTGCGGATACAGGATTCTCCATTTGGGGACCCAGTGCTCTATCGACTGCACCTATTGCATCATGCAGGCCTACCTGAACCAGCCCAATCTCAGGTTGTTCGGCAACCTCGAGGAAATGTTGGTCGAGCTTTCGGACTTTCTTATCCAAAACCGCTGCCGCCTCCACAGGATAGGGACAGGTGAGTTTACCGATTCGCTGCTCCTGGATCCCTTTACCCATCTGTCGCGGTT
>JAJYTC010000018.1 GCA_021793275.1 Deltaproteobacteria bacterium | reverse complement strand
ATTAAAACAGTTCGCTAATAATTTTTTTAAAACTTCCCTATACAATTTCAATCCTACTGTCCACTGTTTGCCTGAAATAAGCGGTTTCCCACGCCCGGAAACACCTCCTTTCCAGGGAGAAATTGACAACTGTCGAGAGATGTGGCTCAATAATATTTCCTCCGTCATTGTTGGGAATACAGACGCATTGGCATTGTCCGGCGGTCGATCTTATTGGTTCGCCAATAAGAAACGCCAGGCTTAACAGAGCCTTAATCTGTAGCTAGTTTTGTACAGCTAGCGTAGACTCTCGGACTAATCGCAAAAGGTTGTGAACATAAGGAACCTGCAATTGTATTTGGCAGGTTTTTTGGTTTATGAAAAACTCAAAAGAGTCACTGGAATGCGCTGCTTTCCACGACAAATCGCAACGCTCCGGAAGGGAAATCAGCGGCCTCATCGAGGGCTTCTTGGAGTACGCCCGCTACGAACTTAACTTCTCTCCCCGGACCGTTTCGAAGTACCGGGATTCCCTGGGCTGGTTCATCCGGGACATCGGGGACAAGGACGTTTCTGCCCTTGCCGTTGAGGATTTTGTCCGGTTAAAAAGACTCATGGTGGACCGGGGAGTCGGCCAGGCCCGGATATGCAGCGTGGTCTTTGCTGTGAGGAGCTTCCTCACTTACTGCCGGGATTTCCTAAAACTTCCCGTTTTGAATCCCAAACAGATCCGGCCGCCCAAAAGGGCGCGGCGGGAGGTCCTTTTTCTCACCAAGGAAGAGATCGAGACATTTCTCGGAACAATCGATGTCTCCCGGATGAAGGACTTGCGGTTCCGGGCGATAGTGGAAACGATCCTGGGGACCGGGATGCGGATAAGCGAAGTGCTTTCGCTCAATCGGAAAGACATCAACTGGAAAAAGAAAGAGGCCAAGATCGTCGGTAATGGCAACAAGGAGCGGCGGGTGTTCTTCACCGACCGGGCCTTAGAATGGATCAGGCGGTATCTGGAAAGGCGCCATGACATGTGCGAGGCCGTCTTTGTGACGAACGGCGAGCCGCGCCGGCTCACTCCCGGGGACATGTGGCGGTTCTTCAAACGTCATCGGGAGAAAGCCAAAATCACCAAGAAGCTGACTCCGCATATCCTCAAGCATTCGGTGGCTACCAATCTGATATTTAACGGCTGCCCCATCGTCCACGTCAAGGAAATCCTGGGCCATGAGCGGTTGGATACAACCTGTAAGTACTACCTGGGCGTAGACAAGGAGCTGGCAAAGAAGGCACACCGGGAGTATTTGGATCTGTAAAGAGGGAAAGATGACCCGTCGATTTTAGTCCGTGCCTTCGATTTTGCCGGATATTATTCTCACGTAATGGACGATTGCATTGTCGATGATCTTCGGGGGCGTGACCTGGTTTCTCCGCCGTTCTTCGGCGATATGACCGGTATCGAGGCGGTCCAGCATGTCCTTGAATACGTTGCAGGTCTCTTCAAACCAGGCAAATTGGTTGGCTTTGCCTTGAGGAAGCATGATCGGCCTGAACTTTTTATCCGGTGTCATCCACTGGTCCGGGCTTTTCAGGAGAAAACGGAGGGTGTACTTCCTGTCAATCGGCGGAATGTATTCGGGAAACAAGTGGAACAACGCTTTCGAGTTGACCACGAGCGTCGAGTCAGCTTCAGTCAGATCGAGATGCAAATAAAGGTCTTTTAAATCCTGGAGCGAGCGGGCATATTCGTCCGAACTCATTTCCGACATGCTGTTCTCTCGGATTTTTTCCAGGACCTCTTTGTTCCTGTAGAACGATTCAGAAAAGCGATCCCATTCAGATAATTTGGTCTTTGTTCTTTCCGAATCGCCCATGCGATGCATCCCCCAGGCGGTAAGGGTGGCATACAGCATTTCAATATGCCTCGGAGAGAGGAAATCCCTCTTGCCTTCCGCCAGGCATTGGAGATGAAAATACACGCAGGGTCCGCCGAAGCGCAAAAACTGGTCATACGAGCCGATAATAAGCTCGCGCTGGCTTTCGACCAGCCTGTCTATATTTGTCGTGACTATCTTCATTGCTTTCGGTTTAAGCTGATACTGTTTCCTAGGTTCCATATGCGTATAATACGCCCGTATTTTTTCTTCATCGGCCATCTGCTTCATCGGTTTTCTCCCTGCCAGTATTCAGGACGGCGCGCTACGGGCACTCTGCACTCTGCACTCTGCACTGTACCACAGGTCAGCGATATTGCCGTCGTTATTGGGACAGATGGCAGTTATTCGGTAGTGACCTTGAAGCTAGAAGGGAGCTTGGGATGAAGTCGAAATGCCGGTCGTTGATCGTTTCCCTTACTTTGGCTTTTTCCACGGCGGCAGCATAGTATTTGAGGGTTGTCACCGGATCGGAGTGGCCGAGGGCCGTCTGGACCACGTTGATGCCGGCCCCTTTCATGAGATACATCGTCGCAAAAGTGTGCCGAAACGTGTGAATGACAAAATGCTTCTTGATTCCCGACCTGTCCTTATATCTTTTAAAACTCCTTCCAGCATCCGTCTGTTTCCAGCGGGCGGTCCCGTCCTGGCAGGCAAAAAGGGCTGGTTCGTCGTCTTCCCTCACGGCCAGATATCTATCGATCCAGTGGAGGGTCTCGTCTCGCAAAAACAGGGTCCGGGGCTTGCCGCCTTTCCCGACTATTTGGATTTCCTTGTTCTCCCGGTCGATATTGGCCCGATTGATGGACAGGGCTTCCCCGATCCGGGCGCCGGTTTGCAAAAGAAGCATGGTGAACGCCATAAAGCGGCCCCCCTTAACCGTTGACCGCCTCGAAGTATCGTCCTGGACCGTGTCCAGGAATTGGGCTACCTCGCGCTCGGTGAGATAATTTGTCTCTTTTTTTACAGCTTTTGGTTTCCTCACGGCAAGGAGATCAAGAGAGGGAAATGTGGCGCCCTTCTCCCACAAGCGGGCAATCAGCCACTTCATGGCGGCGATGACATTGGCGATGCGGACATTACTGGCCCCCCGGCTTTTCATTTCGAGAATGTAGTGGCCAAAGTCGCGGTTGTTTAAGTCTGTCAGATTTTTCGGCCCGAGCAGTTCCAGGAAGTTCTTGATCGAACTCCCGTATTTTTTGATGGAGCCCGGCCGCAGTTCGTCGGTAATCCGGGCTTCCCGGAAACAGTCCTCTACCATTTTTAGATTATCCTCTTCCATGCTTTGAGGATAAGGTATAGCTGTTCCTCGAAAAAGATGAGGGAATTTGCTTTCGCAGTCAAACTGCCGGACACTGGCCGGCTTTCGAAAAGGCCTCATGCTTCGACGGCAATACCCTCACGAGGCGGAATAAACACCGGCCAGGGATGTATTTAAATTGCAACTCAGGTGGTTTGACAACAGTCTGAAAAGGCATAGAATAACCGTATCGCGGCTTAGAACGCCCACTACGGACAAGTTCTCTATTTAATTTACCACGGAAAAGGAGAGGCCGATGGCACATTTTATTGAAATCCACGGTTTGGATGACGAGGACGTTAAACTCTTGGAGTCCCTGGCCGAACGGCTGAGAAAAAAGGCCAAGACCAAACGGCCCCGTCGGAACAAATCTGAAACCGTAACGGCTAAGGATATCCTCATGGCCACTGCCGGAGACTGGAAAGACACTATCGATTGCGAAGAACTCAAGCGGCGGATTTATGAAGATCGTTTGCTTTCAACTCGACCGGAGGTCAAACTATGAAGCTCAGGTATCTGGTGGATACGGACTGGGTTATCGATCATCTGAACAACATACAGGCCACCACGGAGAAACTTTTGGAACTTGAGCCTAAAGGAGTGGCCCTCAGTGTCATGTCTTTAGCCGAACTCTACGAAGGAGTATTTTACTCCCGAGATCCGGAGAAAAATGAAACCATCCTCGACATGTTTCTCTCCCGATTCCCTGTAATGGAAGTGGACCAGGATATTTGCCAATGCTTCGGTCGGGAGCGCGGGAAATTGTGAAATTCCGGCAGTTAACCGGAAGAATGATCGGAGATTTTGATCTCCTGATCGCCGCTACCTGCCTTTGCCGCAACCTGACCCTTCTTACCAACAACGTCAACCACTTCGAACGAATTGATGGGCTGCGGCTGCTTTCCATCCGGAAATAGGTAAGCGGTCGGGAAACCCCACCTTGTACGTGAATAATAGTTCTGCCACGATCTCCTGAAAACACGACGGGTGGCCAAGCATGCGGAAGAATCTGAGCAAATCCGGCAGGCAGCAGTTCTGGGAAGATCATATAGCGCGGTGCGCAGTAAGCGGTCTGAACCAGGTTGAGTACTGCCGATCAAACAAAATCAACATCAAAAGTTCCTATTACTGGAAAAGAAGATCAAAGGACAGGGTCGGTGCGACCCACAACTTTTGTGGAACTCTCGCTTCCCAAGCCGCTTCCGATTTTGCCGCAGGGTAATCCTTTTGGAAAGATGGCGTTTGCCGACCGCTCCCGCCTAATCCACATGTCCGCCATTTCATGCACCGCGAGCTTAGCTGGGGTAGTATTGCCGACCGCGAACATATTGAAGAAATGGTGGCGCGCGTGAATGCGACCCTCTTTTCATTAGGTGAAACTGGCATAGAGTTGACACTATGTTGACACCGCAAAAAAAGAGAGGCCAGCCAACTTGGCTAGCCTCTCGATTTTCTGGGCTCCCCGGGACGGACTCGAACCGCCAATCCCGCGCTTCGCGGGATTAACAGCCGCCCGCTTGGTCTGCCAGGAAGCGTGCGGCCCCCCTTTTCTTGATTCTACGTTCCAATTTGATAGCATCGGTACGGCACGTGCACTGATGGCTCCATTTTAAGCGCCATGGTCCATCAAACACTTTGGTCGTCCGAGTGAATGTGTGCCCCGGGTCATTGTGCTGGGCAATGCGTCTGTCCAGGTCCGAGGTTTGCCCGCAGTAAAGACGGCCAGAGGTTTGGCTTTCCAGTACGTAGACCCAGTATGGCATGATAGTCTCTGAAAAGAAAAGGGCCGGACCTTGCGGCCCAGCCCTTTATATGAAAGCTCCCCGGGACGGACTCGAACCGCCAACCTAGTGGTTAACAGCCACCCGCTCTGCCGGTTGAGCTACCGGGGAATGAAGAAGATTCTGTTTAACAGAGCGCCCCGATTTTGTCAATAGGTTGAGAGGGCGAGAGATCAAGGGCCCGGAAGATTTATGGAGCAGCGGATCGGGACCTGATGACCCCCTGAATTCAAGACCCCGGGAACTGAGGAAACTGGAACTAAATAACTCCCCGCTCGCCGAGCCTTTCCAATTCGCTGCGCCCCAGGCCGAGATATTTGAGGTAAATGAACCGGTTGTCGGCGCCGACGGGACGGCAGACCCATTTGAGGCGGGGCGGGGTCTCGCTCATGTTCCAGACCGGCCCCTGCAAAGTCAGTTCCCCGTAGCAAGGGTCCTCGATTTTCCTGAATACGCCGCGCTCCCACCAGTCCTGCTGCTCGATGGTCTCCGAGGGCCTTAGCACCTTCCCGGTGACTACCGCGGCCGCTCGGCCCTCTTTGCGCGATATGACCTCCTGCACGCGGGCGATCACCTCATCGACCGTGTACTGCGCGCTCCACTCTTCCAGGATCTGCTGCAGCGCCTGCTCATTTTCTATCGAAGTCCTGTTCATAAAGGATGAAAACCGCGGGGTCGCCGCGAGGTCGGGGGCGCCGATTATTTCCATGAGCGTCGCAAAAGCCTCGTCGTTATAGGCGGCAATAAAGGTGTATCCGTCGCTGCACCTGATGTAGGTATAAGGGAAGACGGCCTGATCGTAGTTGCCCATGCGCTCCTTGATCCTGCCTTCCATGTGATACCAGTTGATGTTGTAATCGATGAATTTCATTATGCATTCGGCGCCGGAAACGTCCACGAACTGGCCCTTTCCGGATGTTTCGCGAAAGTTGAGGGCAACCAGTATGCCGTATGCGCCGAAAAGCCCTTCTGCGTACCAGCCGTACCAGGCGCCGACCTTTGTCGGGACACCGTATTCGGTCTGCTCGTCGCCTTCGGCTTCGCCGTTTATCTGTGCCAGGCCCGAATATGCCTGGTTGGAGATCTCGGAGCCCGCCCGCCCGCAGGAGGCAAGGGGGCCGAAATGGCCGTAGGTCGAAAGGCCCGCGTATATGAGGCGCTCGTTCATCTTTTCGAGCTGCCTGTACCCGATGCCCCAGTCGTCCAGAAGACCCGGTCGGAAGGTTTCGATGACGACGTCGGCGTGTGCGGCAAGGGACTTGAACATCTGCCGGCCTTGGGGGTCTTCGAGGTTAAGGGTGATGTGGCTCTTGTTTCTGCCCTCGACCAGATAACCCAGCCCCGTGCCGCGGTGAAGAACGCCAAACGGGCTGAAGCGCCTCGCCGGGTCTCCCCCGGGCGGTTCGATCCGTATTACTTCTGCGCCCATCTCCGCAAGGATGGAAGAGCACACAGGGCCGCTCATGCTCTCCCGGCTGATATCCAGAACCAGTAGATTGCTCAGAGCTTCGGGTTTTTCTGCGGCACGGCTGGGGTCGGTGTTTTCCCGCGCCCATTCGAACCATGTCGTTTTCGTGGAATCGCTCATAATTTCCTCTTGCTTGCCCATAAGCTGATAATCAACACCCGCCGTTCCAGCCGTCGGGGGGCTTGGCGCCGACCCGGTCGTCCCATCGGCCTATGACTTTTTTTTCTTCCAGTTCCCGTATCTTCTCCGCGCTAAGGCCGAGCAGGTCCGTAAATACATAATCGTTGTGAAATCCTACCGGCTTGGCCATCCAGCGCATGCGCCCCGGACTGGCCGAAAGTTTCGGTCCGGGTCCGTACTCGACGGCGTCTCCATAGAGCGGGTCTTCGAAATTCCAGACAGTCCCGCGTCTTTTGAGGTGTTCGTCATGGTAGTGATCTTGGGAGGTGCTGACCCGATGCGCGGCGAATCCGTGGACTTCGGCGAGCTTTTCGATTTCGTCCATGGTATTGGAGAGCGCCCAGGAGGAGAGAATACCATGCAGGGCTTTCGCATTTTCTTCGCCGACCCTTGATTCGAACGTCGCAAAGCGCATCTCCCTCGCCATTTCGGGCCTGTTTATCGCGGCGCAAAGCCCCTTGAACTGGAGGTCGTTTATGGCGGCCACGGCGATAAATCCGTCCTTACAGCGAAAAACCGCCGAAGGAGAAACGGCGATGTCCCGGTTTCCATGCAGGCCCCGTTCCTTGCCGCAGCTCGTCAGGTAGAGCCACGTCCAGTCGAGGCACCGGACCAGGCTTTCGCCCTGTGAGACGTCGATGATCTGTCCCTTTCCGGTCTTTCTCCTGTAATAGAGCGCGCTGAGGATGCCCAAAACCGCAAAGAGCGCCCCCGTGCAGTCCCCTATCCAGACCCCGGTTTTGAGGGGTGCTCTTCCCGCAAACCCCGTGGTCGCCGAAAAGCCGCTCATGGCCTGGGATGTAGCGTCGTAGGAGGGCCTGTCCCTTTGGCTGCTCCATTGACCAAAGCCGCTGTTTGCCTGGTAAATCAAGGCCGGGTTGACTTCCTTCAGCTCCCGGTATCCCACCCCCCATTTGTCCATGGTGCCGGGGCGAAAATTTTCGACCAGGATGTCCGACCTTCGCACCAGCCGTCTTAGCAACTCGCCGCCTTCGGGTTTACGAATGTCTATGCCGACATGGTACTTGTTGTGGTTCATGTGCGCGAACGCAGGAGACATGTTTTGCCAGAAAAAGCCGCGCGGGGCGACATAGCGCATCAGGTCTCCGACTCCGGGAAGCTCTATTTTTATCACCTCGGCCCCGAAATCCCCGAGAAGGTCGGCCGTTATCGGCCCGAAAACGCGAGTGCACAACTCGAGCACCCGAACGCCTTTGAGCGCTTCGGGTTTGCCGAATATGTCCGATTTGCAAAAAAGACCCTCGGTCCAATCGAAATAGTTCTGATTCTCCATTGTCCCCACCATTTTTAAACCGCCAGGTACTTTTCCTTTATTTCTTCGTTCGAAATGAGGTCGGACATTTTCCCGCCGTACCGGAGAGCGCCTTTGTCGATGACGTAGCCCCTGTCCGAGACCCTCGCGCAAAAATGGATGTTTTGTTCCGCCAATAGCACCGTGACCCCCTCGTTTCGGATCTCGATAATCATCTCCGCAAGCATCTTTACGACCAGCGGCGCAAGCCCTTCGGATGGTTCGTCGAGCAAAAGAAGCTCGGGGTTCGTCATGAGGGTGCGACCGATCGTCAGCATTTGCTGCTCGCCTCCCGAAAGTTGGGAGCCAAGGTTCTTTTCTCGTTCCCTTAGACGGGGAAAAATCGAGTAGACCTTTTCTATCGTCCAGGGCGAGGGTGTTTCTTTTTGCCTCCTTGCCACCACTTCGAGATTCTCCCGCACCGTGAGATCCGGAAAACAGCGCCTGTCCTCCGGAACAAAGCCCACTCCCCTGCGGCAAATCTGATGAGGTCTAAGCCCCTTTATGGGCGAGCCCTTGAAGGTCACTTCGCCCGAAAACGGCGCGGTCAGGCCGATAATCGACCGGAAGGTGGTGCTCTTGCCCGCCCCGTTTCTGCCGATAAGGCTCACCACCTCGCCCTTTTCGACCGAGAGCGATACGTCGAAGAGTATGTGGCTGCGCCCGTAGAAAGTATTTACGGATTTCAGTTCAAGCATGGCCATGACGCTCAATCCAATATTTCCTCGCCAAGGTAGGCGCGTTTTACCTCGGGGTTGTTCCTTATCTCTTCGGGCGTTCCGTCGGCTATGACCGTGCCCTGCTGCAGCACGGTGATCTTGTGCGAAATGCCGAAAACGATATCCATGTCGTGCTCGGTGAAGATCAGGGTCAGCCCTTGGGCTGCGGCGATTTTCTTTAGCAGTTCCACGGTTGATCGGCTTTCGAAGCGGGACATCCCGGCCGTCGGTTCGTCAAGCATGAGAAGCATCGGCCGCGATGCAAGCGATATGGCGATCTCAAGCCTCTTTTGGTCCCCGTGGGAAAGAACAGACGCCGGTGAATTCGTCTTGTCGGCAAGGCCTACCTCGTCGAGGATGAACAGGGTTTCCTCTTCGATTCCCCCGAACTTGCGCGCGGCCGAAAAGGAATCCCGGTTTTTCCGGTGCATGGCGAAAAGCGCCACCTGCACGTTTTCGAAGACCGACATGCGCGGAAAGATGTTGGTGATCTGAAAAGACCTGCCGATCCCCCTGCGTATGATGCGGTGGGGCGGAAGGCCGGAAATCCTGGCCCCGTTAAAGATCACCTGGCCGCAATCGGGGGGTAGCAGGCCGGTCATCACGTTAAAGAGCGTTGACTTTCCTGCGCCGTTGGGCCCGATGATCGCCCGGATCTCGCCTTTGGCCACCGAAAAACTTACGTCCTGGAGGGCTCTAAGTCCTCCAAAGGTTTTTTTGATTCCGTTGACTTCGAGAAAGCCCAATGTTTTATCCACCTGATTTTGACCAGCAATTCCCTGGCCTGGCCGTTGAACGCGCCCACGATGCCACCCGGAAGAAGCAGCACGAGGCCCAGGAGCACCAGACCGAGCACGAGCGACCAGTTTTCGGTCCATGCTACGATGTACTCGTTTAGAATAACGAATACCGCCGCCCCGACCGCCGGTCCGGCGAAGGAGTAAATGCCGCCTATAATCGTTATCAGCACCGGCTCTGCGGACATGGTCCAGTTGATAATGTCGGGGGTGATCGACCGGGACATGACGGCATAAAGGCCCCCTGCCAGGCCGGTGAATGCGCCCGCTATGACGAAGGCCGCCAACTGGTGCATTTTCACGTTTAGACCCAGGTAGGCGGCGCGCTGCCCGTTTTCGCGGATCGCTTTCAGTGTGGCCCCGAAGGGCGAGCAGCGCACGCGGCGCAAAAGCGCCACCGAAACCCAGACGATCACCAGGATGAAATAATACATTCCCTTTATGGACCAGATATCTATCGGGTGGCCGCCAAGGAAGATCGGTTTTGCCGGAATGCCCTGGATGCCGTTGTCACCCCCTGTAAAACCGTACCACTTGAAGGCCACGGTGTAGAGAAGCTGCCCGAAGGCTAGAGTTAGCATGGCGAAATGGACCCCGGTGAGACGGATGCAGAAAATTCCGATCACTGCCGCCGCGATTGCAGATGCAAGAACACCGAGGGCAAGGGCGGGCAAGGTTCCCATCCCCGTTTTGGTTAAAAACAGGGCGACGGTGTAGGCGCCAACGCCGTAGAAAGCCGCCTGGCCAAAAGACAAAAGCCCCGTTGTGCCCAGGAGAAGATTGAAGGACACGGCCATAAGCGCCGCTATGAAAACCTCGCTTAAAAGATACTGGTAGTAACGGCCGGCGAAAAGCGGCAGGAGCAGGAGTCCGACGAGCAGCGCATAGCGAAGGGCCGGATGGGTCGAGTAATGCACCGGGGAAATCTCCCTGGCGTCCATACCCGGGTTCTTCTCCGAGAGCGATCTTGTTTTGATCGGCTTTCCAAAAAGACCCCACGGCCTTACGATGAGAACGGCCACCATCAGCAGATAGATCAGCGCCATTTCGAAATTGGGAAAAAGGATTATCCCCACCGTCTCGAGCGCGCCGATCAAAAGCGAGCCGACCGCAGCCCCCCACAGGCTCCCGAGCCCGCCGATCACAACAACCACGAATGACTGGATTATGACCTCGTCTCCAGCGGTCGGAAAAACCGTTCGGACGGGTCCGGCCAACGCGCCCGCAAAACCCCCCAATACCGCTCCGATGCCGAAAACGAGCGTGAAGATCCTTGTCATATTAATTCCGAGCGCGTCGGCGATTTCGCGGTCCGAGGAAGTGGCCCGCACCACCTTGCCGAACCGGGTCCGGTAGAGCAGAAGCCACATGAGGACCGCAATGACCGGGGCCGCGGTCACGACCAAAATAGTGTAGACCGGCACCGTGCTGCCGAGAAAATGGACCGCCCCCGAGAGGCACGCGGGTTTTGAAATCGATTTATAGTCCGCGCCGAAGACTATCTTTGCCAGATCGTCGAGTATCAGAACAAGGGAATAGGTGAGCAGCAGTTGGTAGATTTCTTCCTGGACGTAAATGCGTCTCAGAAGCCCCATCTCGATAAGCATGGCTATCAGGCCCACGCCCAGGGGGGCGGCGATGAGCGCAAAAAAGAATGCGGTGGGGCCGGCGAAGTGTATGGTGAGCCAGAAGATGAAATAGGCGCCCAGCATGTAGAGTGAACCGTGGGCGAAGTTGAGAATGTTAAGGACTCCGAAAATCAGGGTCAGACCCGAGGAAATCAAAAATAGAAAGGCCGCCTCGCGCAACGCACTCAAAATTTGAATGGTCAAAAACGAAAGATGCATAAAAAAACCCCTTGAAGCAGGGAGCAGGAAGCAGCAACCCGTTAGCTCCCCGCTCCTCGCTTCTCGCTTCCTTTCCCCTACTTTTTCGCCGCCTGCGCCTTTTCCCACACGCTTAGCGGATAAATCACTTCGTTTGCCGGAAAGACGCGGTCATGTCCGGTAATTGCAAACGGATAGGCCTTCGTGAAGGTCGTCTCTCCCACCATGTAATTGCACACCATCTGGTGGTCCTGTTTGCGCATGGTCGCCTTTCCTCTCGGGGCGTTTATCGTGAGTCCTTCCAGCGCCTTGATAACCTTGTCGGTATCCGTCGATTTTGCCTTCTTCATGGCGTCGGCCAGAAAGTAGACGCCGTCATAGCCTTCTTCGGCCCATGCGCTGGGATAGTTCTTGTAAGCGGCCCTGTAGGCCTTTACGAATTCTTCGTTTCGAGCCGTCTTGGGCCAGTAGAAATAGTAGCGCTGATCGACGATGAGACCGGTAGGCATGCTTTTGCCGAGCGCCTGGGTGACAGTTACATCCGCCCCCGTGGGGATGATCCATTTTATTTTCTTGAACAGTCCGTAAGGTTTTGCCTGTTTTATGAAGGCCACGAGGTCGCCGCCCCACAGACTGCAAAAAACAGCATCCGGTTTGGCGGCGAGGATCGCATTGATGTAGGGAGTGTAATCGGGTTCGAAAAGCTTCGGCCACTGCTCGCCGATAAATTTGGCCTTCGGGTTGAGTTGGGCGATTTTAGCCTTGTAGAGCGACCACATGGTCCTTCCGTACTCGTAGTTGGGGCCGATGTTGTAAAACGTGACCAGATTTTTCGGCGTATAAAGGGCCAGTGAATTGGCCTCCTGGGAATTGCAGGTGCCCGCGCGGAACGTATAGCGGTTCCAGTCCGTCGTGGTGAGCGTATCGGTGGAAGCTACCGTGGCCATGAAGATAGTCTTGTTTTCTTTGGCCACCTGCGCAACCGCCGGGGCTGCTGCCGAACTCACCGTACCGAAAAGAAAATTGACGTTGTCTTTCAGAATATACATGTTGGCAAGCGACACGGCTTCCTGGGTATTGGCCTTGCTGTCGGCCGAGAGCAATTCGAGTTTTCTGCCCAGTACTCCCCCCTTCGCGTTGATTTGATTTACCGCCAGTTGCGCTCCCTGGTTGCACGTGATCCCCAGATCGGCCGCCCTGCCCGACAAGGGATACATTGCCCCGATCTTGATCGGTTCGGCCGCCATGGCGGTCGAAGCAAACACCAGCATCAAAAGAACCACCCAAAATCCCTTTCTCATCTGCCTTCCTCCTCTTGATTCCGTTTGCGCATCAGGTCCTCGAGTTCTTTGCGGGAGGCTCGACAATCGCCTCCCCGTCCAGGACCAACTCCGAATTCTGGTTGAAACACCGGGTCGTGAAGCGAAGCCCGTCGGCGGTTATTTCTTCGATTTGAACGCGGGCGGTGATCTGGTCGCCTATCTTGACCGGCGCCAGGAACCTGAGCGTCTGCGACAAAGGGATGGAGCCGGGACCGGGCAGTTTCATTCCCAACGCGGCCGAGACAACGCCGGCGGTCAGCAGGCCATGGGCAATCCGCTCGCCGAACCTCGTCTTCAAGGCGAAATCGTTGGAAATGTGTAACGGGTTCCTGTCTCCGGTTATTCCGGCAAAGAGGTAGACGTCTTCTTCAGTGATGAGCTTGGATATTTCGGCGGAATCTCCGACTTTGTACATGCACGCTCTCCAAAGCTGATGCTGCCGATAAAAACGGGCGCCCCGGGTCTGAGCGACATGGTGCAACGTCTGCGCCAGGATAGAAAAAACCGGGTGGAGAGGTTTTTTTAAACAGCCCCGGCTGCGGGCGGAATGGAAAAAAAGAGCAGAGGGGCAGGGAAGGGGAGAGGTTCTGGGGATGTACCCGTTCGGGTACATCCCTTTTGGAAAACAGGCGCCGCACCTTCGCGGGGTTCTGCATCTCGTGCCGATCGGGGGAGGAGTGTACCGGAATCGGTACCTGTAGCCAATCGGTTACGACTGATCCCCCCTTATCCTCAACTCACTATTCCTTATCCCGTAACGCCTGATTTTTTCATGCAGCTTTACCCGGTGGATCTGCAAAAGGGAGGCGGCCCGCGACTTGTTGCCCCCGGTTGCCTGGAGCGCGGCCAGGATGGCGTTGCGCTCGGCTTCGATACGCACCTGGGCAAGCGAGCCCGGCGCGGAGGCTTTGTTGAGGGTGGGGGCCTTTGCGAGCAGGTGAGGAGGCAGATGGGCCGCCATGATCGTATCCCCCCTCGAAAGAGCCACCGAGCGCTCCAGGACGTTTTGAAGTTCGCGAACGTTTCCCGGCCAGTGGTAGGAGCGCAAAACATCGAGCGCCTCAAGGGATATTTTTCGCACCGGTTCGCCGGTCTCCACGGCATACCGGGCGAGAAAATTGGTGGAGATCGGTTCTATGTCCTCGATTCTTTCGCGAAGAGCGGGAATGCGAATGGGAATGACATGTATCCTGTAATAGAGATCGGCCCGGAATTTTCCCTGTCCCACGAGCTCTTCGAGCTTTTGCGCGGTAGCCGCTATAATTCTCAGGTCGATCCGCCTTGCCGATGTCCCGCCGAGCCGTTCGACTTCGCGTTCCTGGAGTACGCGCAGCAGCTTTGCCTGCATCGAGGCAGGCATATCGCCTATTTCATCCAGAAAGAGCGTTCCTCCCGCTGCCATCTCGAACTTTCCGGGCTTGCCTCCCTTTTTGGCCCCGGTAAAGGCGCCTTCTTCGTAACCGAACAGCTCGGATTCGATCAGTTCGGCGGGTACGGCCGCGCAGTTGAGCTTGATAAACGGACCGCTTCGACGGCGGCCCGCAGCGTGAACGGAATGGGCGAAAAGTTCTTTCCCTGTGCCCGTTTCACCGCTCAGCAGCACAGTCGAGTCGCCCTTAGCCGCCCAGAGAGCCTCCCCCTTGGCGGCGGTAATGGCCGGTCCGCTCCCGAGAATGCTCCGAAAGGTGTAGCGCGCTCCCCTGAGATGGGTGAGCTCCTTTTCATAATATCTCACCTTGGATTCAAGCACTTTGAGCTTTGCAGCCAGTTCCCAAAGCTGTTCCATATCCTTGAAAACAACCCGTCCGTAAGCGCCCACAATACGGTCGCCGTCCTTTAGCGGCACACGGTTTACTATCACGTTGGTGCCCCGGATCGACTGGCTCTCTCCCATTTCCGCCACGCCGGTTTGAGCCACAATATGCATACGGGTGTTCTCGATGACCTCGGTTACATGCTTTCCTATCGCCTCGGAAAGACTCATGCCGTTGAACGCGGCATAATCCTCGCTCATCATTGTTATGAAACCGTATGAATCCACGACGACCATCCATTCGCCCGCGCCCGCCAGCACTTCTTCGAGGGTATGGACCAGGACCTTGGTCGAATCGAGTTCGCGCGAAATCTTTTCCATTTCGGTAATGTCCTGAAAAACCGAAACGGCGCCGATCATCACGCCATTGTGCAGAATGGGGGTACGACTGGCAAGAATCGTCCTGCCTCCTTTGACCCTCAGACGTCCAACTTCCGGCTGGCCCGTGCGCAGGACGTTTATCAGACCGGCATTGGGAACCAGGGTCAAAAGGTTCAGGCCGACCGCCTGTTTCTTGGTAATACCGAGCATGCCGGCGGCAGCCTCGTTGCAGACCGTTATATTGACCTCTCGGTCTATGGCTACCACGCCACTGACCAGCGAATCGAGGATGGACAATGCTACGGACACGGGTACCCCCTTCCGCATTGGCCCGAAGGCCCGGTCGCCCCGGGCGTGAGAACTATTTTTTCAGTTCGACCTCCAGTTGAATGGGCTTGTACATGTAGACCAGGCGGGTCTGATGCAGCCCTTCGGGTGTCAGCAGCACGGAGACATTATTGCTGTCCCATATCAGGGTGTTGGGGTTATTGTCGACTTCGGAGGGCTTGCCGAATCTTTCGGTCAAAACGGCCTCCATTCTCATGAAATCGTCGGCTGAAAAATAGGCCATGCCCATATAGAATTGGTCTTTATAGAAAGCATAGATAACCCGGTTGAGTTTGATGCCTCCCATTGTAAGGACTTCACCGGTTTTTTCATACAGTTGCAGGTCGCCTTTGCCGGCAACCTGGTGCAGGCCGGGAACCGAGGATGTCTTTGCACCCCACTTGATGCCGCGAAAGCCCTCGGGGGGGTGTACAGGCTTGCTGCAGCCATAAAGCGTTAACGCAAAAAAAGCTGCCGCCATGAGGCCTAAAATTCCAAAAGGTCGTATACCGGTTGATTTCATGGAATCCTTTCTCTTCGGGCCGGTCAAATGCCGACCCGGCTTATTCGACTGCTTATGGAGGTCTATCACACGAATTGGCGTTTAAAGTATTTTGTTCACACCAGTACTTCCAAACGAAAGACACTCGTTACAGCCTTACCCCGCCTGCTCCGGCGCCTCTGTTTCCCTTTCGACAAGCTTGACTTTTGCCGTGGAAGTCCCGGGGTCGGCCTCGATCAGAGCTTTCAGGCCCTTCTTATACCATCTTATTCCCGACTTGGTGGCTATTGTACGCTCTTCCAAATCTTTTGGAAGACGATCTTCCGAACATCTTGCCAGGATATGAAGCTTGCTCTCGGCATCGAGGGCCGAAAGGGTTGTCACAAATTGCACGAAGGCGGCCCACTCTGCCGGCGTCGGTCCGCTCCATTTTCGCATCGTATGAAACATGCGGTAGCAAACAAGCACGGCATCGCGCTCTTCCTCCTGGTGGAAGCGCTTGCCGCTGTAGAGCCGTATGGCTTCTTTGCCGACTTCGCTGGTGAAGGTCAGGTAAAACCATCTGAGGATGATGAAGTAACCCTCGCGCGTAAGCTCCCGGCCGGCCCAGTAGAGCGGATTGGCTGCGTTTTTTACGCTGAAGGCAAGCCTTGCGGCTTTATAAATGTGAGGGTTCTTCCTGAACAGCTTCAAAACGGGGTTTTCGTTGATCTTGATATAGACCTGATAATAGCGCTGAAAATCGCTCAGTTTCCGATTGCCGACATACTTGATGGGAATGGTGGATGAGAGCCTTGCGAGCCTGGCGCAGACCCGGGTGACCAGTTCCAGGGTGTCGGAGAGCGAGGCTTCATATTCAGGCTGCGCCGCTTCGGGGTGATAGATGGCGCCGATGGAACGCACAATTTTCACAGCGTGCTGGTTGAAGGCCTCGAAGCCGAGCTGAAGCTCGGCCTCGGGCAGCGACCAAATCTGCTCGCGCATCCTGGCGATAAATTCCAGGGATTGCTGTTCGAGGGGGCCGGGCGCAGGCAGAAGGTCCAGTTCGTGATCTTCTTCAAAGCCGCTTTGCAGCATTTCCCCGATGCGGCGCCTCACGTACCAGCGCAGCACCATGGCAAAGCAGATGGTTGTGAGCGATACAAGCAAAAGAAACGCGCTCAACCAGTGCTCGTGTATAACGTAGGTGATTGTGCCGAAGCCGATCTCGTTCATGTGTCCCGCAACTAAGCAATGGCGGCGGGGCTCTTCCCGGTTTCAGGCGCCGAGCCGCCCTCGTCGATCCATTTTTGAAGTTCCACGAGCGTATCGGACTGCCACCCCGGCGTGAGCCTTTCGGTAAGAAAGCGCATATAGAGCGCGTCCATGGCTGCGGAAACTTCCTCTAAAAAGTACATCTTTTCAAGAAATCGACCGTCGGGATCTTCACTGCCGTAATCGGGAAGCTGCTTGGGAGTCTTGAGCGCTTTTACCGCCCAAAGAGAGCTGTCCAGTGTCAGAATGTACTCGTTTTCGCCGATTATGATCAGGAGTTGGACCTCGTCGACCACTTTGCCCTGGCGAAGCGCGGTTCGCGCCTCGTGGAGAAAGTTGGCCTGAGTGGTGCATACCACCCGTTCTTTCCCGTCGTTGGGCAGTACAAGCGTCATGCGCTCGCCCATGTGCACCTCGGCTATCTTGTCGCCCGCCTGGATCGATCCGCCCAGGCATTCGATATAGTACCACACCCAGGTAAGAAATTCAGAGCCGAGAAACCGCCCGTCGCTAAGGGCCGTCGGAGACTTGAGCGAAACTATGGAGCCCAGAGTGTCCTTCTGCGCCGGCGTAAGCGCAAGCATGTTGGCCGCCCACTGAGCATGATAGAGGGGGACCGGGTAGATTTGAAACTGCCGTTCGAAAAACTCCAGGAACGCCTCCATCATCTTGGTGCTCGAAGTCCCGAGCATCATCAGGTTGCGCGCCGGCGCCCACACCACCTCCGACGAACAAGGCTGAGGAAAGGCGCGGCTAAGCAGATACTCCTGCATGTTTTCCTGTATCTCTTGCTTTTCCGACCGGCTCGGCCATTTCCCCTCGTGCTCGTCCCGGTATTTCTGCACCGACTGGCGCACGAACTGTTTTAGCACTACGGAGGGGACCTTCTTTTGATCGAGCCGGAAATTGAACGCCACGTATTCGGCTTTCCGGTAAGAGCCGTAGGCAAAAGAGGAATCGAAGAAATCCTCCCAGGACGCAAAACCGGCCGCCTCGATCTGGGAATCGTCGGGTTCGGCGAAAGCGCCCGCCCGGAGCTTTTCATCCACAAAGCTCCAGAAATCGCCAACTTCGAGTTCAGGGACGAAAAAACGGGTAAAAGTGGCTGATGAAGAAGAAATGGCCATAAAATGTCCTCGATAAAGTGAAAAATCCCTCTGACGGTGCGGGGCGGCTAAGCGGTACAGCCCTGTCCGGAAGGACTTTGTGTGATGGATAAAAATGCGAAGACCCCAAGAGTGTTGTTTTCCTCTCCCGTCGCCTCGCCGGCCGATGCTCGGCCCGAAACAACAAAGCCGGCCCGCGCCGGCTTAATCGTTTCTGCGGCAACGCCAGGGCAGGACCGGATCGGATCCTTGAGTCTCTATCCAAAACGGCGCCGCAAGTCAAACGATAGTTTGATAAAGATTAATGAGCCAGGAAAATCAAAATTTTACGGTCTTTACGATCATCTCGAATTCCTGGACTTCTTCCGCGGTCAATTCAACCCGCAAAAGCTTCCTGCTGACCAGGATGGGGCACTTCTCGTGCAGCGCCAGAGCGACCGCATCGCTCGGGCGCGCATCGAAGACCGATGTTTCTCCGTCGATGCGGGCGTAGATTTTTGCGTAAAAGGTGTTATCCCGCATTTCGAATATCTCGATCTTTTCGAAGGCCACGCCGGTGCGTCCGAGAATCGTCAGGTACGTGTCGTGAGTGAGGGGCCGCTTTGGCTCGACAAGCCCCTTTTCCTTGGCTATCGCAGTGATCTCGGCGTCGCCGACGAACATGAGGAAATAGTGGCTGTCTTCCGCCGACCGCTTCAGGATGACCATGTTCCCCTGGGTCCTGTCGGTTTTGACGAAAACCTCCCCGATCTCGACAAACTCGCTAGGTTCCATTACTAGCCTCCATTGGCATTCAATAGATAAAAAGCAAATTCCTTGAGGCCGGCCTTGTCACGACCAAGATCCACACTCCAACAGCGGCTTGTTCCAGCGGCAGCCTGCCTTTTTACCGTTCCAATGTAAGCATTATAACTTTAAAAATTCTTTTTCGTGACCCGAAAAAAACGGCCTGCAAAGAAATTAGGTTGGAAGTCGCACCTTCGCCAAATATTACGGGATGTAAGCACATGCGGCCGCACTGTGAAAAACGCTTGCCGGCAACCGGATCAAGTTGCACAAATTAGACCTCCCTCCCGCCTGCACCCTTACTGGATGCAGGCGAAAGGGATTATAGATCGCATGATTTAGTCATGCTGACGATTTCTCATCTAAAAATGAAGGGGAAGAGGATGGAGATACCCGGCGATTGATACGGGCCCGGGTTATAGGCGACCGGTGGAGGCCCGTAGACAGATGGTCCGTAGTAGTAGCCGTGGTGATGCCAGCGCCTTTGGTACCCGTAGTGTCTGTAGTGTCCGTAGTGCCCGTAATGTCTGTAGTGTCCGTGTCCTCGGAAATGTCCTTCATGCCTGCCGTAGAAATCTCTGCTGAACGCCGGCGAGGCGGTTATGCCCCCGAGGATTGTGGCCAAGATGAGCGCGATCGCGATCTTGCCGACTTTCGCAATAAGCTTTCCGGTCAATTTATTCGAGGTTCGCACAGTGCCCCTCCATTATGAAACCGCTGCTGTCGCAAAGCAGGATTTGCTCTATTAATATTGTGTCGGTGATCATTTTGCCTTTTCTCTTTTCATCTGATGCGGGTGATAGCGGAACAGCTTATCGGCGTTTTTCTTCTGGGATGCCGACATGCTGGCATAAAGCGCCTCGAAAGGCGGGATGAATCTATTGATGCAGTTTGCATGCGCCTGGACGAGCTTGGCGTAGGATTGGAGATCCTGGACGGCGTTCATGGTGCCCGCATTTTTTTCCCTTGCCTCGACCAGTGCATCCATCGTTTTGTCATTTTCCCGCATCGTCTGAGCGACCTTATTCCATAACTGTTCCTGTGCCGGCGTGATCTTGAGTTTGGCGTGAAGCGCTTTAATGCGTGCCTCGAGGTGGGTGTCGATTTTGGGCTTGGCAGCCTTCGCTTTACTATGCTCGGCCGTAGCAGCGCGGGATAGACCCGGTCCGCCGAAAACCATCAATGCAAGGAGCGCCACCGCAAAAACAAGGGATGTTGGATGTGTGGACCGACTGGCAATTTTTTTCATGTTCTGACTCCGTATAAGGTTACAAATTCGATTACGCCGGACGGCTTGTCGCTCCGGCCCAAATGCTTATCCTCTGATACTAAGTCTTTTCCATTCACTCTACCACGCCCCTGCCGGGCCTGATGCGATAAATTCAGACACAAGCTCAATCTCATTGACCTTTCCTGTTGGGGTAGTTATTATCGGCTTGGTTAATGATATCGAGTATCATTAACCATGAAACCGCCTCCGGAGGAATATGTAATGGTCAAATCAGGGACCCTTCCAGCTCCTGCCTCGCGACGCGGGGCTGGTTCCAGGCGCCTTGCCTGCTGCCGGCGCCTGTGCGGGACCTTCTTTACGGCCATAGCTGCGGCGATCGTCCTGGTTGAGGCCGCCTCGATGTTTTTTCCCGCGGCCCGAGCACAAACGGTTGCTCCGCGCACCGCTTCCCCCTGCCTGAATATTGTAGCTGCCGAGAATTTTTACCAAGACATTGCCCGCCAGATTGCCGGTCCATACGCGAGGGTCGAAAGCGTGCTTTCCAATCCGAATATCGATCCGCACGAATACGAACCGACCGTAAACGATGCAAAGGAGGTGGCCGTTGCGAACCTGGTTATCGAAAGCGGCGGCGGGTATGACGACTGGATGAACAAGCTCCTGTCGGCCTCGCCCAACTCCGCCCGGCTCGTAATAAATGCCTGGGATATTTCGCCTCTAAAGCTCCCCGACAATGAACACGTCTGGTACAGCGTGGAAGATATGAAAGCCGTTGCGGCGGCCATGGCGGGAGATCTCAAGAAGTTGTGCCCGTCGCGGGCGCCGGTATTCGACAAGAACCTGAAAATTTTTACCGGGAGCCTGGCCGGGATCCGAGCCAAAATCGGCGGGATTGCCAGACGGTTTTCGGGAACTCCTATTGCGCTAACCGAACCGATCTTTCTGTATCAGGCCGTTCCAATGGGCCTGAAAGTATTGACCCCGTTCGCATTGCAAAAAGCTGTCGCCCAGGGGATCGATCCGCCGGCCAATACGGTGCTGATCGCGCAGGATCAGATCAGGAAGAAAATGGTGCGCCTCCTGGTATACAACCGGCAGACCGGCGACCGGTTCACCGCCAGGCTCAAGGACCTTGCGAAAAGCTCCGGGGTCCCGGTTGTCGGGGTAATGGAAACGATGCCGCCGGGTAAACATTACCAGTCATGGATGCTCGACCAGATTGCCGCAGTTGAATCTGCCTTGCGCGGATCAAACCACGGGGCAGGGAGCGGTGTGCGATGAGGGCTGAACCCGACGGTATGGAGCGGCTGCCCGTCTTTTTGCGTAACGTCCGTATAGGTTTCGGTGGCCGGGCGATTCAGGACGAGATGACCTTTACGATCGAAGACGGTGAATTCATAGCCGTCCTGGGGCCAAACGGCGCTGGAAAGACAACGCTTTTGAAGCTGCTTCTCGGCCTGGTTCAGCCCGAAACGGGAGAGGTCCGGATTTTCGGCCGTAAGCCGCGCCGTGGTAATCCCGAGATCGGCTATGCTCCGCAATTCCGAACGCTCGATACCAATTTTGCCGTGCGCGCCCGCGACCTGGTCGGTTTTGGTCTCGACGGGCATCGTTGGGGGCCGGGTTTTCCGAGCCGCAAGCGCAGGATGCTTGTGGACCAGGTGCTCGAGGAGGTGCGTGCGAGCGAGTACGCCGATGTGGCCGTGGGTGAACTCTCCGGAGGGGAAAAGCAGAGGCTTTCGCTGGCGCAGGTGTTGATTGCCAATCCCGGGCTTGTTCTTCTCGATGAGCCGCTGGCAAGTCTTGATATCGCCAGCGCCCATGAGATCATATCCCTTGTCGGCCGGCTCTGTGTTTCCCGCAAGGTAGCGGTCATGCTGGTGACCCATGACATAAACCCGCTTTTACAGCATGTGAATCGGGTCCTTTACCTGGCGAACGGCAGGTGCGCCATAGGCTCGCCGGAAACGGTGATAACCAGGGAAACACTCAGTTCGCTTTACAACCATCCGGTCGATGTGGTCGAAGCGATGGGAAAAAAGTTTGTCCTGGGAGTCGAAACCTGATGCTCGATTCGATTATCGCCCTATATCATTTCCAGTTCATCCAGAACGCGCTGCTGAGCGGCATGTTCATTGCCGTGGACGCCGCTGTTGTCGGCTACTTTCTCATTGGGGGAGGGTACACGTTCGCAGGTCATGCTCTTCCTAACATAGGCTTTGCGGGCGCTGCCGGCGCGGTGCTTTTCGGGGTGAAACCGGTCTACGGCCTTTTTGCCATAACGATTCTGGCCGGTGCGGCAATGAGTATCGGTGGCCGGGAGCTTCGCGAACGCGACGTTTCCATTGGCGTCGTAAAGTCTTTCGCTATGGGGCTGGGGCTCATGTTCCTTGCGCTCTACGGCGGCTATGCCGAGCGTGTCTACAGCATCTTGTTCGGGACCGTTTTGGGCATATCGCGAAACGATGTGATTCTCACCGGTCTGATGTGCCTGGCGTCTGTTTGCCTGGTGCTCTTTATGTTCCGGCCCCTTCTTTTCGTCACGTTCGATCCCTTTGTTGCCGAGGCCAAAGGCGTTCCGGTCGGGCTGATCACCCTGTTGTTCATGGTAGTCGTTGCCCTGACCGTATCGCTTGCAGTGCAGGTGGTGGGGGCGTTGCTGGTGTTCGCCATGCTGGTGGGGCCCGGCGCGACCGCGACACGCCTTACGCACAGGCCGGGTCGCGCAATACTTCTTGCCGCGCTGCTGGGGGTCGCCTACATGTTCGCCGGAGTTACCCTGGCAGGGCTCAGCGGGGACTGGCCGGTAAGCTTCTTTATTGCCTCGATCTCTTTTCTCGTGTACATGCCGGTGAGGATATTTTATCGTGGGAAGCAGATGCGTCGGGTGGCCTCGCCCGGGGAAATTCATGGACACATGCCACAGGGGCTTGTGAACACCCGGGACAAATGGAAAAAAACGGAAGTGCAATGCTGAAGGAGCTGCTCACTTCACAAATAATTGCGCACGCGTTTATAGGCGGCGCCATTGTCGCGGTTGTCGCCGGATGCGTCGGCTACTTTCTCGTCCTGCGGGCGCAGGCTTTCGCAGCGGAAGCCTTCACCGACATCGGCTTCGCCGGAGCAACGGGCGCGGCGCTGCTCGGTGTTGAATCCCTGGCCGGAATGATAATTTTATCGCTTTTGGCCGCGGCAGGGCTGGGCATCCTTGGCAACCGGGTGCGAGGACGGGACGTGGAAATCGGCATGGTGCTCTGTTTCGCCCTGGGTCTTGGCGTGCTTTTTCTGAGCATCTATTCGCGCACGAGCGCATTGCATTCGCTTAGCGGCATAAACATTCTGTTCGGATCGATGCTGACCATAAATTCCAAGGACATACTGCTGGCGTTTGCGAGTTGCGCGACCGCCGTTGGGGCGCTTTCTATCGTGCACCGGCCTTTGCTCTTTGCATCGGTTGACCCGGCAGGCGCCGAAGCGCGCGGAGTGCCCATGCGCGCACTCTCAGCCGCCTTTTTGGCCATTCTCGCCCTTACGACCGCAGCCTGCGTGCTCCTGGTCGGCATCCTTCTGACAGCTTCCTTGCTCATTGCTCCGGCAGCGGCGGCAGTAAACCTTACGAACCGCCCGGCTCGCGCCGTCGCCCTTTCGGTCGCTACGGCGGTCGGCGTCACATGGCTCGGGCTTGTTCTCACCTTCGCAGGGACTATCCGCCATCTTCCGGCAGGCTTTTATATTTCGGCGCTTGCAGCGTTGACATACGGCGCTTCACTTGTCCTTCGAAAGCGGTTTCGCACGATGCGGGCCTTCGAATACCCTCATGCGGACCGGGAAACCGGATGAAACCGTTTGTGAGGTCGCTCATAAAAAGGCTGGCGTATGAAGAATGAATCCCGCTCACGTTTCCGGTCGCCGCGGCAGATCTCCGCGGAAGGCGATAATCAGGCGCTCGATGCGGTTCGCCGGATTGAGAATGCCTTTTTCGATCTTAGCCGTCCAAACACCGCGCCGAGGCGAATCCTCGTGGAGAAACTGGCGGAGCTTGCGCGCACCGGGGAGGCGTTTTCAACAGACGACCTCTGGCAAGGACTGCGGGCCGCCCATGGCAGGATCGGCCGCGCCACGGTCTTCCGGTCCATCGAGCAGCTCGTCGAAAGCAAGGTGCTCGACCGTGTCGAACTTTCAGACGGTTCCCACAGATACCGGGTATGCGGAGGCTCTCACCATCACCATCTTGTATGCACCATGTGCAATCGGGTTGTAGACTTTCGGGAGTGTCTTTCCGCCCGGAAATTCGAGGAGATCGGACGGCAGCACGGTTTCACCGTTAAAGATCACAAATTGACCGTGTATGGAACGTGCGACCGTTGCCTGAAATCCGGCGGAAAATAGCACCACAGGTCGGTTTAAGCTTAGAAAGAGGAGTGCGTAAATGGTCAAATGGATTTTCGTATTTGTTCTGCCCGCTTTGCTTTTCTTTCCCCTTCACGCCCGGGCTGATTCGTTTTACAGCAACGGGCACGTGCACAACACCTGCGGAACGAGAAGCAATATCTTGTTTTACAAGCATTTCAACATTACTCGCAACGGTTATATCACCGGCTACATAGTGAACGAATCCGACCGGCCCATCAGCAACCTGCTGCTCGATATGTACACGATGGATGTAGACGAAATCAGGGTTTTTTGGAGTAAGACTATCGATATCGGCTACATAGCCCCGAAGGGCAGATACCACGTTCGGGAGCCGTATAGCCCTGTTCCCGGTGATCCGAATCGGATCGTGTTCAGGTTCAAAATACACGGGAGCGACGAGTACCATATCCCGGAAGAGTGAGATTAGCGCGGCGGCTGTGAGGAGACTTTCAATGCGTTTTGACCGAATCGAGATAATCCGGCCCGGTGATAGCTCTGGGAATAATATGATCGTTCGCGCGACACTTTCTTCCGGGCGCACTATCTATGGTTTTGCCACCGATAACCTCTACGGCGGCGACTGGGACTGGGACCTTGGCCCGACCTGGAATTATCTTGTCACCGCGGACAGGCCCTTTCTGGTCGATGCGGGAAGGAGGGGCAAGGGCCGGGAGCTTATCGGGATGATCGAATCCGTCGGCTTCAGCCCCCGTGATATCGATGCAATAGTAGTCTCCCACGGCCACGAGGACCATGACGGCGGCATCTTAGAGCTCGCCGGGGTAACGCAGGCGCGGGTTAAGGCTCATGAAATCTATGGCTGTCTCGTGCGGCCCCTCGCTAAATCCGCCCCCTCCAGCGAAAAAGCCCAATTTCCGGTTTCATGCTGGTGCTGTCCGATGCCGGCGTCTTTTGCCCGCCACAACTGCCTCGAATATCATGAAGAGCGCCCGCAGTTGAATATCGAGCCCATGAGCATGAACGGCGAATTGGGCGCCGGCATCGAGGTGCTCCATACTCCCGGGCACAGCCCCGATGCGGTGGCCCTTTTGATAGACGGCGAGGCGTTGCTGCCAGGAGATACGATCCTGCCCGATATCTCGCCTCACCCCTCTCAGGAACGCTTTTTCACCGTCGTGCGCCCCGCGCTGCCAGGTAACTGGAAGGAGGCCCAGCAGCTTTTCGGCCTGAGGGCTTATATCCGCTCCCTGAAAAGGATAGAGCAATTGGCTGGAGCCTCGGAAGACATCCTGGTGCTGTCCGCCCATCGGCTCTACTATCGCGACCGGCTCAACCTCTTGGGTCTAAAGGATAGAATTGCGGAACTGGTGCAGCATCATAGGGATCGATGCAGTGATTTTGCCAGGATTCTCAGCACCGGCCCGAAATCGCTAAAAGAAGTGGCCGCGGAGCATTTCCGGCCCGAGTTGCTGAAAGGCCACGGAATTAATCTCGCAGCCGATGAGGTGGCCAGCCACTGCGAACTCATGGAGGCCGGCGGCGACGTGGTCTTTGGGGAAGAGGGAAAAATAATGTCTACCGGGACGCAAAATTTTCTCTCGCTTATAGACGGTATCCGCTGAAAGTAAGAAAAGCCGGAGGTTTTGCCCCCGGCTTTTTTTGTCTCAAAACTACCAGTCGAATTCGCCTTTCAGATATCGGTCGATATCTGCGGCGGCGCGCTTTCCAGCTCCCATTGCGCTTATGACCGTTGCGGCGCCCGTTACGACGTCGCCGCCTGCCCAAATACCCTTTATCGTGGTGCGCCCGTGCTCCTGGTCGGCTACAACCGTTCCATGCTTGGAGCGCTCGAGGCCTCCGGCATTTGTGAAAACCAGCGGGTTCGGGCTGGTCCCGAGGGCAAAGATCACCTCGTCCACCTCCATGTCGAATTCCGATCCCTGGATTGGAACAGGGCTGCGGCGGCCGGACTGGTCGGGTTCCCCCAGTTCCATTCGAATGCAGCGCATCGCGCGCACAGCATTCTTTTCGTCGCCCAGGATTTCGACCGGATTGGTCAAAAAGTCGAAAATGACCCCTTCCTCCTTGGCGTGATGGACTTCTTCAAGCCTGGCGGGCACCTCCGCCGAGGAGCGGCGATAGACTATATGGACTTCCGAGCCGGGTTCGGCCTGGTCGCCGTTTCTGCCGGCCTTTAAGGACTGAAGCCGAAGGGCGGAGCGCGCAGCATCCATCGCGACGTTGCCCGCGCCGATGACCGCGACTCTTTTTCCCACCTTGAGCGGGGTGTCGAATTCAGGGAACCGGTAGCCTTTCATCAAATTGGATCTGGTGAGGAATTCATTTGCGGACATGACCCCGTTCAAATTGATCCCCGGAATGCGCATGAACATCGGAAGCCCTGCTCCGGTGCCAAGGAAAATGGCGTCGTATTCGGCCTGCAGTTCATCGATTGTAAGAGTGCGCCCTATTACATAATCGGTGAGTATGCGAATGGAGAGGGCCTTTGCCGCCGTTTCAATTTCGGCCTTGATAACGCTTTCCTTGGGGAGCCTGAACTCGGGAATGCCGTAGACGAGCACGCCGCCCGGAGTATGCAAAGACTCGAAGATGGTGACTTCATGACCCATGCGGGCAAGGTCTACCGCACAGGTGATGCCCGCAGGCCCCGAGCCGATTATCGCGACTTTTTTCCCTGTTGCCGGTCCCTTGGCTAACTCGAAGGTTTTGTTCGAAAGCTCGTAGTCGCCCACGAATCGCTCGATTCGGCCTATTGCGACCGGTTCGCCTTTCTTTCCCAGAATGCAACGCGACTCGCACTGCACTTCCTGGGGACAGACCCTGCCGCAAATGGCCGGCAGGTTGTTTTTGTCTTTCATTATCTTTACCGCTTCGGCCATGTCGCCGTCGCGTACGGCTTTGATAAACTCGGGAATCCTGACTTCGACCGGACAGCCTTCCATACAATGGGGCTCTTTGCACTGAAGGCAGCGTTCAGCCTCCCGTTTTGCAAGCTCCAAGGTGTAACCCAGCGCCACTTCCTGAAAGTTTTGCACCCTGTCTTCGGGCGTCTGCACAGGCATTTCCTGACGGGGTATCTTCATGCGTTCTTTCGGGCTTAATTGTGCCATTTATCTTACTCCATTCGAGATTGCGCGATCCAGATTGCACTCGTGGTCCTTTTCGAAGCGTTGAACCGCCGTCTGTTCCTCGTTGCGGTAAAAGGCCAGGCGCGACAAAAGATTGTTCCAGTCAACCTTGTGAGCGTCGAACTCGGGGCCGTCGACGCACACGAACCTGGCGCCGTCGTCCAAAACGACCCTGCAGCCCCCGCACATCCCCGTCCCATCGATCATTATGGTGTTCAAGCTGACGATTGTCGGAACATTATACGGCTTTGTCGTTGCGGCGACGAACTTCATCATTATGGCCGGTCCGATCGCCCATATCTTTGCTATCTTCCCGGGGCGGCTGTCGAGAATTTCCTTGAGAGGCACCGTCACAAGGTCTTTTCGACCGTACGATCCGTCGTCGGTCGTGACGATGAGTTCGTCTGAGACCGCGCGCATCTTGTCTTCCCAAAGCAGAAGTTCCTTCGTCCTTGCGCCTATGATCGAGATGACGTGATTTCCTGCCTCTTTGAGTTCGCGCGCAATCGGATAGACAGGAGCGATCCCCACGCCGCCTCCTACGCAGATGACCTCGCCGTAGTTTTCTATGTCGGTCGGGTGTCCGAGCGGGCCGACAACATGACTGAATGAGTCCCCCACCTTCATGGTCCCCATTTCCTTCGTCGATTTGCCCACTTCCTGGAAAATGAGTGTGATCGTGCCTGCCGTCCTGTCATAGTCGGCAATGGTTAGAGGAACACGCTCGCCCTGGTCGTGCATGAGCACGATGATGAACTGCCCCGCCCTGGCTTTGCGGGCTACCTGCGGCGCCTCGACGACCATAAGTTTGGTCACATCGCTCAAAACCTGTTTTTCCAAAATTGTGTACATTGCCGGTTTCCTCTTGATTATATTGATCGCTTGGTGCCCGCGGCGCGATGAACTCCAACTGTGAGGCAGACAGAGTTGATTCATGCGGCGAGACGAGCAAAAAAAATGCCCCTTTTTCCGGACTGGAGATAACTCCACGCGCACGTTGCGACTGTCTTGGTTTAGGGACGTTTTGAATTAAATCGAACCACTATATCAAAAAATGGTCCCATATCCCAGCCCAAATTTCCTTTAAAATAATTATACCGGCCCCCGCCTCAAAAGAGTTATATTTTTATGAGCTTACGCTGTCTTTGAGATTCCATTTTTATAAAGACCCGCTTCAACCGCTCTTTGCAACCATGCATCGGTTCCGATTCCGTTTCGAAAGAGGACTGTATGGCAATGGATAAAAGTTCCCCGGCTTCTTTACAGGTTTTAACCGCCGGCGCGCTTCCCACATGTTCGGCCGCCTGTCCGGTCCACACCGACACCCGCGAATATGTGCAGCGTATAAGCAGGGGCGACTACGAGGGCGCTCTTGACGTTTTGCTCGAGGTAAATCCGTTTCCCTCCGTGTGCGGTCGTATCTGCCATCATCCGTGTGAATCCCAATGCCGTAGAACGGCGATCGATCAGGCGGTAAGCCTCAGGATGCTCAAGCGCTTCGTCGTGGAGAATACAAGAGAATACCGTATTGCCCGCCGCAGGAAAGCCGTGGTGAAAAGCGACAAGACGGCGGCCGTTATCGGTGCAGGCCCCTCAGGGCTTACTGCCGCCATGGATCTGGCGCTTCGAGGGTACCGGGTGAGGGTCTATGAAAAGGACACCAGGCTGGGGGGGATGCTCGCTCATGCCATCCCACGATACCGCCTTCCCGCCGAGGCCCTTGCCGAAGACATCGAAGACATTCTGGCCACCGGCATCGAGGTCCATAGCGGATGCTGCGTGGGCGTCGATATTTCATTCGAGGAGCTGAAGAAAGAAAACGACGCGATCCTCATAGCGGTCGGCCTCTCCGAAAGCCATTCCCTGCCAATTCCAGGGACGGGGAGCAAAGGAGTTTTCCTTGGCGTCACCTTTCTTTGGGACGTTGCAAACGGGTTATACCCCCAGCTGGGAGAGCGCGTGCTTGTGATTGGCGGCGGCAATGTGGCAATCGATATCGCCAGGGCCGCAAAACGGTTGGGGCCATCCAAGAAGGTTTCCATGGCCTGCCTGGAAAACCGCGAAGAAATGCCCGCATGGAAATGGGAAATAGAAGAAGGCGAAGAGGAAGGGATTGAAATCCTCAATTCTTGGGGCCCGAAGGCGATTGTGGAAAAGGACGGCGCGGTCGCCGGCGTTGCATTAAGACGCTGCAGCAGCGTTTTTGACGATCAGCACCGATTTAGTCCCGTCTATGACGAGTCGGTGACTACCCGTATCGAAGTCGACAGCGTCATTTTTGCAATCGGCCAGAAAGCGAACCTGGATTTCCTTACCCATACGCCTGTCGCCGTTTCGGGCGGACGGCTCCTATGCGATAGAGAATCGATGGCCACATCCGAACGCGGCGTATTCGCGTGCGGCGAGGTCGTGAGCGGTCCCGGCTCGGCCATTCAGGCGGTGGCGACAGGGCATGAGGCCGCCAAGGTCGTATCTCACTATCTCGAAACGGGGGAGATCCTCAAGCTGCCCCACAGAAAAATCCAAAGCATAGGCGAGCTGCCGGCGGCGACTGCCGCTCTGGCCAGGCGCTTCGAACGGATTGGAGTCGATCTGGCCGACCCGGCCGAACGAATCAAGGATTTTTCTCCTATCGAGCCGGGATACAGCGAAGAGGAAGCGCTCTCCGAATCCAGGCGTTGCCTTGCCTGTGCAACAGGCGCGCATCTCGAGTTTCCGAACCACTGTGCCGGTTGTCTTACCTGTGTGCGTATCTGCCCGTTCGGGGTGGCGCAGGTGAGAAGGATGGCGTTTATGCCTGCCCGGCAATGCCAGACCTGCGGCTTGTGCGCGGCGGAATGCCCGGCCTTCGCAATAGATGTTTGGAGGTTTCCAACCAGCGCCGTCAAAAAGGCCCTCAGGGCGATTGTCTCCGGGCTGGACCTCGAGAAGGTTGCCAGGCCCTTTTTGGTTTCTTTTTGCTGCCTGAACGGGACGACGGGCAGGAAGTATCTGAGAGAGCAGCCCGGGGAGGAAATCCGGGATTCGGGTGTTCTTCGCGTGATCGTTCCATGCGTGGGGCGGCTCAGCATGGTGGATCTTCTCAGACCTTTCGAACTGGGAGCGGACAGGGTCGCCGTGATTTCCTGCCCTGAAGACGGCTGTTACTACCCGAGGGTCGAAGAATGGCTTGGCAGGCGAATCAAGCGCACGCGGAAATATCTGGACCAAATCGGAGTCGGAGCGGACAAGCTGCAGCTTTTCAAAATGGATGGCGGCGGGGATGAATCCTGGCCCCGGATATGGGAAGAATTTCGAGCAGTAAACATGGAAACACCAGTTACCAATTGAAGGGTTACTGCAGATAAACCGAGGAGATTCGCTATGATTGTTGCGGACCCTAAACCGTTCCTGCAGGTTAAGGGCTATGTTGAAGATTTCGAAAAAGTCCTGGTAGTGGGCTGCGGCACGTGCACTACGGTCTGCCTTTCGGGAGGAGAAGCCGAGGTCCAGATCCTCGCATCGGGCTTGCGGATCGCTTTTGGTAAAGACGGCCGGCCTAAGACCATCCTTGAAGACTGTGTGCAGCGGCAATGCGACGTGGAATTTGTCTTGCCGATCCTTAGCCGTGTGGAATCCGAGGGGATCGATGCCGTCGTGTCGCTTGCCTGCGGAGTGGGGGTGAATTTTCTGGCCGACCGGCTCGGAAAGACCCCCATATTTCCGGGACTGGACACAACTTTCTACGGGGCCGGAATGCAACCGGGGCTTTGGGCCGAGATGTGCGCAGGGTGCGGCAGTTGTATTATCGCCTGCACCGGCGGAATATGCCCTGTCGCGCGCTGCTCCAAGCACCTTTTGAACGGCCCGTGCGGAGGGTCTGAAAAGGGCAGGTGTGAAGTCGATCCTGCAAATATCGAGTGCGTATGGCAACTCATCTATGACAGGCTAAAGAGGCTGGGAAGGCTGGACGACCTCAGGAACCTTCTGCCCGCCAAAGACTGGTCGACCGCTGCGGACGGCGGGGTTCGACGCACAATCCGGGAACAACTCTACGATATTAAGTAGACACCATCCGGAAACCTTCCTTTCGCCATCCGCAAGGAGAACGGCCTATGAGCGACAAAAGCGTTATAAAATCGGGCAGTAATCTCGAGAGGGCGCTAAGCTCGGGTCATTTTGCCGTCACATGCGAGTGCGGCCCTCCCAAGGGCGCGGATGTCGAATATCTCGAAAAGAAAATAGGGCTCATCAGGGGCTGTGTGGATGCGGCCAACGTCACGGACAACCAGACGGCCGTTGTTCGTATGTCGAGCATCGCCGCGAGTTCCATTCTGGTGAAAAACGGTGTGGAACCGGTCATGCAGATGGTTACAAGAGACCGCAACCGGATCGCGGCCCAAAGCGACATTTTCGGCGCCTACGCTCTCGGGATCCGCAATATGCTCTGCCTTACCGGCGATCATCAGAGCTTCGGAAATCATCCGATGGCCAAAAATGTTTTCGACCTCGATTCCATCCAACTCCTCGACGTGGTGCGCACTATAAGGGACCGTGGCGCGGTCAACAGCGGCGATCCGGTCCAGGGCGGCATCCGGATGTTTTTGGGCGCGGCGGCCAATCCCTTTGCAGACCCCTTCGAGTTCAGAGTGATCAGGTTGGCTAAAAAAATCGACGCAGGCGCCGATTTTATTCAAACCCAGTGCATCTACGATATGAAGCGGTTCCGTGAATTCATGAAGATGGCGTGCGATATGGGATTGGACCGGCATTGCTACATCCTTGCCGGACTGACGCCGCTAAAGTCTGCCGGAATGGCGGCATACATGAACAAAAACGTTTCCGGGATAACCATCCCCGATGATATCATAAAGCGCATCCGAGGCGTTCCCGGGGCCGACCAGGCTGAGGAGGGAATCAACCTGCTTCTGGATCAAATACAAGAAGTGCGTGAAATCCCCGGTATTTCCGGCGTGCATATAATGGCCATCGAATGGGAGGAAAAGGTAAGAGAGATCACGGAAAGGGCCGGTCTTCTTCCCCGACCACAGCTATGACCGCATTTTTTATAGAAGCTCTGCGGGTGGCGCTCCGGATGCCGCCTGTGGCAGGATCAGGGCGTATGACAGGGACTTTGGACTGGGAAAACATCATACTGGGTTTTAAACTGACGACGAAGGATTTTCTTGAAACCGTTCTCGGAAATCTGAGCGAATCCATCATCGTTACGGATCTGGACGGAAAGATCGTGTACTACAACAAAGGCTCCGAGGAACTTTTCGAATACAAGCCCGAAGAGATTATGCTACGAAGCATTATCGAACTGGGGGTGAGGAAGCCGAACGTTTTGGCGGAGATGAGAAAAGGAAACACTTTTCGCGGAGAGGTCCGGCTTAGAAGAAAATCCGGTGAAATATTCCCGGCCTACGTCATCTGTATCCCGCTGCGGGACCGCAAAGGGGAGCCTATGGCAATGGTCGGCGCAGCTCGCGACCTGACCGAGGAAAAAGAAGTAAACAGGCTCAGGGAATTTAACGAAAACATCATCACATCGTTAAACGACGGCATTCAGATAATCGATAAAGACGGCCTCATAACTTTTACGAACAGACGCTTCGAGGAGATCGTCGGACGCAGCAGGGACGAGCTTATAGGCAGACACTATCAAAGCTTCATGGATCGAAATGTTCTGGAGAGGGTCAAAAGCGCCCTGGAAACACCGGGCAAAGAACCCGACAAGAAGACCTTCGAGGCCGCATACGTAACAAAGGACAATAAGGAAGCACCTGTACTGATCAGCTCGTCATACCTCTACAGAAACGGTAATTATGACGGCATGATCAATGCCGTAACCGACTTGACGGAGATAAAGGTCCTTAAGGAGGAACTCTATCAGTCGGAGAAACTTACCCTCCTGGGAACACTGGCTGGAGAAATCGCGCACGAAGTCAATAATCCCCTGAGCGGACTCCTTTTGGCCGTCCAGATGCTGATTGAAGACGCAAAGGCGGGACAGATTGACCGCAAAGAGCTGCTCAAGGAGCTTAAGGACATCGAAAATGACGCCCTTCGCTGCAAGAAGTTCATAGAAAAAATCCTGGGCTTCTCCAGAATGGTGCCCGAAGGAAAAAGCGTGGTGAATATCAACGATACCGTCGAAGATGCTTTAACGCTCATACAAAGACAGGCCAAATTGGACAATATAGCCATTGTCAAGGCCTTTTCCGCTAAACCGCTCCATGTGTGGGGCAACTCCAACCAGCTGCAGCAGGTGATAATCAATATGGTGAATAACTCCCGTGACGCCCTCTTCCCGGCAGGCGGGACGGTCACGATAAAGACCTCGGCCGTTGCTGCGAAGGGCAAGAAATGGGTTTGCCTGGAAATCAGCGACACGGGGCAGGGAATCCCGGACGCCATGATAGGCAGAATCTTCGATTCCTTCTTTACGACGAAAACCAAAGGCACAGGCTTGGGACTGTCGGTCAGCAAGAAAATAATCGAGGAGCATGGCGGGACGGTTGCGGCGACAAACCTCCAAAGTCACGGAGCGTCCTTTGTAGTCACCCTGCCGCGCAAACGGCGGAAAATGACTGAATAGCCGGTGGAGAGCCGAGGTGAACGAAAGATTCGAGGTACTGGTCGTTGACGATGATCCGAGCATACGCAAAAGGTGTGTGCAACTGCTCCACAAGAAAGGGTACGCCGTTAAAGGGGCAAGTTCGGGAATTGCCGCCCTTTCCATGGTCAAAAGCAGGCGCATCGCCCTGGTTATTGCCGACGTCCGGATGCCCGGACTTAACGGCATAGAACTGCTTGAGAAGATCAAGGAAATAAGTCCCGGCACGGAGCTGATCATCATTACGGGTTACGGCACGGTGGAAAGCGCTGTAAAGGCCATTAAGCTGGGCGCCTATGACTATCTCACCAAGCCGTTCGACATGGACAAGATGCTGAAAGTAGTGGAAAACGTCTCGACGCAATTCTCGCTCAAAGAAGAAATCGAGCTTTTGAAGGAAAAGCTCAACACCCGCTCGGATTCTTGTGACATAGTAAGCATAAGCGACAAAATGCTGAGGGTTTCCAAGCTCATCGAAAAGGTTGCCCCGATAGACTGTAATGTCCTCATCCAGGGAGAGAGCGGGACCGGTAAAAGCCTCATTGCCCAAAAGATCCACAGAGCAAGCCCGAGGAGTTCGAACAATTTCGTCGTCGTGGACTGCGCGTCTCTTAGCGAAGCGTTGCTCGAAAGCGAGTTGTTCGGGTATGCCAAGGGTGCCTTTACGGGAGCTTATGCCAATAAGGACGGCTTCTTCAAGGTGGCTGACCATGGGACTATTTTCCTCGACGAGATTGCCGAGCTGCCGATGCCCCTCCAGGGCAAGCTTCTGCGAATGGCCCAGGACTATGAAATTGTTCCGGTTGGAAGCACTACACCCGTTAAGATCGATACCCGGATCATAGCCGCCACGAATCGGGACCTGGATGAACTGGTGCGGGAAGGCCGCTTCAGAGAGGACCTTTTCTTTCGTCTGAACGTGGTCAGGATCGATGTCCCGCCTCTTAGGAAAAGGCAGGAAGACATCGTTTTCCTTGCGTGTTTTTTCCTTGAAAAATTCAAAAAAAAGTTCGCAAAAACGGATTTGACCCTGGGGCAGGAGGTACTCGCTTCGATCCAGGCCTACGAGTGGCCGGGAAATGTGCGCGAATTGGAAAATCTGATGCAATATCTGGTCGTGGTCTCCGACGGCCCTGTAATCAAAGCCGAATCGCTGCCGGAAAAAATGATCGATATTCGCGGTGAGCGCACCGACGACGGTGCTCTTCCTCCTGGGGGCGACTTTAACAGTGTAAGAAAAAGATACCTGGACAGCTTTACCCGGCAGTACCTGGTGAACGCCATGCGCCAAAATAAGGGCAACATATCCTCTACGGCCAGGCAGATCAACGTCCCCCGGTCCTCCCTTCAGAGAATGATCAAGCGGTTGTGCATCTCGGATGTGGAAACAAGCTGATTTCGCCTCCTCCCGCTTCCCCGGAGAAGCATTTGCCGCTTCTGAGCGAGATTTGCACAATTCTGCCGGTACGCGATTCTTTTCAAGTAATTTCAAAACGATATTCTCCTTCCCATTTGCTTCTCACCGTTTCCTCATCTTTTACCAGCCTCCGCAAAGTAGCACCAGCCAAGACCTTTGTGGTAAAGATTATTTGTTATTCCGGCATATTATGTCCCATGTGAGTTCCTGGCCGAGTTGTTGCTTTAGAGATGTCTTACAACAACTATTTCTGGGAGGCCCACAATGAGATTGCCTCATTTCGATCTCCGTCAGCCCTCGACAGTTGAAGAGGCGCTTTCTCTGATGGAGGAGTTCCGGGGGAGTGCGCTTGCGCTTGCGGGTGGAACGGACCTGATACCGCTGATGAGATATCGCCTGGAGGTCCCCTCGACCCTCGTCAGCCTGCAAAAAGTGGATTGCTTGAAAGGCATTTCACTTCAGGATGGCCGTGTATTCATAGGAGCAATGACTCCCTTGGCGGACCTGGTGTCTTCGAGCATCATTTCCGACAATTTCCCCGCTCTTTTGCAGGCGGCAAGGGCTGTTGGCGCTCCGCCGATATTGAACCTCGCCACCGTCGGCGGTAACATTTGTCAGAACAGCCGCTGCCTCTACTACAACCAGTCCCGAACTTGGAGGCTCGAAAGACCTGCGTGCTTCAAGGCCGGCGGGAATGTCTGCCATGCCGTCCCGAAGGGAAACAAGTGCTTCAGCGTCTATTCGGGCGACCTGGCGCCGGCCCTGGTGGCTTTGGACGCCGTTGCGGCAGTAGAAAAAAGGGGCCGATCGAGGAGCGTATCGATCGAGGAGCTGTTCAGCGGCAACGGCCTTCACCCGATCGCGCTCGGAAAAGAAGAGCTTGTGACCGGCGTGGCGATTCTGCTGCCTGAAAAATCAAGCAATTCAAGCTATATGAAAATGCGTGCAAGGCCTTCGATTGACTATCCTCTTGTGTCTGCGGCCGCCTGCGCAACTCGGGGCGGAAACGGAAAAATCGAGAAGATAAGACTCGTTCTGGGGGCCGTGGGGCCAAGTCCGGTGGTCGTTGGCGATGTCGGGCGCTTTTTCGAGGGAAAGACCCTCGATGAGGTAGACTTCGACGCTTTGAGCGAAATTATTGGAAAAGGCGCCCGAATGGTGGACAATCTGACGTTTCCCGGATCCTACCGAAAGGCAATGCTGTCCGTAATCGCCGAAAAGGCTGTAAGGGCCGCCTTAAGGCCTGGCGCGGGAAAGGAGAAGCAATGAACAAACCCGCAAAGCGGCTTATTTCGTTAAAAATCAACGGAATGGAATATGAGATGGCCGTTCGCCCCAACAGGACCCTTCTTGAAGTGCTAAGAGAAGACCTCATGCTCACAGGGACTAAGGAAGGCTGTGACGACGGGTCTTGCGGCTCCTGTACCGTGCTTCTGGATGGTTCTCCGGTAAGATCATGCCTCTTGCTTGCGGTGGAAGCGGAAAACAGGGAGGTAACGACCATAGAAGGGCTTGCGGAAGACGAGAAACTGCATCCCATCCAGCAGGCCTTCGTGGATCACGGGGCCATACAATGCGGATATTGCTCTCCCGGCATGATCCTCACTGCAAAGGCCCTGCTCGACGAAAATCCTGAGCCTTCCGAGCAGGATATATTACACGCTATCTCTGGAAATTTGTGCAGGTGCACCGGTTACAACAAGATCGTTACTGCGATAAAAGCGGCGGGCCGGAATGGGAAGGAAGGTGACTAGAGATGGACGACCTTTCGTACGTGGGCAGGTCAATCCCGAGAAAAGATGGTCCCATAAAGGCGACAGGAAGGGCGAAGTACACGGTTGACGTTACTCTTCCGGGAATGCTTGTGGGGAAGGTATTGAGAAGTCCCCATCCACATGCGCGGATTCTCTCCATAGATACATCCAAAGCGACGAGATTGCCGGGTGTGAAAGCCGTGGTTACCGCCGCGGATTCCCTGAAGATCAAGCATGGTTTCGTTGATACGCCCCGCTATCCCGCCGACCAGTATCCACTTGCCGTGGACAGGGTGCGTCATGTAGGCGAGGACATAGCAGGGGTTGCCGCGATAGACGAGGATACGGCAGAGGAAGCGCTTTCGCTTATCGAGGTGGAATACGAACCGCTTGCCGCTGTTTTTGACCCTGAAGAGGCCATGAGGCCGGATGCGCCGGAGATTCACCCCTCTCACCCGAAGGTTAACGAGCCCTATCGGAATATAGGCGGAAAAACGGCTACCTCGTGGGGAGACGTAGAGAAGGCCTTTGCGGAATCCTACCTCGTCCGTGAAGACAAATTCTACTGTCAGATGCGCGCCCACGGGTACATGGAGCCTCAGGCCACCTTGGCCCATTTCGACTATTCGGGAAAGTTGAACGTGTGGACCTCGAGCATGGGCGTTTTCCTCAAGCGGGCAAAACTGGCGAAAACGCTCGGGCTTCCCTACGGCAGTGTTCGCGTCTTGAAAACTTATGTCGGAGGGGCGTTTGGCGGTAAAATCGACCTGTTTCACCACGAATATATCGCTTCTCTTCTCTCCATGAAATGTCACCTGCCTGTAAAGATCGTCTACAGCCGGGAGGAAGTTTTCAAAGCCGCGCGCCCCGCACAGCCGCTGATTGTTCAGATCAAGACCGGGGTGGCCAAAGACGGTACGATCCTGGGGCAGGAAATCCACGCGATCAATGACAGCGGGGCATATCACGGCAGCGGGGTCGTAGTGATCTTTCTGGCCTGGGGCTTTGCAATGGCCCCTTACAGGGTGCCCAGCCTCAAATATGAGGGGTATTCGGTCTACACGAATAATCTTGTGCGCGCCCCGCAAAGAGGGCATGGAGCGCCGAAAATGAGGTTCGCCGCCGAGTCCCAGTTTGATATGATCGCTGAAGAACTGGGCATCGATCCCGTAGAGTTCCGTCTGCGCAATGTCCGCAAACCGGGCGATATTTTGCCCAACGGCGATTCGGTGAAAAATTTTGGCCTGCGCGAATGTATCGAGCGCGTTGCCGAACGTACGGATTTCAAAAACAGGCACGAAGCGGCCAAAAGGGAGCGCGAAACGGGCTCCAAAGTCAAACGCGGCATCGGTATTGGAACAACGGCATACTTCGGCGGCTCTCTCATCTATCCGAACAGCTCTTCGGCTCTTGTCAGGCTGAACGACGACGGCAGTGTTTCGCTTTTGACCGGGGCACTGGACATCGGCCAGGGCTGCGAGACCGTTCTGTGCCAGATCGTGGCTGAAGAACTGGGGGTGCCTGTCGAGGAAGTTCAGATTTACGCAGCCGACACGGAGACCACCCCGGTGGATATCGGCTCCTGGATAAGCGGTCTGACTTATGTGACGGGAAACGCGGTCAAAAAAGCCGCCGAGCAGGCAATGAAAAAGCTTCTTGCGGCTGCCGCAAGGGAACTGGGCGCCGATGTCAATGACCTTGTCGCGCGCAACAAGGAGATATTCGTCAGTCACTGCCCTGACAAGACGATTTCCTATGCCGGGGCGGTCGCGGCAAGCATAGCCAGGGACCGGGGCGACTCCATAATCGGTGAAGGCCACTTCCGCACCATGAAAGACGAGCCGTTCCATCCGAGCCTTGCCAGCACAAAAGGCCGGTGGACTGAAAACTACTCCAGCTATGCCCAGGTGGCTGAAGTGGAGGTCGATACGGAAACGGGCGTAGTGAAAATAGCGAAGGTGACAACCGCTCACGACTGCGGGTTTCCCGTCAATCCGGCGCTCGTCGAGGGACAAATCGACGGGCAGGTCTCGATGGGGCAGGGGCACATACTTACCGAGGAAATCAGGGTGGAGAACGGATGCGTCATAAATCCCTCTTTCCTCGAATACAAGATTCCCTGTTCCCTCGATATGGTGGAGACGGACTACATCGATGTGATCACTGAGCAATATAAAAGAGGGCATCATTACAACACCAAGGAAGTCGGCGAAGGGTATGTGTCAGGGACAGTCGTATCGGTTGCCAATGCCGTGTTCAACGCCACGGGCGTGCGCGTGAGAAAAACCCCTATTCATCCTCACGACATGCTTGCGGCGCTGGATCGTCTTCGGACGCCGAAGGAAGAAAAGAAAAGCGGAAGGTCGTAAAAACCCTGAAAATAAGGAGAGCTGCCGTGGTAAGGATGTGGAAACCCGAGCTTGAAACGTTGCCAAGAGAGAAGCTGGAGCAAAGACAGCTCAAGCTCTTCAGGCAACAAATGCACTACGTCATGGAAGAAAGCCCTTTTTACAGGCGCAAGTTTGCCGGCATCTGTCCAGGCGACATCAAGACCATGGATGATGTAAGGCGGCTTCCTTTCACTACCAAGCAGGAACTGTTGCAATCCCAGCAGGAACATCCGCCCTTTGGCGATTTCGCCTGTATCCGCCCCAATCAGGCTACACGAGTCTTCCAGACCTCAGGCACAACCGGGGTTCCGCTGCGGGTGCCGTTGACAAAAAAAGACTGGTTCGAAAATTTTCATGACCAGTTCAGCTATTATCTCTACGGCTACGGGATAAATTCCGACGACATCGCCTTTTTCCCCTTCATCTACGGCCTTTTCGTTGCGTGGTGGGGCATGCAGGCTACCATGGAAGCCCATGAGGTTACCATAGTTCCCGGTGGCGGACAGACTTCGGAAAACAGGTTGCGAGGCATCATCGACTGGGGGGCGACGGTTGTGTGCGGGACGCCTACCTATATAATCTACCTCGGAGAACTGGCCCAGAAAATAGGTATAGATCTGCCCGGTTCCAAAGTCCGTATCGTGGTGACGGCCGGAGAGCCGGGCGCGCAGGTTCCCGCTACCAAAAGTGTTGTTGAAAAGCTTTGGGGCGCTAAAAATTACGATGATATAGGGAGTACCGAGATCTCTAATTTCGGCTTCGAGTGCGTAACGCAAAAAGGCACTCACATGATAGAAAGCATGTTCCTGCCGGAGTCTCTCGACCTGGAAACGGGCAACCATGCGGGGCAGGGGGAAATCGGCCAACTGGTTCTCTCCAACCTTTGCTGTGAAAGTGTGCCGCTCTTGCGCTACAAAACGGGGGACCTTGTCAGGTTCGACTACGGGCAGTGTGAATGCGGAAGGACGTTTTTACGCATGGATGGAGGGGTCCTCGGCAGGGCCGATGATATGTTTCATTTCGGCGGGGTCAATATCTTTCCGTCCGCTATTGAAAATTTCATAAGGAGTATTCCTGAATTTTCGACCGAATACCGGTTGGTGATTCCCCCCGCGGGAACAGGGGAAAAGTTGCTGATACAAGTGGAACCCGCAACGAACGATATGAGCGTCGAGAGCATGCAAAGCGCCGTCGGCAGGTTCATTGACGACGTTGTCTACAATGTCAGGATCACCCCCCGGGTAGAGGTGGTCAACCCCGGGAGCTTGACTCGATTTGAAGGAAAAGCGAAAAGAATAGTGAGACTGTGATCGAACGCGGGGGCCGGGACGTCGGCCCGGACATTTTATGGGCGTTGAATG
>JAJYTC010000185.1 GCA_021793275.1 Deltaproteobacteria bacterium | reverse complement strand
TCGGGATCTCGTAATAGTCATCGACGAACCGAGCGGCGGATTCCGGCTCGAGCAGATCGCAACAGATATCGATGATGCGTCCGGTCTCATTTCCACCGGCTGCCTTGTCGACTTCGTCCATGATAATCACCGGGTTCATGCAGCCGGCGGTAAGAACGCTGTTAAAGATCATCCCGCTCGTAGCGGAACGCCAGGTCGAGTTGAACCCCTTGAGAAGAGATTTGTCGAACATGTTTCCGAGTGAAAGTAAAATCTTCGGGACTCCCAGAGCCTGGCTGACGGCATTGGCGAACTTGGTTTTTCCAACACCCGGAGGACCGACCAGAAGGATCGGTCTTGGCCGCGGGTTTGAGGCATAGCTTCGGATCGCGAATTCTTCCAGAACCATTTCTTTCGGTTCGTCCATACCGTAAAGGCATCGGTCCAATGTTTGTCTCATAAGATCGAGGTCACGGTTTTCCGGTTTTCTGATATTGTACGGAAAATCCACAAGTTGCCGGAAGTTGAACTTGTCCATGTCATCGATGGCTTTGATTGCTTCGATTTTAGTTTTCGCCGCCGCATAAGTATCTTCCCCGATATGCCCGGCCGCCCGCAACAAACCGAAATATCTCAGATAGGGTTTTGAGTCATCACGGACAAAACCGGACTCTCGCATTTTAAGCTCTTCCAACAACCGTTTTCGCTCTTGCTTTTCCTTGAGCCAGCCGAATTCCTGCAAAAGAGCCTCGATCAGCTCATCTTTGGACAATGAATCGATATTATGAAGCATGGCACGCCTACCCTCTCTTTCATTAGAATTCCTCAGTATTTTCGTTACAGGCCCAGGGGCATTGATCCAGTGCGTGAGCGCCGCACACCGCACAGGTTCGGGGATTTTCATAAGGCTCCTCCCCCATCAATTGACAAAGCACCAGGTAGTCCGCGGGCCGTGAATCCCGGCCAAGAATCTCATCGTCATCAAACAGTTCATAGAACGGGTCCCCGAAGGCATCCGGAAGCTCCGATTCCTCTCCAACCTCTTCGGACTCGGACTCGATTCCGTTCATGTCGCTTTCTAAAAGCATGATACGTTTTAGGATGCTCCGGAATTTTGCTGCATCATGCTCATCAAAATAAGCCAGGTCTCCAACAAGCTTGCAGCCCCCGTCTTCCCCTGCCGTGTTGTCTTTGCTATCGTCTGTCACAGCGCATCTCCTCTGTTTTTTTCCGCATCCGCATTTTTCGGTCCATGCCTCTCTATACGGGAATGGAATTTTTTTTAACCAAACGACCGATTTTTTTTGCGGCATGGATCAAAAAAGAAGATGACGGCAATTTGAGGAGATTTGGACGATTTGCCCCCCTGAGCAAAAACGAGGTTGATCGAAGTGGTCGAAAATTGCGACCACCTTGAAAAGCTCGAATTCTCGAAAGCGCCGGCTGTGTCCACCCGGCTCAGCAAAATGTCGTCGTCGTTGTGGGCGACTTCGAGAAGGTAGACGACGGCTGCTGAAAACCGCGCTTCCCGCGCTGGCTTCGCAAAAACTTGGGCCCACCCTTGATGCAAACGCTCCCACCGCCGCCCCGCCCAAATCCTCCGGGAGTTGAGAGAACATCGATCCCCTGCACAGGGGCGGAATCGCTAACAGCGAGGCGAGCATAGCCGTCAACCTGACTGCCGGGCGAATCCAGGTTTGCTCTTCTGCCCTTTTTTCAAACGGCGTGAACTGAACAAGTCCTGATCATATCAGGCGTATTGACCATGCCGACCGGCGAGTTGCCATATTGGCAAGAAAGAATGTGAGGAAATTGGTCTTTTGCCCTAAAGTCAACGCCATTGAGTGGCGCCTTCGTCTTGCGGCTCGAAAACAGACAGTCCTCGTCTGCCGGGCTGGACTTTTTGCAAATAGTCCTTGAGGGCTTTATGAACCGACTTATTGACCATGAGGATGTTTTGCTTGCCCGTTTTACTTTCCTTTATGGTGATGAGCTCCCCGGGTTTGAGGGATTTGACGTCCTTTACCTTAAGCCTCAAAAGGTCTCCGACACGCAGGCCGCTATTGATCCCCATGGTTAAAAGAAGAACAAATCCCTTGGCGTCCCGGAAAGAATCCGCTTTATCGCGGCAATGTCTTCGGGTTTCCTTATGGGATCGACACGGATCGCCCGCCCTTCTCCGGATGGTTGGGATTTTTATTCCGCTCCGTTAT
Source organism: Deltaproteobacteria bacterium (assembly GCA_021793275.1). GTDB lineage: Bacteria > Desulfobacterota > Syntrophobacteria > Syntrophobacterales > Syntrophobacteraceae > SbD1. The sequence goes on along the minus strand of JAJYTC010000185.1, from coordinate 6,244 downwards.
GGGCATGTCCCGGCTAAAAGTACTCTATGGAATATTTTCCGGGAGAATGCCTGCCAGGGTCGGTCTTCTCCTTGATGCGCCGGCTAAAAAGCCTTTCAGCTTCATCCGGGGTGGAAAACTCCCATGTCCTTTTGTCCCACACTTTACCCAGCGATCCGCTTGCCTTCAGCGCTCGAAACGTCCCGCAGCACTCCTCGATCCGGATCGAGTAAAAAGTTTTCCGCGGGGTGTTTAGAACCAAATAGGATGGCGCGAAAGCCCCAGTGCCTGGATGGCCACCTCGGGACTTTCCCTGGTCTCAACGCGTTTCACAGCCCGAATCCGGATCTCTTCGATTTGATGCGGCTATTTCCTGATTGAATGTCGAGTCTGCAAGGTCCCTCGTCTCTCCGCTTCGCCTGGAGGCTCTCAAGGTCGGCGGGTTTGATCCGGCCAACAAGCATGCCCCCGAATTCCGAATCGAATTTCTTAAGGTAAATCTGCGGGGACCCGTAACGGGCTGGCTTTTGCACAGGGAGAAGCCAGCGATACCCCATGCAATCACGTCAGGACATGTGCTTCGGCATCTGCTCGGAGCTGGCGCTCTATCTGTAAATATAATTCAGAAATGACATCATATCTGAACGAAATTCAGCTTTTTAGTTGACATGCTCTCCGCTCTATGACTATAAGGATTAGAATCCTTCCCAATCTGAAAGCCACTTGGGGAAATCTAAGAAGGAGGCGCTGCCGTGGATTTTTCTCTTCCCGAGGACTTGGTCCTTCTTAGGAATAGTGTGAGAAAGATCGCGCTGAATGAATTTGCTCCCAGGGCTGCTCAAGTTGATTCCAGCGAAGAGTTCCCTTGGGAGAACAAGAAGATTCTGGAGGAAAACGGGCTTCTTGGAGTTCATATTCCCGACGAATATGGCGGGGCGGGTGCCGGGATGCTGGCCATGGCCATTGTCGTAGAGGAGATCGCACGGGTGTGTGCCTCCACATCCGTCATAATAACCACCCAGGCATTGGCGACCGATCCCCTGTTGCTGGTGGGGTCACGGGAGCAGAAAGAGCGATGGCTCAGGCCTATGGCCGAAGGCGCCGCTCTGGGGGCTTGCGCCATTACCGAACCGGGTGCCGGCTCGGAAGTCACCGCTATCCGCACCACGGCCGCGCCCAAAGATGGAGGCTATGTTCTTAATGGGAATAAGCTCTTCATTACACACGGCGGGGTAGCCAAATACATCACTGTTGTGGCCTACACCGATAAGAAACTTGCTCACGACGGGATCAGTCTTTTCGTTGTACCCTCGGATTCCCCAGGCCTGACAATCGGAAAGAAAGAAAAGAAGATGGGTATAAGAGGATCGGATACACGCGAACTCATCTTCGACAATTGCTTCGTACCGGGAAGCAACCTCCTCGGGGAGCCTGGCAAGGGTTTCTACACTCTGATGAAGACCTTCAATTATACGCGCCCCCTAGTGGCCGCCCAGGCCCTCGGCATTGCGCAGGGAGCATTCGACCAGGCACGCAAATACCTTGGGGAAAGAATCCAATTCGGAAAGCCCCTGGCTGAATTTCAGGGTCTCCAGTGGATGCTCGCCGAGATGGCCTTAAAGATTGAACTCGCACGAACCATGGTCTACAGGGTCTGCTCGACTGTCGACAAAGACCCGGAATCAAAAGATATCAAAGTGCTTGCGTCCATGGCGAAGTGGTTCAGTTCTGATACTGCGATGGAGACTACCACGAATGCCGTTCAGTTACTGGGCGGGTATGGATACTCGCGGGAATTCCCGCTTGAGCGGATGATGCGAGATGCCAAGATAACCCAAATCTATGAGGGAACGAATCAAGTTCAGAGGATGATTATCGCAAGAGAGCTCCTCAAATAGCGCGCCCGGACGCAAACAACCGGAGGAGAACAAAATTGTATAGAGACATCGTGATCGTGAGTGCCGCCAGGACGCCGTTTGGCCGCTATTGCGGCGCGCTGAGGGAAATGGATTATTTCGATCTGGGTGCACTTCCCATGAGAGAAGTGCTGAGCAGGGTGTCACTGCCGGGATCGGTTGTAGATGAAGTGTTCTGGGGTGTGGGAGACACATCCGTATGCAAGGATGTCTACACGCCGGTTGCCGCTCGGCAGACTCTGTTAAAGGCTGGCCTTCCTCCCGAGACCCCTTCGGTAGCGCTCGACAAGGCCTGTGTGTCAGCAATGTCGGCGATGCATCTGGGATGTCGGGCCATTGTGGCAGGAGAGATCAAGGTGGCCCTTGCCGGAGGGGCCACATCCTTCAGCCAAGTGCCCTTGATCGTCAGAAACTTGCGCTGGAGCGGGTTTCGCATGGGACACGTCCAAATGGAGGACCCCTTGCTGGCCCTTGGCTACAAGGACTTCAACCCAGTTTCGGTCGATTCCGACAATGTTGCAATCGAACACGGGATAAGCCGCCAGGAGCAGGATGAGTGGGCGCTGCGAAGTCATCAAAATTATGGGACCAACTGGCGGGCAGGCAAATTCAAAGACGAAATGATGCCCATAACACTTGTAAAAAAATCGAAAGAATCCTGTAGCCTTGAAATCGATGAACAGTACCGTGCTGACGCAAGCACGGAAAGGCTTGCTAAACTGCCTGGTATTTACGGCTGCAAGGGAATAACGGCCGGAAATGCCCCTGGTCTCAACGACGGGGCAACGGCCATACTTCTCATGACCCGTGAGAAGGCTTACGAACTGGGGCTTACTCCTCTTGCGGAGATTGTTTCTATGGCATCGATAGCCATTCACCCCAACAGGATGCCGGAGGGTCCAGCCTATGCGGCAAAGAAGGCCCTGGACCTGGCGGGAATCACACTTGACCATATCGCCGTCATGGAAATCAACGAAGCTTTCGCTGCAGTGCCTCTGGTTAGTACACTCATGCTCGGGGAGAACGATCCGGTCAAGACCGAGCGAATTCGTTCGAAGACAAACGTAAACGGCGGCGCTATTGCCATAGGGCATCCTAACACGGCCAGCGGCGCACGGTTGGTTATGAATCTCATGTACGAGCTTCGGCGCAGGGGGGGCGGGTATGCCCTTGCAAGCATCTGCGGGGGGCTGGCCCAAGCGGATGCCTGTGTAATAAAGGTTTGTTAACAAAATTGGCCGAGGCGATGGAGCACAGATACATTCAAGCACAGGGACGGGACGGGGTCGCCCAGGGCCGCTTCAAACGTCCGGAAAAGCTTAATGTTCTCAATCGCGATGTTTTCTCGGAGTTGGCGGAGAGCCTCAGGCAGTGACAATCGGATGAGAATGCACGGGTTATCATCCTCAAGGGCAACGAAAAAGCCTTTGTTGCCGGCGCTGATCTTTTAGCCGCTGCGCCTGCGGGTTGCACCCGATAATGCCGTGATAGAACTACCGAAAATGACTCCGGGGATCATTCCAGAGGGTGGCGACGCTCAACGGTCACCCGGACTGGTGGGCTTGTGCGCCGCTTCGGAAATGATCCTTTAACCAAAAGGAAGATATGTCGGCTTTTCTGGATAAGCGTAAGCCCGAATATCGGGGTATTTAGGAGCCTTTGCCATGACGAAAATAAGAAAAGTTGGGATCCTCGGCGCAGGAATGATGGGAGCTGAAATCGGGCTTTGCTTCGCCATGGCTGGATGCAAAGTGGCACTCAAGGACATGTCTATTGAAGTGGCCGAGAAAGGCAAGTCCCGCTTGGCCGCCACCCTGGAAAAGGCCATTCGGGCTGGGAAAATGGATGATTTGCAAAAAGATGCAGTGCTGGGACGTATTACCCCAACTGGACGGATGGACCCGTTTGAGCAAGCTGAGATGGTCGTCGAAGCGGTTTTCGAGAACTACGAAGTGAAAAAAGCGGTCTGGACCCAAGCCGACGAGATATGTCCCGCAGAGTGCATCTTCGCCACAAATACATCCAGCATTCCCATCACCCAGCTGGGCGCCACAGTCAAACAGGAGCGCCGCCGGCGTTTTCTTGGCACACACTTCTTCTCCCCAGCCTCGGTTATGAAGCTGGTAGAGGTAATCCCGGGCCTGGAGACGGAAGAAACGGTCGTGGGGCAGGTGATGGAAATCTGTCGCCGGATAGGGAAGACTCCAATCCATGTCAAAGACGTACCGGGATTTGTCGTCAACCGCATCTTGCATGCGATGTGGATTGAAGCCAACAGGCTGGTTGAAGAAGACGTTATTTCACCCGAGGAGGTGGATACCGCATGCAAGCTTGGGCTTGGGCACCCCATCGGACCCTATGCTCTAATGGACCTTACCGGCAACGAGCTTAATCTGCAGGTCCAGGAGATTCTCTTTCATGCCTATGGCGAGCGATTCCTGCCCCGCCCCATATTGAAGCAGAAGGTTCATGCCGGCCACCTCGGGCGCAAGACGTCCCGCGGCTGGTATGTTTATGACAAGTAGTGCTCGCGCTCACTACGAACTGACACCGAGGACGGGAGGAGACTACGATGCAGATTCCGCTTACCCCTATCCGTTTTTTGGATAGAGCCACCAGGTTGTTCGCTAGGAACACGGCCGCAGTGTGTGAAGATTCACGCTTCACCTACGCTGAATTTGGCGAACGGGTCGAACGTCTGGCTAATGCCTTGGAAGGTCTTGGTGTTAAGCCAGGCCACAGGGTGGCATACATGGGTTTCAATTGCCACAGACTTCTCGAGTGCTACTATGGGGTCCTGAAGATGGGGGCAATTCTCCTCCCCCTGAACATTAGACTTACAACCCAGGATTTCGAGTACATTCTGAACGATGCAGAGCCAGTGGTGGTTTTCGTGCACCCGAGCCTCATCCCAAAGCTCGCCCCCATTCTCTCCTCCGTTGCTTCCGTCAAGAAATACTACCTCCTCGAGAGTATGGACAACCCACCCGAGTGGGTGAGCGGCGAGTACGACACGCTCCTTGATGCCGCTTCCGCGCAGCAGAGGTATTCGAGTCTCAACTTCCCTTTTGAAGAAAATGATGCCGCAGAGCTCTTCTACACAAGCGGCACCACGGGACCGCCCAAAGGTGTGATGCTCACCCACCGAAACCTCTACATTCACGCTCTTGGCCTTCTTGCCTCCATGCCTCTTTGGGAAAACGACATTCAGCTACATCTCATTCCGCTCTTTCACGTCAACGGCTGGGGTACTCCACACTGCCTCACTGCCAAAGGCGGAACCCACGTCATGCTCAAGACTTTCGATCCAGCCAGGGCTCTGGAACTGATCCAGACGGAGAAGGTTACCAAGTTCTACATCGTTCCCACCATGATGACTATGTTACTGGAGTTTCCCAACCTCAGATCCATTGACCTGTCGAGCGTCCGGGACATTCTCATCGGCGGTGCGCCCCCTCCGACCGGCATGTGCGCACATTCCGAGACTGCCTTCGACTGCCAGGTTCACGGTGCTTTTGGGCTGAGCGAAACCTGTCCTGTGATTGCCTATCCCGAGCTTTACTCCGGTCTGGACGAGGCGACTCTCAAACATCGTGCTCACCAGACCTGGGGGTTCCCGGTGATCGGGGTTGAGTTCAAGGTGGTCGACCCGGAGGGCAATGAGCTTCCTTGGGATGGTGAATCCGTCGGTGAGTTGCTGGTGCGTGGGGACTTGGTGATGAAAGGCTACTGGAACAAGCATGAAGCCACCCTCAGAGCACTTGATGGCGGATGGTTCCACACGGGGGACTTGGTCTCTATGGGTCCTGACGGCTCCCTCATCATCCGGGACCGGGCGAAGGACATCATAATCAGCGGAGGCGAAAACATCTCGTCCCTTGAGATCGAACAGGTCCTTTACTCCCATCCGGATATTCTAGAATGTGCAGTGATCGGAATCAAGGATTCCAAATGGGGTGAAGTCCCCAAAGCGGTGGTAGTGGCAAAACCTGGCTCTGACCTCACGCCTGGTGAGATAGTGGAATTCACGAGGGAAAGGCTTGCTCATTTTAAGGCCCTCCGTTCGGCAGAACTGGTTGAAGAATTGCCAAAGGGCGGTTCCGGCAAGATTCTCAAAAAGAAAATACGTGAATTGTATGGCTGATAGAGGCCGGTGCCGGACATTGACGTAAACATTTTCCATGCGCTCGATGCATTGAGCGCCACTGGGATATCTGGGTCGTTTCACAAGGATTTCCTTATCGTCTCCAGCCAGGAGCTATCTGTCTATGGGAAGAAGATCTGAAAAGAGAGCCCTGATTCTCAATGCCGCCGAAGATGTCATGTCGGAAAAGGGATCGGCCGACTCC
>JAJYTC010000184.1 GCA_021793275.1 Deltaproteobacteria bacterium | reverse complement strand
GGAGGCCGGTCATGCTTGCCAGCTCGAATCGGAGAAGGATTAGTGAATGGCCGTTTACCAGAGTGAACGGCCGTTTACCAGTTTTTCCAGGACATTGTAGGGCTGCGCGCCAACTGCCCTGCGGCCTTCGACCATGAAGGTCGGAGCGGCGAGGATCTCGCAGCGGCGGGAGTGGCTCCAGTCGTCGTCCACTGCCTGTTTGAAGGTCCCTTTGGCCAGAACTTCCTCCACTCCATGGAGGCCAACCGATTCCGCCAGTTCGACCAGTACCGGCACCTTTGCAATGTTTAGCCCGTCAGCGAAGTAGGCCTTGAACACCGCCATGTGGAACTTATCGCCCTTGCCCAGGGATTCAGCCCATTTTCCAGCCTCCTGCGCCCGCCGGCTGTTGTAGGTCATGGTTCTCGGGCTGAAGGGCAGCCCGCATTCGGCGGCAACGGCTTCCAGGCGTCTCATCACGGCCGGAATATCGATGTCCCTTCCCGCAAAAAGCTGCTCCAGCTCCAGGCCCTCTTCAGGCGTCTCGGGATGCAGCGGAAAGGCTATCCATTTTACTTCAAGGTCATATGCGGCTTTTAGCTTTTCAATACGCCCGGTACTGAAGTAGCACCAGGGTCAGGCATAATCCGAAAAGACTTCCAAAAGAATTCGGCCTTGCTCTGTCATCGCCCCCTCCTTTGTTTGCGGCCGGTTGGTCCCTGCGCGTCCCTGCACCGCTAAATCCCTTTTGCGGGCGGCGTAGCGAAGCGCTCTACGATGCGCGAATTGAAGCACAGTTGAGTTCGAATTTCAATCGAGATGATATTTGCTCTTATCGTAAGAACGTCGACTGTGATATACACGTTCAACATCCAGAAAGCCGAGGTTCTGTCGATTAAGATAGCGGCGGGGCGGAGCCGAGGTTTGGTTCGCATCTGATTTTACAAAGCCATCCATAGTTACCGGCAGCGTGATTCATTGTTCTATCTATTGCAGGCGCGGGGCATGCCTTAGAGGAGAGTTAGATGAAAAGTAAAGAGACGATGTCAGGAAGGTACAGTGAGGCTTTCAATGAATCAATAAATGAACCGGGCTCTTTTTGGGAAAAAGCCGCTCGGGAAGTGGTCTGGAAAAAAGCTTACGACCGGGTCCTCGACGATTCAAACCCTCCTTTCTACAAGTGGTTTACCGGAGGGGAACTCAACACCTGCTATAATGCTTTGGACCTGCACATCGAACAGGGGTTTGGCGATCGCACGGCGCTCATCTACGACAGCCCTGTTACCGACACGCTCAGGAAGTTCAGCTATTCGGAGCTGAGGGAAAGGGTTTCCAGGGTGGCCGGCATGTTAAAGGGTCTGGGCGTGGAGAAAGGCGGCCGCGTCATTATCTACATGCCCATGATCCCGGAGGCCTTGATAGCGATGCTTGCCTGCGCCAGGCTTGGCGCCATTCATTCGGTGGTGTTCGGCGGCTTCGCTCCCAAGGAGCTGGCGGTTCGCATCGATGACGCCAAGCCGTCGGTAATCCTTTCCGCCTCCTGCGGCATAGAGGTCAAAAGGATTATCCAGTATAAGCCGTTGCTGGATCAAGCAATCGAGCTGTCTACGCATAAGCCGGAAAAGTGCGTGATCTTCCAAAGACCCCAAACCCGGGCGGAACTCAAGCCGGGGCGTGATCTGGACTGGGCCGAACTGGAAAAGAAGGCCGCACCCGCCGACTGCGTCTGGGTCAAGGCTACCGATCCCCTCTATATCCTTTATACCTCAGGCACCACAGGCGTGCCAAAAGGCGTTGTGCGGGACAACGGCGGTCATGCCGTCGCCTTGAAATGGACCATGAAGCACATTTATGGAATCAATCCCGGCGATGTCTACTGGGCGGCCTCGGACGTGGGGTGGGTAGTGGGACACTCCTACATCGTTTATGCCCCGCTTCTTTCGGGGGCAACGACGGTCATGTACGAGGGAAAACCGGTGGGCACCCCGGATCCGGGCGCTTTCTGGCGCGTGATCTCCGAGCATAAGGTCAAAGCCCTTTTCACCGCTCCCACGGCGTTCAGGGCCATCAAGCGCGAGGATCCCAAGGGAGAATATCTGAAAAAGTATGATATTTCCTGCTTTGAAACCCTGTTTTTGGCCGGCGAGAGAACCGACCCCGACACCTATTTCTGGGCCACTGATTTGCTCAAAGTTCCCGTTATCGATCATTGGTGGCAAACCGAGACGGGCTGGGCGATTTGCGCGAACTTCCGCAACCTGGAGCTGTTCCCGATAAAGGCCGGGTCCGCAAGCAAACCGGTGCCCGGATATAACGTCAAGATTCTTGACTCCGCGACCGGTAAAGAATTCGGACCCAACGAGCAGGGCATTATTGCCGTGAAGCTCCCTCTGCCTCCCGGAAATCTTCCCACCCTGTGGCAAAACGACAGGAAATTTGAAGAATCCTACACGAGCGCCTATCCCGGATATTATTTCACCGGAGACGGCGGGTATATGGACGAAGACGGGTACATATACATCATGGGCAGGGTCGATGACGTCATCAACGTGGCTGGACACAGGCTCTCGACCGGGGCCATGGAAGAAGTGGTCGCCCAGCATCCGGACGTCGCCGAATGCGCTGTAATCGGCGCCGAAGACCAGCTCAAGGGCCAGGTCCCCATCGCCTTCTATGTCACCAAAGCCGGTGTGTCTCGTGAAGCCGATGAGATTTCAGCGGAACTGGTGCAGATGGTGAGAGATCAAATCGGTCCTCTTGCCTGCTTCAAGAGCGCGGTGATCGTGCCTCGGCTGCCGAAAACCAGGTCGGGAAAGATTTTGCGCGCAACCATGAGAAAGATCGCCGACAGTCAAAAATACGCTACCCCGGCAACGATCGAAGACCCGTCGGCGCTGGAGGTAATCAAGGAAGCGGCACAGAAGATAGGGTACGCAAAATAAGCCGGCCAAAGACCCGATCCCACGTCCCTCCGGATATCGGGCCGGATATCCGGAGGGATGCCGCCTTACTGGTTTTCCTGCGCACCTCTTCCCACCAGCCGGTAACGTATCGTCACCATGCTCGGACTCGAAGACGACAGTCTGAGCGATGGCGGACTGAGGACTATTTCAGCCGTGGTCGTGCCCGATTTGGAAAGAGTGCCCACCCGCACCGGGCAGGTATAAATCGTATCCACCTTAGCAAGGGTCAGGCTGCCGCCTACCACTTTGACTGTCGGCGGCACCACACTCACGTCCATCAGGCCCATATCTTCAGGCAGCCGGCCGGTCCAATCCACCTGGACCGGAATCTCCTTGGACGTCGAGGTATCCAGCGTCACCTCTATTGTAGTCGGCTCTATCCTGTTGACCGAGATGCCGGGAGGCAGAATAACATCATCGGGTGTGATGGCGAACGTATTGCGGCCTTTGGTGGCTTTACTCAAGTCGATTCGCACTGCTACCTGCTCGGGGCCCAGCGACCTTATAAGGGCGCTGGAGCCGAAGAGTTGGAGCCGCGCTTCATCAACGGAAGTGTCGAGAATATCGTAGGTTGTCGGCCTGTTGACGTACTCGATGGGTACGTTCAAAGCTATGATGGTGTCCTGGCCCCTGGTAAAAGCCAGCCATATTCCCGAGATTATCAGAAACGAGACGAAAGCCGCCGCCGCGAGCTTGAGCCTTTCGCGTTTGCGCTGGATGGCGGGACTGATTTCAGGCATCTTGAGGTGTTTTTTAATTGCCTGCGACAGCGCCTTGCTGTTGGCTACAGGGGTGAGTTTGCGGTCCTTGGCCACGATCACGCTTCCGCGCTCCTCGGACACCGCTACGACCAGGGCGTCGGACTCTTCTGCCAGGCCTGCCGCAGCCCTGTGCCTGGTCCCGTATTCGGATGGAAGGTCGTGCCTGCGGGTAAGAGGCAGAAGAGCGCTCACTTCGGCAATCTGCTCGCCCTTGACTATGGCCGCGCCGTCATGGACCGGACCGTTCGGCCAGAATATACTCATCAGCATTTCGTGCGACACCTGGCCGTTCCACGGAATCCCCCCGTGAATCACTTCGCCAAGGTCCTGGTTTCCGGGAAAAACGAGCAGGGCGCCGATCCGCTTTTTCGCCATCACGAAGACGCTGTCGGCTATGATGTCAACAGGCGTGCGCTGTTCTCTGGCGGGAAATCCCCACAGAAATGTCTTAATATTGCGCACCTGCAGGACAGAGCGTATTTCATTGCGAAATACGACGATTATGATAATGGCCGCGGCTGCGGTTATGCCGCGTAACACCCAACTGGTGAGAATCAGGCCAAGGCTGGCGGCAAGCTCCTGGGCCAGCCACAACGAGGTGATGCCTACCAGGACGCGGAAGGCGTTGGTGCCTTGAAAAAGGATATAGACCCGCAGAAGGATATAGCTGTTTATCAATACATCGACTATATCCTGCCATCGGATGGTGGAAATGAAGGTTAAAAAACCGCCCATGAAAAAACCATGTCTTTAATTAGTTATGCTGAACCGCAGGACATCGTAAACGTGCCCGTTTTGGCCTACTACCTCGACGCGCCATGGTCCCTTGTCGGTCTCCCGGAGCTGGATTACGCTGTAAGTGGACCACTTTTTAGGATATAAACGCAACCGGGTCTGAGTGCTCAGCTGATCGCGGTGATACCACTTGTGGTATATAACGGTGTGACGCGGCACAGGATTGAAAGAGGTAAAGCAGCACACCTGGCCGGAAGATACTGAGAACACCGCGCCGGGATCGACCGGCGTAAGGTTTTCGACACGCTGGCACATGACCGCCTTTTTGAGTTGGAGTTTCAGGACGGGCGCGGCTTTGGCGGTTTGAAGTTGTTTTTGGGTCTGCGCCGGTAAGGAATGGCAAGCGCAGGTAATGAACAAAAATGTCGTCAATAAAGGCACAAACAGTTTCATTGCACAATTCCCCGGTAAAATCGAGCAGGGATAAAACCGGCTGTGGCGGGATGATGCATTTAGGTGGAAACCTCAGTCAGGCTGTACGCGCCTGCCGGGTTGTCCCTGACTGAATTGTTGAAACTTTATCAAAGGGCCTCAGATGCAAAAAACAGATTTGCCCAGGCGACAAAGATACCATTCCCCCATTTTTCGTCAAGGCCAAACGTGAGCGGAGGGCGGAGGAACAAGGAGGGGGAAGGAAGACGGAAGTGGGTCGCAAAGGACTTTGAGAATGCGCCGAACGGGGCGCCAGGAGTGCTCATGAACAGACGTTATCCCGAGAGGCCCTTCACCGGCGTGGGGGCGATCGTGTTTCGCGGAACGGAAGTGCTGCTGGTAAAAAGAGGCAGCCCCCCCGCAGCGGGTAAGTGGTCGATCCCGGGGGGACTCGTCGAAGTGGGCGAGTCCCTTGATGAGGCGGTCTGCAGAGAGGTCCTCGAAGAGGCTGGAATCGAGGTAAGAACAATCGACCTCGTGGCCGCCCTCGACCGGGTCATCTTGGACCGGCAGGGCCGAATCGAGTACCACTACATCCTTTTGGACTTTCTTTGCGAGATCGTCAGCGGGGAACCCGTAGCGGGAACCGACGCCGACGACTGCCGTTTCGTCCCCGTAGGGGACCTGGGCCGCTACGACATGACCCGGGGGACTGAGCAGGTTATACGGAGCGCATTGGAACGGGCGAGCGCTCATCGCTCCAGCCCCCTCTATTCCGCCGGGCAGTGAGCTAACAAGTCAAAGGTCAAAAGTCAAAAGGCAAAAGTGCGGAATTCTTTACTTTTGCCCTCGCGCAGCGTTAAACGGAGCAATCCTGATCCTCGCGTCGCAGACCTCGATATCGCTCCCGGTAACGAAGACGGGGTTAAGGTCCATTTCCTCGATTTCCTCGTGCCTTTCCATGAGGCCCGATACCCGCATGAGAAAGTCCTCGATGGAGGCAATGTCGACCGTCCCGCTCCTGGGGTTCTTTAGAGCCGTATAGCTCTTCAATTCCTCGACCATTTCCCTCGCGTCCCTCGCCTCGACCGGGATCAGCCGGAAGGAAACGTCCCTTATCGCCTCGGCGAATATTCCCCCGAGCCCGAACATCAGTACGGGGCCGAATTGCTTGTCCTTTCGCGTTCCGACGATCAGTTCGAAGCCACTGCCCAGTCTCTGCGCCATGACTCCGTCGATCCGCTTTTCGGGATTTTCCGATTTGAACCGTTCGACGATCTCCCGGAAAGCCCGCCTGACTTCCTCCTCGCTTTTGAGAAAAACTCTTATTCCCCCTGTTTCGGTTTTATGAACGACGTCGGGAGAAGAAATCTTCAGCGCTACCGGAAACCCTATCCTCGCAGCCGCTTTTGCAGCCTCGTCTTCATCCCTTGCCAGACAGCTCTCGAGCACCTTCAGACCCTCACCCTCAAGAAAGCCGAGAGCCTCCACCCCCAGTAAAAGTTTTTCCATATCGACCTCTCCATTTGGTGAATCCGAAACCCATTCAGCTATTCCCCGACTCACCCATTCATGCATTCACCGAGCAGAGCAGGTTCGCTCTCAAAAGATCTCCCATGACCGCTCCGGCCCTTTCCGGGGTGGGAACAACGGAGATGCCCTTAGCTCCGTCGAGCTCCGCGATCTCTTCTTCCCATATTCCGCTCGGGGCCGTAAAGACGGCTGCGACGGGTTTTTTGAAAGGCGCAACGTTTTTCAGGTACTCTGCCATCGCTTTTGCCAGGCCAACGTTCGCCGATGCGAACATGGCGATGAAAATAACCCCGTCGGTGTTTTCATCTTCGACAGCCGCCTTTAGAATTTCGAGGCTGCTTTTCGCGTCATACCAGGCAGGACCCATGTCGACCGGGTTGGAACGAATGGCGATCGGGGGAAGAAGCCCGTTTATGGTCTCCTGTGTTTTTGCCGAAAAGCGGGCAAGTTTGAGTCCGGCCTTCTCGACCGCGTCGGCGGCGATCATTCCCGGGCCGGCCTGGCCCGAGAGCACGGCGATGCGGGGCCCTTTAAGGGGCGCGCACACATCGAGGGCCTTGGCAGCATCGATCATCTGCTCTGCGGAAGTGACTTCGAGTATGCCTGCCTGGCGAAGGGCCCCTTTCCATATCTGGTAATCGCCCGCGAGCGATCCGGTATGAAATCGGCTGGCACTGTCACCTTTTTCACTCTTCCCGGACTTATATGCGATTATGTGTTTTCTGCCCCTGACCGATTTGGCTGTGTCCAGCAGCTCCCCGGGATTGTCGAGTCCTTCAATGTAGAGGGCTATTACCCTGGTGGCTTCGTCTTCTTCGACCAGGTGCTTCAAAAGCTCGGGGAATCCGACGTTAAGGCGGTTGCCGAGGCTCATCAGTTTGGATATGCCCATCCTCTGTTTCAGACCCAAAAAGCCGCACAGGTGGCAAAAGCCCCCGCTTTGGCTTACGAGCGCGATGCCTCCCTGGTTCATCCGGGAAAATTCCGGTGTAAAAGAGGCGTTGACCCCGAAGGTCCTATTTACGTATCCAAAGGTATTCGGGCCGATCACGGGAAGTTCGTACTGCAGGGCTATCCTTCCTATTTCCTCCTGGAGCGCCTCCCCTTTGGAATCCTCGATCTCCCGGAACCCCGCGGTGATCAGCACCACCCCCTTCACGTTCTTCTTTCCGCATTCGTGGAGGGTGTCGGGTACAAACGGGGCCGGTACCGCTATCACGGCAAGATCGACCGGCTCCATGACCGCGCTAAGAGATGGGTAACAATTTATGTCCCATATTTCTCGGGCCTTGGGATTCACAGGAAAAATCCGCCCTTTGTATTTGCCCTCGACCAGGCTTTTCATGACATGATAGCCCAGTTTGTCGAAACTGTTCGACGCCCCGATAACGGCCACTGATTCGGGGCAGAAAAGACTTTTCAGTTTTGAATTCATGACGTCGGTTCCTCCTGGCTCCTGGGAGATGTCCAAACAACGATTGTCCGTCCGGTTCTCATACCACATTCAGGCGAAATATGGTGAACTTATCGGGCAGGAACAGAACAGGCGGGAAAGTCTGCCCTGATGGCTCGGGAGCCGACCAGTAAGGGGCCTCTGCCGGAAAAGTCAAAGAGGCCAAACCGTTGTCAGCGGCAGGAGGCGGCAGGGGAAGTAAAGGCGTTTGCCCTCCAGTGGCGCAGATTGTACGCGATAGCTACGCTGCGCTGATCTATATGCCATTGCCCACACCGCCGAGCGGGGGCGTCCTGACGACCCTCAGGCGGTCGAGCGATATCGAAGCTTTCATATCAGGCAGGCGGAGGAGGAGCCTCTCGCCCAGCAAATGACCGGTCGGTCCAACATGGAAATTCTGCTGTCGGGCCTCGCAGGCCCGGGCTGGGAGTCAATATGCTGCGAGTTTCCTTCAAACCCCTTCCGTATGCTTTAGTTCTGAGCTGTGGTTTTTACTATCCACCGGCGTCTCGAACTTGGGCTGCCAACCCAGCTGGTGGGGCCTTTGCCTGTATGGAAATTTAATAAGAAAATACTTTGACAGGAGTTTAAGACTTCTTGTATCTGGAAGCGTATTTCCATTGTAAAGTCAATCAGTTAAGTCCAGCCAACACGTAAGACCCTACCTTTTTATCATAA
>JAJYTC010000183.1 GCA_021793275.1 Deltaproteobacteria bacterium | reverse complement strand
TCATCCTGGCAAACGCCACTTTTAATTGGTAATTATATGATGTATTGTTGTCCGCACCACCGATTACCAGCATTTCCAACGTAGTTACGTTCGGTCTGGTATTTTTATTTGCCAGTTGCGTGACAATATTTTTTATATATGTATTGGATTGTAGTATGGAATTGTTGGCTAACGTGTCAATTTGATTTCCAATTACATTGTTTTCCAAACGCATTCGATTAATTTCACTAACATTTTTCCATAGTTTTTCAAGCCTGGCAGATATTGTCTGATTATTCAATTGCTTCAGTATTGCACTATATTTATGGTTAAGCATGGAGTAGGAAATGCTATGACTCATATATTTCTGAATATTGAGAGATGCATTTTGTATCGAATTCATATCGTTGTCTGCATATTTCTGTTCTTTAGAAAGACGTTTGATCATACTACCTGAATTCACAAAGAAAAATATAATTGCGATAAATAAAATTATATTCAATACGTTTGGGAAAAACATTTTGTGTTGCATCTTTAGATTATTGAATATGCTCATTTCCAGTATCCTTTTGTTTTCGAGTTACTATTACTTTATGAAATAGATAACCTCTATTTCATTTTTATCCTTCTACTTCCATGACCGTCATACCACCGTTTTGTTGTTTTGTTTGCAGAGCATTGCTTTTTTAGCGCCGTCAAGAGGACCGCAAGGGAAAACTGTAATCGAAGCGCAAATCGAAAGAGGCGGCTGACATCCGGAAGCGTTATTCTTTTCAGCACAGTTTTCCTCTCAATAGGGCTATCGGATTTTTTCCATTCGGGCATTAACTTTTTCTCTTCGAAAAGAGAGGGTTGGGGGAAGTGAGCAGCTCGCCGCGCTTTTGCCCTTTGCCTTTTCATATGTATTTCGGCGTATGGAAGAATTTCACGCACTTATTCTCAGACCAGGACCTCTTTAGCCATTTTCCTGCCCCATGCTTTCCGTACTGGCCAATATCAGTATATCACGTTGCACAATCGCAATTCGCCCGCCTTGACATTCCGGCCCCGGATGAATAAAGACTCATGCAAACACAGGAAGAACGGGAAAACTCCGCCGCCTTCTCCAGATTGCATTTCTTTCTGAAGTCTTTCCTCCTGTTTCCTGCGCGATCCTTTGTTACGACGTGTTTCAATCGAATCGTCTCCAGGTGGGCGGGAAACTGTCCGGGGCCGCTCGCAGATTCAAAGCGGGAGGTCTCGGTGTGAAGTCGAACAGAGATCGGTGTTGGTTGCGCATTGTCATCTGCGCCGCTTCCGGATATCATAAAAAAATAGATATTCGCTGTCGTGTTCGCAGAGGGACCCGGTCCCGCTCTTTTAAGGCAAGCTGATGGATTCGTTTGAGAAACTCAGGATACTTCTTATCGACGATAAGGAAGAAGACTTCCTTATAATAAGAACGCTCCTGGCTGAATCGGCCATCGAACTACCGAACCTGGACTGGGCGGACTCCTATGAGTCCGGGCTGGCCGCCCTGAGCGATCCCTGCTATGATGCATGCCTGCTCGATTACACCCTGGGGGAGCGAAGCGGCCTCGACCTGTTGTCGGAAGCAAGGAGGAGAGGCGCTCAAGCGGCAGTGATCTTCCTTGCGCCCCATGACGGAGCACATTCCTGCGAGGAGGCCCTCGCCACGGGCGCCGCCGATTTCCTGGCAAAGGACGAGTTGAACGCCAGGGCGATTCGAAGGTCTATCCGGTACGCGGTTGAAAGGAGAAAAGCCGAGCTCGAACTGGCAAGATACAGGGAAAACCTGGCAGAGCTGGTCAAACTCAGGACAGAGGAGCTGCAGGCGATGAACCTCAAACTCCGGATGCAGGTCGATGAGCGCCTTGCCATCGACATGGCTCTCAGGAGAAGCGAGGAAAAATACCGGTCGCTCGTAAACAGCTCCCTGGATCTGACTTTCACTGTCGACGCCGATGACACCATTACATCGTTAAACCCGGCCTTCGAAAGAGCAACGGGCTGGAAAACCGCGGAATGGATTGGCAGAGATTGCAATCTGCTCATTCATCCCGAAGACCGTCAGCCGCAGCAGGAATGCAGGCGAAGAATTCTGAAAGGCGAGGCGCTGCCGCCCGGAGAGGCTCGAATAGTGGTAAAATCCGGCGGCTTCCGCGTTTTCGAATTCCAGTGCGCCCCGCTCTATTCAGCCGAATCCATCATAGGCCTGATCGGTACCGCCCGTGACATAACCGACAGGAAAAGGGCCGAGGAAAAGATAGTGCAGCAAAACTCCTTTCTCAGGACTGTCCTTGAGTCGCTCTCCCACCCTTTTTACGTAGTCGACGCCAAAGACTTCAGTGTTGTGCTCGCCAATAACGCTGCAATACCGGGGTACCTTCCGCGCGGCGTAAAATGCCACTCCATGTTTCACAGGACCGACCAGCCCTGCTCGGACAAGGAGCATGATTGTCCTCTTGAGGAAATCCGCAAAACGGGCAAGCCGCTCATAACCGAACATATCCACTACGATCACGAAGGCAGGGCCAGACACGTGGAAGTTCACGGTTACCCGATCCTGGACGAAACGGGAGAGGTGTCCCAAATTATCGAGTACTGCCTTGATATATCCGACAGGAAGGAAATCGAGGAAAAGCTGCGCAATGCGCATGACGACCTGGAAATGAGGGTCCGCAGAAGAACGGAGGAACTGGCCAACGCAAACCTCTCGCTCATGATCGAGATCGCCGAACGAAAGCGGGCCGAGGAAGCGCAGCGCCTTAACGAAAAAAGGCTCGAGGCGCTGTTGAACCTCAGCCAGGTCCCGTGGACCTCCGAGAAGGAGATCGCCCATTACGTGCTCGAACAGGAATTGAAGCTCACTCGAAGTGAGACCGGCGCGATCGGTTTTCTCGACGAAGAAGAAAAAGTCGTCAACTGGTGTGCGTGGCTCTCGGCTCATGCGCCACTTGCCGGCGCCCGCACCGAGGAGGCTGGAACATGGGCCGATGCGATCAAATACCGGCAGCCGGTGGTTGCAAATGAAATTTCGGACCTCGAAGCCGCCGGAAAAGGGCTGCCGTTTTCTCTGGCTCCTTTTCGCCGGTTCATGAGCATTTCCGTTTGCGACGGGGAGCGGGCAACCGCGGTCACCGTGGTTGCGAAAAAAGCCGGCAGTTATGACCAGTCGGACCTCAGGCAGTTGACGCTTTTAATGGACGGCATGTGGAAACTCATAGAGCGGGAACGGTCCATAAAGGCGCTAAAGGACACCGAAAACCTGGCGGGAATCGGCAGGGCGCTCTCGAGCGTCGCCCATGACATGAAAACCCCGCTGGTAGCCATCGGAGGGTTTGCCAAACAGGTCCAGCGCCACCTCGGACCGGCGGATCCCCATTGGGTGAAAACCGAAATTATTTTGAAGGAAACCGAAAGGCTCGAGAAAATGGTCGAAGATATGCTGGACTTCTCCAAACCCGTGGAACTGCGGAAATCCTTCGAGCATATCGGTCCCATACTGGCTGAAAGCGTCGCAGTGACAAAACCCCTGGCCGATGCGAAAGCGATCGAGCTGAAGATCGAGGCGTTTGGTCCCATACCTGCCCTGCCGCTCGATCCCATGCGAATAAAGCGGGTTTTGATCAATTTGCTGACCAATGCCATCGAAGCTTCACCCAAAGGTCAGCCGGTAAGAATAGTTCATCGCAGGCTGGGCAAAGACCTGGTGGTCGATGTGAGCGATAAAGGCGCCGGCATTCCCTGTGAAATCCGAAAAGATATTTTTTCGCCTTTTTTCACTACCAGAAAAGGAGGCACGGGCCTCGGACTTCCAATCGTAAAGAAAGTCGTCGAAGCGCACAACGGCGGTATCGAAGTCCTTAACTCCCCATGCGGGACGACCTTTCGACTGAGACTCCCGGCCTGCTGATGCTTATGGACGGATACGGACTCACCGATGTCGAAGCCTTGCAATTGGCCGACAAGTTTTTTTTCCGCTCCGTTCACCCGCTGATCTCCATCGGAACGGCGAGCGACCGCTACAAAGGCTGGTTGGGCCAGATTTATACCGAAGAGCTTTACCAAGACCGAATAACCAGCCGCGCCAAAAAGGTTGGCAAAAGCGCCTTCCGCGAGGAAGTTCTGCCCGTGGATTCGGTTCGCGAATACTTCCGGCACTTCAGGGCGCTCGAAATAGATTACACCTTTTACGCTCCTCTAATCGAAAACGGGGCTCCTACGTCCTGCTACAATACCCTCAAGCAATATTCGATGCGCCTCGGGCCCGAAGACAAGGTTTTTATAAAGGCGCCCCAGATGTTCTTTGCTCAGAAGCTGAGGCGCGGAGATGACTACGCTGCGAACGAAAACTATCTTGCCTCGGGACCATTTACCCGCCAGTTCTATAAGCCCGCCTGCGACCTGCTCGGATCGAACCTTAAAGGCATAATTTTCGAGCAGGAGTATCAGAGGCAGTCCGAACGTATGCCCGCCGAGGAACTCGCAGCCCGGCTCGACATTTTTTTCAGCTCTATTCCGCCCGACAACAGGCGCCACGTCGAGCTTCGCACTGGAGCCTATTCGTGCAAGGCAGTAAGAGATGTTCTCAAAAAACATGGCATCGGGCAGATATTCTCGCATTGGACTTGGCTGCCCAGCCTCAAGGCCCAGTTTTCAAGAGCCGGAAACCGCTTTATCACTGCCGGGGGCGAGGCTGTAGTTCGGCTCATGACCCCGATAGGGGTTCGCTACGAGGACGCCTATGCCAGGGCCTTTCCCTTCGACCGGATCGTCGAGAACATGATACAGCCCGCAATGGTTCACCAGACTGCCCGGCTGATGTGTGAGGCGGTCGAGAACAACGTGGGGATCAATATCATAATCAACAACCGCGCTGCTGGAAATGCTCCATTACTGGCTCAAAAAATCATCAGGGAGTTCGCGCGGCAAAAAGCGCAGCAAAATCAATAAAGAACTCGATCCCGGAAAAGGGAATAGCTCCAGGGGCTCGAACAGTGGTATAAACCTTGAGGGCGCCGAGGGGGTATCATCGTGCCCCCCGCCCTCAGGACACGGGTTTGCCGATGGACACCAGCTAATCACTGTCCAGCTTTTTTGTTGACACAGGACCGTACCCATAAGTATAAGTAAAGATTTAGCAATAGCTGTTTTGCGCATGGTGCGGGCCGAGTACGCTCGGCAGGCCTGCGCTCCGGCTGCTCTGCAGGATGTGCGCATTCTCCCCGAAGCCCCCAACCGGGCCCGTTTCGATATGAAAGGCATATTAGAAGGATAATGTTCGATAACAATTTGACGTGTGTAGAAAGACCCGGCCGATACATAGGCCTGGAACTCAACGCTTACCGCAAAAGTTTCGAGAACGCTTCGGTCCGTTTTGTTCTCGCATTTCCCGATGTCTACGAAATAGGCATGAGTCATCTGGGACTTCAGTTGCTTTATCATCAATTAAACAGGGCTGAAGGAGTGATGGCGGACAGGGTATACGCTCCATGGCCCGATTACGAAGACAAACTGAGAAGTGAATCCGAGCCGCTAAGAGGGATCGAAACCGAGCAGCCTCTTTGCGATTTCGATTTCCTGGGGGTGAGCCTCCAGTATGAACTGAGCTATACTAACATTCTGACCATACTCGACCTTGGCCGGACGCCGATTTACAGCCGCGATAGAACCACCGCCCATCCGTTCGTGATCGGGGGCGGTCCGTGCGCGTTCAATCCCGAGCCGCTGGCGGATTTTTTCGACTTTTTCGTCCTCGGGGAAGCCGAAGAGGTCCTGCCCGAGATCATTTATGCTTACCAGGACTGGAAACGTAGAGGCGCAAAGTCCAGGGAGGATTTTCTCTCGGCGCTCCGCAGTATTTCCGGTGTCTATGTGCCTTCGTTTTTCGAAGTCTCCTATTTCGAAGGGGGCGCAGTAGCCGATGTAAAGCCTAGGTTTTCCGACTACACCCGAGTCGTAAAAAGAGTCGTCCCCGAGCTTGACAGGATCTGCCCGGTTCCTGAAAAGCCGCTTGTACCGGTCCTCGACATCGTTCACAACCGCCTTGGGTTGGAGATTGCGCGGGGGTGCACGCGAGGATGCCGTTTTTGCCAGGCCGGCTTTGTTTATCGGCCCGTGCGGGAACGTGGGCCGCAGTACGTGCTCGATGCCGCAAAAAGAGCGCTTGCCTGCAGCGGCTTTGAAGACGTCGCGCTGCTGTCTTTGAGCACCGGTGATTATTGCCGGATACAGGAATTACTGGGGGAGTTGGTCGAGGAACTCGAACCCCGCAGGATTGCCGTTTCGTTTCCTTCGATGCGCGTAGGAACCTTAACCCCGGCACTCATGGAACACGTCAGGAAGGTTCGCAAAACCGGTTTTACTTTGGCCCCGGAGGCCGGGAGCGAGCGTTTGAGGCGAATCATAAACAAGGGAATAAGCGACTCTGACCTGCTCGACGCCGCCCAAGCCGCATTCGACATGGGTTGGCGGCTCATAAAGCTCTACTTCATGATGGGCCTTCCCGGAGAGACCCAGGCGGACCGGGACGCTATAGTCGATTTGTGCATGAGGGTCCGGGAAAAGGGTAAGAAAACGAGGTCGTCGGTAAACGTAGCCATATCTACCTTCGTTCCCAAGCCTCTTACTCCTTTCCAGTGGTCGGCCCAGATGTCGGCAGACCGGATAGAGCAATGCCACCGGATGTTTAAGGAGCAGCTGAGAAAGCCCGGCCTGAGATTCAAGTGGAACATGGCCGGCGCCAGCATCCTGGAGGCGGTATTTGCGCGCGGCGACAGGCGGCTGGGAGCTGCGTTAAAGCGTGCATGGGAGTTGGGAGCAAGGTTTGACGGCTGGAGCGACCACTTCAGGGAAGCCGTCTGGCATCAGGCCCTGGAAGAAACCGGGCTAAGCGCCCGCTTTTATGCCGAACGAGAAAGGGACCGCGATGAAATCCTGCCGTGGGACCACCTGTCGGCGGGTGTTGAGCGCAGCTACCTGTGGAGCGAATATGAAAAGGCGATGGGCGAACAATTCACTCCCGACTGTCGGCAGGGACGATGCTCCCTGTGCGGCGTCTGCGATCATAATGGTATTTCTCCGCTTATCCACAGGGAGTTTGAGCCAAGAACAAGGGATGAAAAGTCCGGCAACGGGGTGAGGGCCGCCGCCGAGCAAAGTGAATTTCTCTACAGGGTGATTTATTCGAAGCTCGGGAAGGCTCGATTTTTCGGGCAACTCGAGATAGCTGCCCTTCTGGAAAGGGCCCTCAGGCGAGCGGACCTTCCGGCGGCATTCAGCAAGGGCTTTAATCCGCATCCCAAAATTTCCTTTGGAGAAGCGCTGCCGCTCGGAATGGAAACCATAGTGGCCGAGGCATACATCTCGTTGAGTGAAAGGGTCGATACCGCATTGATGCGCGAGCGGTTGAATGGCCAGTGCAACGGCTTGATCAGAATCAGCGTCGTCGAGCGGGTCGCCAAGAAACCGGCGCCGCCCCCTGCAAGCCGGGGCGTATATCTTGTGTCCGGGTTGGAGCCCTCGATCACCGGTCTTCTCCTGGATGTATGGCCGAAGAGCGGCGACACTGTGCTGACAAAAAAGACAAAAAAGGGGCAGGCAACGGCAAACCTGGGGCGTGTGCTTCTGGATATGCGTAAAGCCGGGGAAAGTTCCCTGGAAATGGATGTTTACGAAACACCCGGCTTATGTTTCAGGCCCATGGCGATTCTTGAAAGCCTTGCCGGCGCGCGGGCCGAGGAGCTGAAAAACTGCCTGATTTGCAAGATTGGGTCATATTGCTAAAACCCGCGGGGGAAAGAAAATGTCGGCTGAACTGATTATTAACAGCAATGCATTTGAAACTCGCGTAGCGCTGGTCGAAAACGGGCAGGTTGCAGAACTCTATATTGAAAGAAGCTCAGATAAGGGGATTTCGGGAAACATATACAAGGGGCGCGTAGTGCGGGTCCTGCCCGGCATGCAGGCGGCGTTTGTGGACATCGGTCTGGATAAGGCCGCCTTTCTTTACGTCAGCGACGTTTATCAGCCTATGGGCGAAATCGAACAACTCCTTGTATCGTCGCCCGTAGATGATAACGGGGACAATCGCGCCGGCGAGGCTATCGAGGAGTGCGGGGACGAATTCAATGAGACCGGCTTTCACCGCACCTTCAACTCCACTCCCATAGAGGATCGGCTTCAGGAGGGGCAGGAGATCCTGGTGCAAGTGGCCAAGGAGCCTATCGGGAGCAAGGGCGCCAGGATAACGACTCATATAACGCTTCCCGGAAGAAACCTGGTTTTCATGCCCACGATGGATCGCGTGGGAGTCTCGCGCAGAATTGAGGACGAAGAGGAACGCAAGCGGCTGCGCGACATAATGTGTGAAATTAAGCCGCCTCATTGCGGATTTATCGTCCGCACAGCCGCCGAGGGGGCCGAAGGTGAAAAGTTAAGATCCGAGTCCGATTTTGTGGCTCGGCTCTGGCAAACCATCCAGCGAAGGTCCGAAAGCGCTCCGGCGCCTTGCCTGATCTACCAGGAGCTGGATATAACGCTTCGCGCGGTCCGGGACCTTTTCACCAAGGAAGTTGACAAGCTCGTAGTGGACTCGGGCTCCGAGTACCGAAAAATCCTCAATTTTACCGAGACTTTCATGCCTTCGCTTTGCAGAGAGGTGGAACTAT
>JAJYTC010000182.1 GCA_021793275.1 Deltaproteobacteria bacterium | reverse complement strand
TCGGGTTCCGAAGCGCACAGCTTGAAATTAAGGGCCAATTCATAATGGGGTCCCAAGAATCCGTTACGTCCCGCATCAGGTCCGGCATTGAGTTTCAGTCTTGGAAAATTTCGACTTCTCTTATGATTTCAGGCAAGGCTTGAATTCTTGTCATGCCCTTTGCCTGCTATGCAGCCGATGCTACGGGGGCGGCGGCGGAATTTTCTTCCTCGGCGGAGGAGGAGGTGGTGGCGGAGGTGGAGGAGGTGGTGGTGGCGGCACTATGTAGCTCTTCGTATTGGCATCTCTAGAGGAGGAAAATACAGTTCTGCCACCGCTGCTTTCTGCGAGCAGGACGGGACTTCTCGAAGCCTGCTCCAATATCGGCCGGGAACCCGGGCCGGCGGAAAGCGCCAGGCCGCTGTGGGAGTTGATGCCTGTCGCCCCCGCCGAACCGGCAAACAACAGGGCGAGACAAAGGACCGCTATCAATGTAACGAGTCCCGGATAGATTTTTTTCATTTCCATCCTCTTTTGATTGGTCAGGGTGGGTGTGGGAGCGAAGCGGGGTAAGTTTTACCGCGCCCACCGGGAAGTCCCCGGGCAGAAAGCTCCAGGCGCCGTTGGCAGGTCCGCCGGATTGTTTCCGACAGGTTAATGGTCCCTGTCGAGGCGTCGAATAACGAGAAAAATTCCCAGCCCGATAGCGGTCCCGGGAAAGTCCCAGAAAAAAACATCGAAAATACTCGCGTGCCTGCCGGGAGTGAATGCCTGATGCAACTCGTCGAAAGCCCCGAATAAGATGCCAAGCAATAAAACGCTCGAGAAAAACACAGTCGGCCTGTTTTCGATCCCAACGGGAAGCAGCGCGAAACAGAGAAACAGGCCCAAAGTGGCGTACTCGACGAGATGAAAAACCTTGGGGCTGAATACAGGCATCGCGCCGGGATATGACCTGTTCGAAAGTGTGAAAATCACAAAGCCGAAAAGAAACACCGGGATCCACCACTGCCAGCGGCCAAGTCTTCCGGACTCGGCAAAAACACGAAACAAGGCGCTTACGGCGCATCCCGATAGAAGGAGACAAACGGGGAAATAAACCTGCCTCAAATCCATCCGAAACAAATGCTGAACCGCAACGGCGCCGACTGCCTGAGCTCCGAACAGAATACAGATGATGGCCCATATCGTTCGACTGCTCAAACGATTGTCAAGACTCACGACCGTCCTTGCTCCGGCCTCATATTGCATTTGCCATTCCGCCTGCCGGTTTCGATCACCCGGTTCGGGGACTCAAAAAGTGAAGAAATTTTTTGACCAGATCGCTTTTCCGACTGCTTACAGGAACGGGGGCAGGACAGAACAGGTCCTGTCCGCGAATGATTGCAAGAGGCCTGTCATGGACCATCTGCCGCGCAACGTCGGCCCCCGCTATGCGGGCGACCACCTTCACGGCTTCGGAGAGCTTCGGGGTCCTTATCCTCAGTTCATGGGCATCGGTTGCCAGGATATGGGCCATCCGGTGTTCTAAAAGATAAACGGCAAATTTTTGCACGGACATTCCGAAGCGCCCGAGCAGGCTTGCGGCCGTGATCTGCGTGAGAATGCCCGTTTCCAGCCAGGCGTAGAGCTTGCCCGGGTTTTCGATAATGGCCAGGTTTCGTTCCGGATGGGCAAGCACCGGTGTTATGCCGATCGACTGCAGTTCGAAGAAAAGCTTTTCCAACCCGAGCGGAACGCTTTCCGGGGACAGTTCGACCAGGGCATACAGGCCCGTGTCATTGAGCGTGAGGAGTTCTTTTGCATCGAGTTTAATGCCAAGATCGGCATCAACGCGCAGTTCAGCGCCGGGATAAATCGTGAGATCGATGTTTCGTTCGTCCAGTTTTTCTCGAAACTTCGCAACAGCCTCCAACACCCTCTTCCGGTCGTTATCGAAGAACCCGCGGACCCAGTGAGGGGTGCAAACAATGGCTTCGATGCCGTCCTCGACCGCCTGTTCGGCCATGCAAACGGCCTCTTCCAGGTCCACTGCTCCATCATCGAGCCCTGGAAGTATGTGACTGTGGATGTCGATCAAGTTTGTCCCATGAGATTCTCAATGGCTATTGCCGCTGCCGGGCTTTTCAATGTCCATCTTTACAGCATCGAGCCAGTAGTCTCCCGAAATATCGCAGTCGAATTTGAGGCTTTCATTCCTGCAAATTTGCAGGGCTACCGCTTCGCAACCCTTGGGGACCGGCACATCGATTTTTTCCCCGGTCCATCCAACGGTCCCGGTAACCGGCTTGCTCCGCGCGTCCAGGCCTTTGCAGCCGTATCCGACAACAGCGAGATAAACTCCCTGGTTCGTTGTAAGACTTCGGGCTTTTTGAGCGAACTGTAAAACATAATCCCGGCCCGGTTCGACGGGAATGATCCGGAGGGTCCGGTTAAAAACCAGGTTCTTTTTTCCCGAAAACCGCAGGTGAAGGCACCATTTGCCCCTGTATGCTCCCCTGGAGGTGCGCTCGATCAGAAAATCCCGCTCGGGCGCGATGCGCCATCCAAACGCCGTGTTCAGCGGTTCCTGTTCGAAGCCGCCGTTGTGGAGCCCCGGGCAGCCATTGCCTTCCCACTCGCTCCAGACCTTTTTCGCCTCCCCGATCCGGCCGCAGTCGAGAAGAAATTGGCAAAAGCGAAGTTTCATCTTCCGGTCGGGAACAGGCCCCGCCTGCAGCATCTTTTTCCACAGTATGAGCGCGGCGCCGGGTTTTCTAAAGCCGATCAACCTGTTGAGGAAAACCGTCCTGCCCCCCGGTAAGACCCGGGCTGAAGCATCTCCCCAGCCTCCCCAAAACTCGGCTGCAAGGCGGCACGCCTGGTCAACGTGGTCGGGAAGATGAACCAGAATGTAGTTGAAGCAGGCGCTGAAAGCGGCATTGTCCCCGAGGCCGTAATCGAGCTGGAGTTCGTCCCATTTCCAGGTGCCGACATCGGCTGTCACCGGCAGGATCATCCGCAAAATCTGCCGGGCTTCCTCTTTTTTACCACTGGCCAGATCGGCCCTGGCCAGGCCGATCCACGGATCGATGAAGGAGGGTTCGATCGAGACGGCCTTCCGGTAGCACCTGGCGGCGGCGGAAGGATCATTTGCTTCAAAGTAGAGATAGTTGCCCCTGAAGAGCCACACCGTCGAGGATAAAGATGCCAGAGGGCTCTTCAGGATAAATTCCGGAACTCTCGCTCTTAGCTGGTAACTCGCGTATGCGTTTACGAAAAGCCAACCGGCGGCGCCGAGAAGCGCAATAGTGAAAAAAAACCTTCCGACCGACCGCTTTATCGACATAAGATGTAACTAATACTAATATAATTAGCTTCCTGGCGGGCAGAGGATAAACCTCTGCGCAGCGACCCTATGATGTCTTCCGCCGATCTACGGGCGAGCCCTCTTCATGGACCGGCATCGCCTCTTGCGGCCTGAACTGTTTTTCCTCGCCCCGTTTTCCGTAATATGCGGAATTATAGTATGAGTAGTATTTGTAATAGCCGCCGTAATGGCTGCTGATATTGAGCTTGTTTATGACGCACCCTATGATTCGGCCCCTGACGTTATAGAGGCTTTTCTGAAAGATGCGAAGCGATTCGCGGTGCGTCTTCCCGAGCGTGCTCACGAACAACACTCCGCTGGAAAAATTGCCGAGCACCAGCACGTCGCCGAACCCGCTTGCGGGCGGCGCGTCTATTATGATCCTGTCGAACTGCTTTTCGAGTGTTTCAATCAGCGCCTTCATCCTGCTCGATGAGAGAAGATGCGTGGGGTTGGGCGGCTTGTGCCCGGCGTTTATGAAATAGAGGTTTGGCAGTGCGGTCCGATGAATGACGTCATGGAGGTCGCACATCCCGCTGAGATAATGAGACAGGCCTCTTGGCTGCCCCGATCCGTTCCCGTTAAGACCGAAGACCTTATGCAGACGGGGTTTGCGAAGGTCGGCGTCTATCAGCACCACCTTTTCCTCCGTAAAGGCGAATGCCTGCGCGAGGTTTGCCGCGATTGTGGTTTTGCCTTCCTCTGCGGCCGTGCTTGTCACTACCAGGGACTTTTTTTGCTCCTCCGAGGTGCTCGAAAGTTGAATCGAAAGCTTTGCGGAAAGAATCGCTTCAGAAATCGGGGCCTTCGGCTTTTTGATAACGATGTTTTCAATCCCGAGCAATATCTCCTCCGTTTTGGCGACAGGAAGAACGCCCAGGACCGGGATACGGAAGCGCTCGAATACCTCGTCTATGCGTTTTATGGTGTTATCGACCATGTTTTCGAGGAAAAATGCAAGGCCGAGCCCGAGTATAGTCCCGGCTACGAGCGAGAGCAGAAGGTTTTTTTCGACATTCGGCTTATACGGCGCAAGTGGCGGAACGGCGTAGTCCACCACCTGCATGTTTGTAAGCTGTGTTCCGGCCGTTGCATCGATTTGCTTCGAGCGTTCGAGAAGGCTCTTGTAGATCGACTTGCTCGTATCGACCGCCCTTTGGAGTATTTTGTAGTGGGTGGCCCTTTTGTTTAGCTGCAGGGCAAGCTCTTTACTTTTTGCGGCCTGCTGCCCGAGGCTCTGTTCCTTTTGAAGGGCCGTAAGGTAGTTGTCCCTGATCGAAGCCAGGGCTTGGGTCTTTACCCGCGCCTTTTCCTTCTCCATCAGTTTTTGGATATCGGCCATTTTGGCCTTCATGCGCTGGAGCTGTAGATCGTTCGATTTGAAGACCTTGCTTCGATCCTTGTATTGAACGCTCAAGGCGGCGAACTGCGACCGCAGCGTTTGCAGCAGCGGGTCATTGACCGTCGTAGGAGGCCGGTCGCCCTGTTTTTGGACGCTTGTGTAGAGGGCCTGCTTTTTTATGAAGTCGGTCTGGGCTGCCGTGTAGGCCTTGTTCAGGTCCTGGAGTTGCGAGTATACAAGGTTTTGAGTGGAATTCAGCGAAACTATGCCCGCCTTTTCGGCGTAGTCGTTCAGTGCCCCTTCGGCATTTTCGAGCTGAATGCGAGCCATCTTGATTTCTTTTTTCAGGTATTTTTTTGCATCCACGGCGGATTGGATTTTTCTGTCCACCTGCCAGGACTGCAATTCCTGGATGGTAGCATTGACGATCATGGATGCAAGCCTCGGATCGGGCGAGCTGTAGGAAATCGAAATAACGCTTGTGCCTCTAAGAGGCTTCGCCTCGATGTTTTGGGTGATCCAGCCCGCGATGCTCTGCTGGAGGGCTTGCCGGGGGCTGAGAAAACTCGGGGTCTTTTCCTTTCTTCCTGCAATCGATTGCTCGATAAAACCGGCAACATCGTTTTCCCCTTTAGAAAAAAGCGATGCCACGCCGCTCGAGCCTTTGCTCTTCGGACCCATGGCCGGGTTGAAAGAAGGGTTTTTATCGAGGTCGAGCCTTTTTATGACGCGTACGGCCAGGGTCTTGCTCTTGATGAGCGCGACCTGGGTTTGCATGATTTCCCGCGGATCGGCCTGCGCCGCGAACGCTCCGAAATTGGTGACCCTGATCGGTTCCTGGATTACCTCGATGCGTCCCATGGCCTTATAGAGGGGCGTTTCCCTGAGGCTGAACACCAGCGTGGACAAAAAGGCGATGAGGACCACGGCGAGCACGATCCACTTGTATCTCACAATGACATCGAGGTAGCCGCGTATATCGAACGAGTCGTCGTCGAAGTCCGTAACGGGTTCGTATGCTTCGAACGACGGGACATTGACGGTATCAACACGCGCCGGGTAAACCATATCAATTGTTTTATCGAACTGTTCCCCCATCTTTTGCTCCCGTTGCAACGCCAAAGGCCCCGGCGCAGGTTTGACTAACTACTTTTACCCTCGAACCTTGGCCGGGCGAAGCGAACGGACGAGCGCATAAAAACCAACAGCATCATAAAATAGAGCTGGTTTGCGGGAATCTGCCAGTTGAATTCCACCCAGCTGTGGCACAGAAAGCCCGCCATGCCGGCAAGAGCGCCCACCTGTATGAGATCATACCGGTCGGAATCACCGTAGGGGGCGGTCCCGCGCTTCGCGGGATCATCCCCGCCCGAATCGGCGTTAAAACGGTTGCGCCTCGCCAGGCCAATCGCCGTAAACCACCAGTAGCCCCAGAGCAAAAGAACTATAGCAGCAGCGAACGGCAGCCCCATATCCGCCGCAAGCTGCAAATAATCATTGTGCGCAGCGCCTATCTGCGTGTTATCGGTATCGTTTTTCTGGTACAGGAATATGACGGGCTGGTAGGAGTCGAGGCCGCTTCCGACCAGCGGATTGTCTTTGATCAACTGCCAGGAATCCTGCCAGATCTCGATGCGCCCCTGCGCGTCATTTCCTATCATCTCGAATCGCTTGACAATCTCGCCAAAACCCAGGTAGCCGCCATAGAGGACCATAACCATCCAGGGGACGGCAACCAGAAAACGCATCCATCGCTGTTTCGCCCGCGGACCGAAGAGGACGAAAACCGTGAGCACGATGAAAAAGCATAGGATGCCGCCGCGAGACTCGGAAAAGAAAAGAGAAAGAATGACCAGGCCGAGAATGAGCGCCAGGAAGAATTGCTTCTGGCGGACCTGCCTGCGAAGGGCCGTATCGAAATACGAAAGCTCTTCCCGGCTTTTCCAAACATCGAGGCGAAGAAGCCTCGCCATGAGAAGCGGCCATATCATCTCGAGGAACGCAGCGTAATTGTCCCTGTTCATGAAAGTGCCGCAAGCCACCTGCCCGGTATCAATCCCGAAGACGCCGAGAGAGGGGATGAGCACCTGGAGCAAGCCGTATACGGCCTCAAAGCCGGCTATGAGAAAAAGTCCGTTAAAGAACCACGTGAAATCGTCCGAATTTTCGATCGCTTTTTTGAGGAGCAGTGCATACCCGGCGAGGCAAATCCACCAAAGGTACATGGAAAGCGAACGAAGAGGAATATAGGACAGGCTCGGCCACCCGTCGAGGCCGGTAATTTCCCGCGCCCTGTGAAGCCACGCCCACCGCTCAGGGCTTATGATCGCTATCCAGCTCTGCGGAAGAGGCAAAAGCTGTATAAGCGGGAAAACGAGGATAGCGGCTATTACGATCGGCCATTTCCGGGAGACCTTATATGAATTTGCGTTCAGGATCTTACTTGATGGGTTGCGCTGCGCTCCACCCATCCTACGGTTCGTCTCTACGTAATGGACGCATCCTGAACCCAAATTCGTATTACACCGCGCGATCCCGCCCGATAAAAACTCTGCATCCACCGCGACCAGGATTGCCATGCCGACCAGAAAGACGCCCGCCACCGCGCACCAGAACCAATGCAGCACCCCTCCGTAATCAAAGGGAAGAACGATCATCGGTAGGAGGAGAAGAAGATGCGATAAGGGACGGTTAATCGGTGAACGGGTGAATGGGTAGCTCATTTATACGAAGCTGCGTTCAAGATTGATGCGATGGGTTGCGCTTTGCTCCACCCATCCTACGGTTTACCACGTCGGGAGGGAAGTAGGGTGGGTGAAACGGAGTGAAACCCACCGCCCTGGCCCTTCTTGAACGCAACGGGGATTTCCGCGTTCAGCAGATTTTCCGGGAAGCTAATTTGAAAGCATCTTAATGATATGCTTGGCCAGATTATCGTTTATTTCTGTACGACGGGGGACGGGCTGGCACATTCGGGTCGACTGATTTTGGTACCAGTCGTGATTTCCCCCACGCCGTATGAGGGTGCAGCCCATTTCCTCGATTAACTTCGGGAGCTGTTTTCTTTTCACTACACCGCCATGTCTTCATGTGTTCGAACCAGCGGGATGTCTTTCAGGGTTTTCAGCATGTCTCTGAGATTTTCTTTCAGATCGTCCAGGGTCTCTCCCTGCGTCATGTAATCAGGGTATGCTTCCAAGTGGCCGAGCCACATTCCGTCATTTTCCTGCCAGTAAACAATTCTCACTGTTTTCATCTTCACCCCCCTGACCGATGGGACTGCTCCGGATATCTCAGGAGCACATTTCAGATCGGTGAATCGGTTAATGGGTGAATGGGACGATACCGTTCTCTGCTACCTTGCGTCATGCAGCCCAATCGGGATCGGGAATTTCGATTGTAGTCATCTGCGCTCCCGGCTCAAAAGGGACTTCCGCGCGCAGCATGTCTTCGGCCCCGGTTTTGAGGGACTCGATCAGTTCCTCGTAGGTCTTTTCCTGTGCGTTAACACCCGGCAGGTCGATGAGCCACCCGATCCACCAATCACCCGTTTTCTTTGCAACCGCCCTGTATTTCATATTTCACCTCGGAGAGGGCAAATCCAGATCTCTGCAAATCTTCCGGGCAAGCTCGTCTACAACTTCGCTATGCCTTGGAACTTCAGTTTTAAGCGATCCTTTTTGGAATATACTGTGTTTGGCGCCTTCTCTCAATAGCCACGCGCCATGTTTCTTGAGATGCTTTATCAGTTTGCGCCTCTTCATGATCTCAACTCATGTCGCAGGGCGCCGATGTAATGTATCCGAGGATTTTGGCGATATGCCGGCTCCGACCTCCATTATCCATCCTCCGTCATCCGTCCATCAAGCTCTTTGAGCTTCTGCACGATGTCCCACCGGAGATGTTCTATCCGCCGGAAAGTGTATCTTTTGATCGGCTGCCTCACCAAATCCTTGGAAAGATGCAAAATTCCGTAGTTGACTTTAT
>JAJYTC010000181.1 GCA_021793275.1 Deltaproteobacteria bacterium | reverse complement strand
ATCTCGGCGGCCGCGCGAAGGATTGCTATATAAGCTGCGCGGCTGCCGCCGCGCCAATATCCGAAAGCTGGGTCAAATGACATACGGATTGCTGTTTTTGAAGACGGGTGGCGCACTGGCGCTGGTTCTTGGCCTTTTTCTCGTTATTATATACGCGCTTAAGCGATGGGGAAACCTGTCGAGGAGGCCCGTTTCACAGACAATGGAAGTCTTATCCAGACAATCGTTCGGACCCCGTCATCACCTGATCATGGTCAAAGTCTCCGGGGAGCGCAATGTCCTGGTCGGCATTTCGCCCCAGAATATGAGCCTTCTGTGCGTCGGCGACCCGGCGCCGCAAGGCGGGAAACCTTCCACGGAGACGGGCGGAAATATATGAATACTTTTCATGAAAATAGAATGGAGCAGCCGCGAATCCGGCCCTTATTTCTCGCGGTCTTTTGCCTTGCAGCGCTCTTCTTTTTCGGGATCCACCCGCAGCGTTCTTTCGCGGAGGGTATCGACATTCCGGCAGTCCATTTGAACCTGGACGGCCTTAAAGGTCCAGGGGAGGTCTCGGGCGCGCTCCAGATCGTATTCC
Source organism: Deltaproteobacteria bacterium (assembly GCA_021793275.1). Classification (GTDB taxonomy): domain Bacteria; phylum Desulfobacterota; class Syntrophobacteria; order Syntrophobacterales; family Syntrophobacteraceae; genus SbD1. Next base: position 8,185 of record JAJYTC010000181.1, on the reverse strand, counting down.
TTTTGACGGTCCTGTCCCTGGCGCCCGCGCTGCTTATCCTTATGACCAGTTTTACGCGTTTTGCAGTCGTATTTTCTTTTTTGAGAAATGCCCTCGGGACCCAGCAATCGCCTCCCAACCAGGTGATAATCGGCCTGTCCCTGTTTTTGACTTTCTTCGTGATGAAGCCCGTGTGGCAGAAGATTGACCGGCAGGCCTTAGTGCCCTATGAACAGCACACGATTTCGACCCAGCAATTCATCAATCGAGGCATAGCGCCTCTAAAGGATTTCATGCTCAGGCAAACCAACGAGCATGACCTCGCCCTGTTCGTCTCGATGTCTCGGAACACAAGGCCGCAAAACCCCCAGTCTCTGTCCGTCTGGACGGTGGTTCCCGCCTTCGTGATAAGCGAGCTCAGAAAGGCTTTCCAGATCGGGTTCATGCTTTACGTCCCGTTCATAATCGTGGATATGGTTGTGGCCAGCATCCTGCTTTCAATGGGCATGATGATGCTGCCGCCGGTAATGGTTTCCCTTCCCTTCAAGCTCATGCTTTTCATAATGGTTGACGGGTGGGCCCTGCTGGTCGGCTCCCTGGTAAAGAGCTTTCATTAAATATGGAGCGTCCGGGCCGGGCAATGCGCGCATCGGATTTTCCAGATGGCCGCAAAGGATTAAAAGCATATGACTTATGAGTTTATAATCGCATTCGGAAAGCAGGCCATCGAGACCATGCTGATGGTCAGCCTGCCCGTGCTTGGCTTCAGTATGGCGGTCGGGCTTATCATAAGCGTGTTCCAGGCAGTCACTCAAATCCAGGAAATGACCATAACTTTCGTGCCTAAAATCGTCGTGACCTTTCTGGCCATGCTGCTCTTCGGTTCCTGGATGCTTTCAAAACTCACCTTCTTCTTGCACCAGGTCATCGTGAGCATCCCGAATATTTCAGGTTGACCCCTGTGGTAACCTTTAACATCAATATCACCGAGCTTGCCATCCTTCTGGCGATCATTATTCGCCTGGGGGTCGTTCTTTTCATACTGCCGATTTTCAATTCGACCGCCGTGTCCGCTCCCATTAAAGCCATGTTCGTGGTCTCCTTTTCAGTAATGCTTTTTCCCTTTGTCAGCCGCTATACCCCGCCGATTCCCTTCGATCCTGCCGCATTGGCTTCCGTCATAATGGGCGAGTTGATTTTCGGGGTGTTCTTTGCTCTTTCGATGCTTATCATCGTCAGCGCTTTTCAGTTCGCCGGCGACCTTCTCGACTTCATGATGGGATTCGGCTTTGCGCAAACAGCCGCCCCGCAGCAAGGAACAACCGCCACGGTGACCTCCGCATTTACCCAACTGCTCGCTTTCATGATTTTTCTCTCCATTAACGGACACCTCATTATCATCGGGATTCTGGTGCACAGTTTCAAGGCCATTCCTGTCGGCTCGTTCACGATAAGCGCCGGCCTCTTCAAAAGAATGCTCATGCTCTCGGGCATGCTCTTCGTTCTGGCGATAAAACTGGCTGCGCCGGTTCTGGCCGTGCTGCTTCTCACACAGATCGGTCTGGGGCTGATGGCGAAATTCGCCCCACAGATGAATATCCTGGCTACGAGCTTTCCTTTGACCATCACCATCGGCATGATTTTCCTCGGAATAACCCTGGTTTTCTGGGGTAGGCTGGGTGCCCAATACTTTAGCCGCCTTTTCTATTTTCTGAACCATTTCTCCAAATAAATTGGAATGGTTTGAGCATTAGAGATCGACGGTCCTACAACCCGACCGCCGGGCCTGTGCAAATCGTCCGGCGAGAATGGCAATGGGGGCTCGATGGGGCGTTTCCTGCAGCGTAAGAAGTGCATTGCCGGTGAGCAGTGAGCGGTGAACAGAGAAGGCCTTTTCTCATCACTCTTCACTGATCTAATGCGGAGCCAAAAAATTGACGTCGGACAATTTCGCGGCCTCCGCCCGGTAACGCCCATCCATGGTATCGACTCCTTTACGGTTAGACAGGAAAGAGCGGCGAATTGGCGCAGACAACCCAAGACAAGAGTGAAGCGCCCACAAGCAAACGGCTCCAGGAGGCGCGTCGCAAGGGCCAGGTAGCGAAGAGCCGCGACCTGACATCGGTCGGCGTCCTCGTAACGGGCGGGGTGGCGATCTATCTGTCCCGCAATTACGTGTTGAGCAGCTTTCGGCGGGTCATCGAATATACCTGGTCAAAAGGCTCATTCACTCATCCAGCCATTTTTGCCTCCCCTGGTTTTTTCGTCAAAATCATCCTCTCCGTTTTATTAATGATGGCGCCGCCCATCCTTGCTATGACGGCAACAGCGGTGCTTCTCAACCTGAGCCAATTGAAAGGATTCATGGTGTCTTTTGAGGCTATGAACACGAGCTTCGGCAACATTGATCCTATAAGCGGCTTCCAGAGGATGTTTTCAATCAGATCCCTCACCGAACTTATTAAATCCATTTTGAAAATGGCGATAGTTTCCTATGCGGTCTATTCGGTCTTGTGGCCTGAGAAGGGCGCCTTGGCGCAACTGACATGGCAGAATGTGCCGGGCTTTTTGAGCTTTACGGGAATGCTGGCCTTAAAGCTCATGTTTCGCGCGGCCGGCTTGATGCTGCTCATGAGTTTTCTGGATTTCTATTACCAGAAGTGGCAGACCAAAAAAGATCTCATGATGACAAAACAGGAGATCAAGGAAGAGCACAAGCAAAGCGAAGGCAATCCCCAAATCAAGTCAAAAATCCGCTTCCTCCAAAGGTCGCTTGCCAGGCAGCGAATGCTTGGCAAAGTACCCAAGGCGAGCGTCATTATCACAAACCCCACTCATTTTGCGGTGGCGCTGCGCTACGAGCAAGGAATGCAAGCTCCGGTGGTGGTTGCCAAGGGCGTTGACTTTCTAGCCAGAAAGATCATCGAGGCGGGGAGAAAGCACGGAGTTTCGATAGTGCGCAATCCTCCTTTGGCACGTGCCTTGTATAAACAGGTTAAGCTCGATGAGACAATCCCGACCGAGCTTTATAGAGCAGTGGCAAAAATATTGGCTTATATCTATCAGCAAAAACAGCGGAAGCAGAATGGCTAACAAAACGCACACGGCACAGAGTCTTATCAGGGACCGGCTGAAGATGATTTCGGATGGCGACGCGCTGCTTGGAATCGGAATGGTGGCTATCCTGTCCGTCATGCTTTTGCCTCTGCCTAGCACATTTCTTGACGTGCTCCTCATCGTCAACCTTTCGGCGGCTTTCGTGATCCTGCTAACCGCCGTATACAGCTCCAAACCGCTCGACTTCGCAATATTTCCCTCACTGCTTCTGGTGACGACACTTTTTCGGATCGCCCTGGCAGTTGCCGCCACACGCCTGGTCCTGCTGCACGGAGATCAAGGTTCCCAAGCCGCCGGCCTGGTAATTCATGCGTTCGGCAGTTTCGTGGTGGGCGGCAATTACGTGGTTGGCTTCGTCGTATTCATAATCCTGCTGATCGTAAATTTCATGGTGGTTACCAAAGGCACCGAACGCATCTCCGAGGTCGCAGCCCGATTTACTTTGGACGCCATGCCCGGAAAACAGATGAGCATAGATGCCGATCTTAACACCGGACTGATCGACGACCGGCAGGCGCGCAAGCGGCGCGAAACGATCCGGCAGGAGGCCGATTTCTACGGCACGATGGACGGCGCGAGCAAGTTTGTCCGTGGAGATGCCATAGCGGGTATTCTGATTGCCATCGTAAATATTATCGGTGGGCTGGCAATAGGGGTCTTGCAAAAAGGCATGCCGATATCCAAAGCCCTCCATGTCTATACGCTGCTGGCCGTGGGCGATGGACTGGTCGAACAGATCCCGGCGCTGGTGATTTCCTCTTCGGCCGGTATCCTGGTTAGCCGCGCCGCTACGGAAATGGGTATGGGCAAGGCGTTCGTCAAGCAATTCAGCATGCATCCAAGACCTATGTCCATAACCGGCGCCATGCTGTTTTTCCTGGCCCTCGTCCCGGGCTTCCCGGCGCTACCGCTGATACTGGTGGGATCGGTCTTGTTTTTGCTGGCGCGCTATGTTGCCAAAAGGCGCCTGGAGGAGCGTGACAAAGCCCAACCTGTGGAAGAAGCAGGCAAGAAAAAAACGGCCGAAGGCTCGGACCTGCCGCCCCTGCTCGACATATTGGAACTCGAACTTGGCTATGGGCTTATTCCTCTGGTCGACGAATCCCACCATGGAGATCTGCTTCAGCGGATCAAAGCCATAAGGCAGCAGCTCGCCCTTGAATTCGGGATACTGGTTCCCTCACTTCACGTAAGGGACAACCTCCAGTTGAAACCCTCTGAATATAAGCTGCTTCTAAAAGGCAACGCGGTTGGAAAGGGCGAAATCATGGTCGGTCACTACCTGGCCCTTAGCACCGGCGAGAACTCGGTCGAAATAAAAGGCATTCCAACCAGGGATCCGGCTTTCGACCTGCCTGCGGTGTGGATCCCGGAAAACAGGCGTGACGAGGCTTCCAGGGCCGGCTACACGGTCATAGACCCTTCCACCGTCGTCGCCACACATTTGACGGAGCTGTTCAAAAAGTACGCCGACCAGATGCTCACCCGACAGACCGTGCAGCAGTTGCTCGACAACCTCGCGATCCACCAACCCAAACTGGTCGATGAACTGGTGCCCAACGTCCTCTCGCCCGGAGTAATTCAAAAAGTGCTTCAGAACCTCATCCGGGAGGGGGTCACCGTTCGGGACCTGCAGACGATCTGCGAAACCCTGGCCGATTACGGGCCAATGACCAAGGACCCCGATATTCTAACCGAATATGTTCGTCAAGCCCTGGCGCGAACCATCACCAGACCCTATGAGACCGAGGACCAAAAATTCCCCGTGCTCTCGCTCCAACAGGCGCTGGAAGAAAGACTTACGCGGGGCATCCAGAAATCCGAACACGGCAGCTTTCTCAGCCTCGATCCAGGGTTCCTGCAGCAGTTTCTTCAGGCCACCAGCGACGAGGTCAAGCGCGCCATCAGCCTTGGATATCACCCTGTCCTGCTCTGTTCCCCGCTGGTCAGGCGCCATCTCAGAAAGCTCCTCGAGAGGTTTTTGCCCGATGTCGCCGTCATCAGCCACAGCGAATTGAGCAACTCTCTGGAAATCCGTTCAGTCGGCATAATCAGGATGGACCATGCAAGTTAAGACCTTCAACGCCCCTACAATGGAAAAGGCATTGGCCCAGGTCAAAAAAGAACTGGGACCTGAGGCCATTATACTGAGCACGAGGAAGGTCAGCGCAGGTCCAGGGGAGTCGTGGATCGAAGTAAGCGCAGCCAGGGAACAGCAGTCCTTTTCCACTGAGACAAAACCGGGGGCCGATTATGTATCGACTGAAATGATTAATGATCTTCATGAGATAAAAAGCTTTCTCTCCCTTCTGATCTCTTCGAAGGACCAGTTGACTCAACTGCGGGCCAACCAGCCGCTGGCCGAACTATATCATTCGCTCCTGGTGCGGGGCCTTGACGAAAAACAGCTCTTCATTCTCCTTAGCAAAGCGGTATCGGACCTCAACGGAGAGCCGGTCGACAGGTCCCTCATATTCAACTCCTTTTGCAAACGGCTGGTCACCAAGATAAGTTGTGCAAGACCATTCAGGGTGGTTTCCAATTCGAGCGGGCCGGCGGTCTACACTTTTCTGGGACCTACCGGGGTCGGTAAAACTACGACCCTGGCCAAGCTGGCGGCTTATCTAAAAATAAAGCGCCGGATAGAAGTTGGCATCATTTCGCTCGACACCTACCGCATCGGCGCAGTCGAGCAGCTCAAGACTTACGCCCAAATCCTGGAAGTCCCCTTCAGCGTGGCTCAAAGCAAATCCGAGCTAAGGAGCGCGCTCGATGATTTCAGCCATTGCGATGCGGTCATGGTAGACACTACCGGCAGAAACTACTTGAATCGCGACCATGTTCACCACTTGCGTTCTCTTTTTGAAAACGGACGCAGGCTCTCTCATTTTCTTGTTCTCAGTGCTACGGCAAAAGATGAAGATCTGCAGCAGACCATTGTTCATTTCAGGGAAATCGATATCAACAGCCTCATTTTTACCAAACTCGACGAGACGGTTCACCACGGCTGCATTCTCAACCAGTTGGTAAGGTTCAATTACCCGGTCTCCTACCTGGGTACCGGGCAAAGAGTGCCGGAGGACATTGAACCGGCTACTCAAAAAAGACTGCTCTCATTCCTGCTCCCGACCGGGAATCAGGCAGCCTAGAGGGGAGAAAAGATGGATCAGGCGGTGGGACTCAGAAAAAAGGAAAACTACGAAATGGAGGTTCACAGTGCAATCCCGGCAGCCGTCTCGGCGCTGCAAAAACCGGTCAGGGTAATGACGGTCAGCAGCGGCAAGGGCGGCGTCGGCAAGAGCAACGTGGTGATTAATCTTTCGATCGCCTTGTGCCGCATGGGGTTCCGGGCATTGATATTGGACGCCGATTTGGGGTTGGCCAATATCGACGTGCTTCTCGGTCTCACTCCCAAGTACAACATGAGCCATGTATTGAACGGGCAGAAAAAGCTGGAAGACGTATTAATCGACGGCCCCGGCGGAGTAAGGATAATGCCTGCCAGTTCGGGCATCCAGGAACTCACAAGGCTCACCGACGATCAGAAGCTTCTTTTTCTCGAACTGCTCGACGGACTGGAAACCGATATCGATATGCTGATCATAGACACCGGGGCCGGCATATCGGATACCGTGCTCTATTTCAATCTGGCGGCAAACGAAAGAATCATCGTGGTCACCCCCGAGCCTACTTCGCTCACCGATGCCTATGCCCTCATAAAGGTGCTCTACTCCAGGCACAGTGAACGACACTTTCGAATCCTTATCAACTCGGCGTCGGGAGAAGCCATGGGCAAATCGATTTTCGCCAAGCTCAGCAAAGTTGCAGACCACTTCCTGGATGGAATTTCACTCGACTACCTGGGGACGATTCCTCACGACACGGCGGTAACCAAGTCGGTGCTTCAGCAAAGACCCCTGCTGGAGGCTTTTCCCGAAGCCCCGGCCTCCAAGGCTTTCCGGCAGGTAGCGGAGACTATTTGCAGGAGTCGTCCCAATGTCAATCAGGGGACGATTCAGTTTTTCTGGAAGCGTCTCCTCAACGTTTAGAATAAAGGGATGATCCCTATGCAACAGAGCTCCTGTACGGTAAGAAAAAACCCTTACGGCGCCCAGACTGCCGATCCCTCCACAGCACAGACTGAAAGGGACAAGGCCGTCATGGAACATAGCGACCTGGTAAAGTATATCGCCTTCAGACTCATCTCACGCCTGCCCGACCACATCGCCGTTGAAGACCTCATAAGCGCCGGCGTGTTGGGTTTGATTGACGCTATCGAGAAATACGACTCGGCCCAGGGCATTCCGTTCGAGCATTATGCCAAGATTCGTATAAAAGGGGCCATGCTCGATGAGATCCGCTCCATGGACTGGGTCCCGAGATCGCTGCGTCAAAAGAGCAGCGCTATAGAGAAAGCCTGCATAAGCCTGGAGCAAAGATTGGGCCGCGATCCCACCAAGGAGGAAATCGCGCTCGAGTTGAACATTGACATGAATGAATTCCATAAATTGATGGACGAAATAAAGGGCATCTCGTTTTTGCCCGAAAACATCCACGATATCATCCATGAGAACCGAGAATCCCACATGCTCTCTTCAGACTCGGATGAACTCTTCAACTCTGCCTACAGAGAAGAAATACGCCATCATTTGGCTGAAGCCATTACGGGGCTGGCGGAAAAGGAGCAACTCGTCCTGTCGCTCTATTATTATGAAGAGATGACCATGAAGGAGATTGGGGCCACCCTTGGATATACGGAGTCCAGAATTTCCCAGATCCATACCAAGGCAATGTTGAAGCTCAGGACAAGGCTGACGAAAAAACTCAAGGCTGACGATATGCCTGAATTTGTTCAAGATGAATTTCGATCGCTTCAAGCTGGAAGCGCTCGTCTCCGGTAGGTCGGCAGGGGGCAAGCGGGCAGCAGGCCTGAAGGAAAGCCATAGAGATGAAACGCGAAGCTGAAATGCCGGACCGGAGCCTTGTGGCTGGGGATGGTGGAAAAGGTAGGGGAGTCGTGGAAGCTGACCTTGAGGCCCTGGAAGAATCGTTGTCTCTGACAGATGAAGAGGGCTCGGGAAGTGAAGGG
>JAJYTC010000180.1 GCA_021793275.1 Deltaproteobacteria bacterium | reverse complement strand
GCGTTGGAAGGAACCGTAAGGTCACTAGTTTCGCACTTTACGAGCTTAACCGGCTCTCCGTAAAAGCCGCCCAGAATATCCCAGTCATCCACACCAGGAAAAGAAAACATAGACGCAATTTTGTCCAAGGTGGGACCACCGACTACCATGGCAACAGGCATGTCTTGGCCCAGCGATTGGTACTTTTGGGCAATCATGCGTGAATTGTGGCTGTCATTTCGCATATCAATATTGGTCTCGTTCTTAGAGCGGTACATCAAGCGATACATGCCCCAGTTGATTAAACCGGAGTCTGGGTGGCGAGAAACTACATTAACGTCCTGAATGTAGGCATGCCCGTCATAAGGATGATACAAAAATAGAGGAAATATGGTGAGATCGACGTCATCGCCTTTGAGTATAACCTCCTTGAAAGGAGCAGAGTCGACAACCTCCGGTTTCACTCTCTTCGAGGCAAGTTCAGCGATTTTGAGGCTGATTTCCTTTATGTCGCATTTCAAGGCATGTGCGTACTGCTCTCGCGTGGAATAGGCCCCAGCGAGAAACTGAAAGTTATAGTCCTTGACCCTCTCTACAAGAACCGCCCTGTCGTGAATCGAATCCATGACGGCCGGTAAGTCGTCGACATGCTTCTCTTCAGGGATTCGATGAAGTTGCCCTATCTTTTCAAGTTCTTGAACGAATTCAGACATGCTCTGCTGGGGCATAATCATGTTCCTTTCGTCAATAGGGAGTCAAAAGAAAATTGCTGATTCATGATCGCCACCCGAGAAGCTGTTTCTTTTCGGCTTCGGGGCTGCTGGACGACGTTTGAACAGCACTGATGATGCCGGTCAAAAAGGGTCCCATTCGTCGCGTGATCAGGCTCTTGCCTTCCTGATTGTTAAGAATGGCAAGAATAAGGCGCAATTCCAGAGAATAAATTACTTCCGTTCCGACCCTTCTTGAAGACCAGGAAAATCGCCGCGAGGACCCCAGAAAGGTCTCTATGGAAAGCACTATGTGAGCAGCCTCGGGTAAAACCGTCGTCGTACTGATATGCCTCTTATCCTATTTCCGAGCCTACCTCACCTTCCTTCTCTCGGTCAACAGTATTTTTCGGCATACTCGTGAGCCGAACACGGCGAGGTAAGGCTGAGTTCGGAAAAAGATCAACAGATCTCTCCTCTATACGTAATGCGGCCGACCGCCCGGAATCTTCAAGTTTCCGGAACATACCTGAATTTCGATTTCCGGCAGGAAACGCCTTTCAAATTTTTGTTCCGACGGTTCCTGAGCATGGTGGAATTATTTATTGATAGGGACCGGAGGGGACAGGTTCAGGAACAGTCGCTGCTATTAGCGTCGGGCTAAAGGAAATGCACCGGCGGTGAGAACAAGGTGTGGAGAAAGGGGAATCCGGTGATCCTTCAGTTACTACGTTTGTGCCGAAGGAGCTTGCCTGGCAAAGCGCACCCTGGTTTCCGCGACTCCTACAAATTGGCCGGGAATGCGCCCCACCGGGTTGATAAACCCCGTTCTGTCTGATATGACCGATGTCATCCGCTTTAACCCGGCATAACCGATGCGAGGTATCATGAAAAAGACAATCTGGCCGGCGGCAACCACACTGGTAAGTTTTTCAGCCTACTTCGCCCTGAGGGCCTGGGCGGCAGGCCCGATTCGCGAAGAAGGCTTAAGAGACCTGCTTGCGTTTTGCTATGCGCTGCTTGGCGTGACGGTTGTGAGATGCTGCAGCTACCTCTTTTTCGATCTCCTGTATCTCAAACGGACAGGACGGAAAGCTCCCGGCCTTCTCAAGATCATGTTTTCACTGGTCTGCTATTCGACGCTGTTCATGCTCATTCTGGGGTTGGTGCTAAAATACGATGTGACCGGACTTGTCGCCACATCGGCTGCCGTTTCGGTGGTAGTAGGCCTTGCCTTGCAGGATACCCTCGGCAATTTCTTCGCGGGGGCATCCCTTCACATCGAGCAGCCGTTCAAAATAAAGGACAGGATCAGGTTCCGTGACCGTGCCGGAGAAGTCGAATCAGTGAGCTGGCGCTCGACTACGATACGCACCTCCGGCAACAGCCTTTTGACATTCCCCAATGGTCTGCTTGCCCGAGATCCGATAGAGGTATTTCCGTACGACAGCCCCTACCAGAATTCGGTCGATTTTTCCGCGCCCTATTCGGTTTCCCCCGAGACGGTTATGAGTATCGCAAAAAAGGCGGCCCTCGATCTGCCCGACGTTTCGTATGAAATCGAACCCACTGTCCGCATAACCGGTTTTGGCGAATCCAGCGTCGCCTATGAGGCGCTTTACTGGATCATGGACTACATGAAGGCGGACGATACCGGTGCGAGACTGAGACAAAGGCTCTGGTACGCCTTCTACCGGGACAATATCAGCATGGGTTTGCCCATCCGTCACGTCCTGCTCGACAAGATGAAATCCGAGGACAGGCAATTTAAAACCGAAGTCGATTACCGCTGCGCAATCGACGGAATCGACATATTCCAGCCGCTTACACCGGTTGAAAAAGAGGCCCTGTTGACCCTTAACTGCGTGCGGGTTTTTGGCCCCGGAGAGTACATGGTGAGAAGTGGTGAAGCCGGGGATTCCATGTTCATAATCGGTCGGGGCAAAGCCGAAGTTCGGGTATCCTCCGATGGGGTCCACTCGACCGTGGCCGTGTTGAAAACAGGGGGATTTTTCGGAGAGATGTCGCTTTTTTCCGGGGAGCCAAGATCGGCCGACGTGATAGCCGTTGAGGAGTCGGAAGTCCTGGAGATAAGGAAAACGAGCATTCAGAAGCTGCTGGCCGAAAATGCAAGGCTCGCCGAAGCGTTCAGCAAAACTGTAACCGAGCGGCTTGCCGGTCTGGAAGAACATGCGGGGCTGGTCCGGCGGCGCGAAGAGATCAAGGTGGAGCAGGGCAGGTTCCTAGAGCGGATAATACGGTTTTTCAACCTGGGTTGAGCGCTTGCCCCGGCTGGTTGCCAGCCGCGATCGGTCTTGGATATGGGGCCGGCTTTATTTCAGATGGGCTAAAAACCATTCCACGGTTTCGCGGATCGCTGTGTCTCGCCATGAAGCGTCGGTGATGCGGTGATCCGCGGTGCGCAGCAGAAGGACTTTCTTCGGATCTTTCAATCGCTTATAAATCCGGATCGCATGCTTCCATGGCACGATTTCGTCCGATTGCCCCTGGACCAGCAGAACACGCCCGGCCTTCTCAAGGTCGGTCAAATTCGTCGGGGTACCGAAACCTTCGGGAAAAACGGCCGACAATTCCTCCAAGTGTTTCGAGCCTATTTTGAATGGCGCCGACCATGAAACCACGGCGCCGATCAACTCCGGACGCTCATTTGCAGCCAGAAGAGAAAGAAAACCGCCCAGGCTCGATCCGAAAAGTCCAATCCGCCCATCGGACCATGGTTGTTTCAAAGCGAAAGCAATCGCCCCCGCCAGGTCGCGCCTTCTTGCTTCGACGAGGCTCAATCCGCTTCTTCGATCGCTTTGCCCGCACCCTGAAAAATCAAACCGTATCGAGCAAAATCCAACATCGCTCAACGCCTCGCAGACGGCGATGAACTTGGGGCTGTCCTTGGCGCTCAGAAGGCCGTGGGAGCAGACTATAACCGGGGCCGGGACCCTCGATGGCAGGTGTGCTGCCGCCGAAAGCACGGTACCGTAAGCCTCGATCGACAACTCGATGCCGGCGGAAGAAGGCTGTGAAGGCAATTGCGCGGAGGCCTCCAAAAATATCTTGTCCATATTTGTCACCCGGCTGCTATGAAAAGAAGCGGGAAGCCCGGAGCAAGAAGAACCGCCCCCCGAATCTTTGCATGGTCTCAGAACGTCCCGGAGGGGACAGGAGCAACAGGTTCGTAATCGGCTATGGCTTTCCGGAACCGCTCCGGAACGCGAATGGACTCGCGCGTCTCCTTATTGATCGCCACGGCGGTTATATGACCGGTGGCGACGGACCGTCCGGAAATCTCCTCGAATATGGAAAACTCAAAGGTGAAGCTGGAGTTTCCAATATTGCTCACCCGGACATGAACGTGCAAAATCTCTTCGAAAAAAGCACGCCCCTTGAATTGGCAGTCGGTTTGGACGTAAAAAAAATCTACCCCTTCTTTCAAAAAATCATCATAACTGTAGCCGACCGCCTTGAGGTATTCGGTCAACCCTATATCGAAATAGGTAAAATAGTTGCCGAAAAAAACGTGTCCCTGCATGTCGGTTTCTGCAAATCGAACCTGCAGCGGTACGAAGAATTTAAAGCTGTTTTCCATACCGGCCCTACCACCTCCTCCTCTTCTTCCCCCCCGATCTGCGGCCCGTGAGGAGTAAGAGAAATATAAGGGCAACTGCCACCACGCCCAGAATCCAATTCAACCATTTCCAACTAAGGCCGTGGACCCTCATCTCCAGCGCCTGTCTGCCCAATTTGAACCAGCCTGCCGGCGGAACGGCCTCCCTGCTGACCAGCTCGATGGTTCTCTCCGGTTTATCGGAAACGGTGAATACGATTTTGCCGATCGGCTGGTTGGCCGCGACCGGCGCGGTAATATCGGAGGGCGCTTGTACTTGCCACTTCAGCAGGTCCTTTTGGTTTCGCACGATGAGAAAAGAGGCTTCACTGACGGGATAAAGCTCAACTTCGTTCTTTTGCCCCTTCCAGACGCCGACTTTGGCTACCGGCTGGTCCTTGGGGAAAGGCGTGACGATGGTGAAATCGTTATATCCATAATTGAGCAGCCTGATCGCTTCCCGGGTGCGCATTTGGGGACTGTCCGCCCCCATTATGATCGCGAGCAGCCGCACTCCGTCGCGGTAGCCCGTGACGGAAAGATGATATCCTCCCGCAGCGACGTATCCTGTCTTTAAACCGTCTATATAGGGGTATTGGAACAGCAGCCGATTCCGATTGTATTGTTGGATGTTGTCGAACTTGAATTCTTTTTTGGAAGTGTATTGCAATGCTTGGGGGAATTTTTGGATAAAGGCTCTGTCCAGGATCGCCATGTCTCCCACCGTGGTGACCTGGCCGTCTACGGGAAGACCGTCAGGGGTGAAAAACCGGGTGTGGGTCATTCCCAGCTTTTGCGCCTCGACGTTCATGGCTTGCACAAAGGCCGTCGTGCTGCCGCTCAAATATTCCGCCGCCGCTACGCAGGCGTCATTTCCGGAATCCACCGCAATCCCGTCTATAAGGTCTTTTAAAAAAACTCGCGTCCCCACCTGCACGAACATCCTCGATCCGCCGGTCCGCCACGCGTTGTGGCTTATGAGCACCCGGTCGTCAAGATGAACGCGGCCCTGTTTCAACGCCTGAAAGATGAGGTAGAGCGTCATGATCTTGGTCAGGGAGGCGGGCGCAATAAGTTCCTCGGGGTTTTGTTCAAAAAGAACCGTCCCGGTCGGAACCTCCATGAGGATAGCCGAGCGAGCGTTTATCACGCCTGGAGAAACACCGTTTGCAGGGCCGTATCCACTGATCACCGGGTTTGCGCCGGCTGCGGACTGTTGCAGAGCGCCCGCCTTCGGGCCGGCATGGGCTTTCCTTCTCATGGTTCTGCCACAGGCCGTGATCGGCGAAAGCATGGAAGCGACCAAAAACGCAAAGGAAAGCATAAGCGTCAGGCCGAAGAAAGAATCTCTTCGCATGTACTCCCTTTCGATTATACGAGCTGAATTTTTTAGGGACTGGAACATATCGGACCTTATACTTCGAATCGAGCTTTTTTACAACGTTTGGAATATTGCGAACTTTCTCAAAGAAGTGCGGTGGGGTTGCAGCTCCGGTGCGAGTGCGGCCGGCCGTGCCGGCAACACTCGCACCTTGCGCTTCCGGAGGATAGTGTTTCGAAATTATCGGCGCTTTTGGGGAAGCTCAAAACTGCGGTGGATGGCAAATCGATCCACTTGATGTCAAACGTCAGGTCCTTGACCGGATAAATCCAACTATTGTGGCCCATGTGCCACGACTGCGGGGTTTACTCCTGCTCGAGCGTGATTTTGACGCCTTGGGGGCCCAGGGTAAAGTGGACTCCCTGATCGGTTGAGATGAGGTCGATAATGACCCCCTTTTCGTTTTGCATAGTCGCTGTGCCGGCCCCGCCTCCTACCGCCATCCCGACGGCAAGGGCCGCGTAATTTCCGGAAAAGTCGGACAATTTGTTCAAATTGTATACCCTTCCCTCGGCTGTTGTATTCTGAATGCCTACAGCCCCTATGCTAAGCCCGTTTATTTTGAATTTGTACTCCTTCCCTTGATACATCAGAACGCCGCTGCCCCAACTCACACCGACACCCGCCCCCACCGATCCGGTTTTTAGTCGGACGGTTCCGTCCCAGGGTAATTTCACCTGCTGTGAAAACGCCGCACCGGGAGAGAAAGCAAAAAAACTCACAGCCAGAAAACATATAGCACTCAGAAGTCTGGAATGCTTCATCGTTTATTCTCCTAAGTTTCTCTGTCATATATAAATCCGGATTTATCCGGGACGGACCTCGTTACGAGAATAATCATCGTCATGGGGCATGGCCAGATTAGCGCGGGAATGCGATCTGCACCGATAGGAACGCAAATCCCGCGGGGTCGGCGATGAAATTTATAGACACACGCAGAGTTATCAGATATATGGCCGAAAAGTAGGTTCAAAAAGGTTTTCAACGACTTATACAGTGACTGTCCGACTCATTCGGGAGTTTAAAGATATGACCGACAAGCAGCCAACGACACCGGGGAAAAATCAAGGAGGCTCTAATAGCCAGCGGCCGCATGGGTTTGGACCCGCCTTCTGGTGGGTCGTCCTGGTCCTGCTGATCATTTGGAATGCAATGTTTTTATGGCCGCATTCGAAGCCCGAAGCCCATATACCCTATTCAACTTTCCTTGACCAGGTACGCGCAGCCAATGTGGCCGATGTGCTTATATCCGGTCCGCAAATAAGCGGTACTTTTATTAAACCGCTCCTCTGGTCGGAATCCCCGGCAGGGGGCCTGACGCCATCTTCGGGGAAGGCG
The DNA here is from genome assembly GCA_021793275.1 of Deltaproteobacteria bacterium. Lineage (GTDB taxonomy): Bacteria > Desulfobacterota > Syntrophobacteria > Syntrophobacterales > Syntrophobacteraceae > SbD1. The sequence goes on along the minus strand of JAJYTC010000180.1, from coordinate 1,810 downwards.
GAAAAGACAAAAAGTCCCGGCGCCCGGCATCTTTCCGGGACCAGTGCGGGCAAGAATGAGGGCAAGCCTCAAAAATACGTCCACTTTGCAACGATATTTCCCGAGTCCGTCGGCGACCCTGCTCTTATGCCGCTCCTTGAATCGCAACATGTCACCGTGAATGCAAAGGTGCCTTCCAAACCGTGGTTTATGGCGCTGCTCGTGGACTGGGGACCGATGCTCCTGCTCGTTGTTTACTTCTTATGGATCGGCCGTCAGACCATGGGCAAACAGTCAGGCATGTTCGGACTCGGACGTTCGAAGGCCAAGCGTTACTCCAGTGAACAGCCTAAGGTAACATTCAATGAAGTCGCCGGCGCCAGGGAGGCCAAGAACGATTTGAAGGAGGTGGTCGATTTTCTGCAAAACCCGCAAAAGTACGTCAGGATGGGAGCGCGTATACCCCACGGCACGCTGCTCGTCGGCCCGCCGGGCACTGGAAAAACCCTCCTGGCTCGTGCCGTGGCAGGCGAAGCGGGAGTGCCTTTCTTTCATATCAGCGGCTCCGAGTTCGTCGAGATGTTCGTCGGTGTTGGAGCGAGCCGGGTGCGCAGCCTTTTCGAGCAGGCGAAAGCGGAATCGCCTTCCATCGTTTTCGTCGACGAATTGGATGCAGTGGGGCGGCGGCGCGGGGCCGGCCTCGGTGCGACAAACGATGAAAGGGAACAAACCCTTAATCAGCTTCTGGTCGAAATGGACGGTTTTGACGAGCATCAGGAAGTCATCGTCCTGGCCGCCACAAATCGGCCCGACGTGCTCGATCCGGCCCTCCTTCGCCCCGGCCGTTTCGACAGGCAGGTGACCGTCCCGCATCCCGACAGGGAAGGGCGGGAGGGTATTCTGCGTATACACACCGCAAAAATACCACTCGCCCCGGATGTTAACCTCGAACTGTTATCTCGAAAGACCGTGGGCATGAGCGGCGCCGATATAGCCAACCTTTGCAATGAAGCAGCCCTTGCCGCGGCCAGGGGTCTCAACAAGCAGGTGGGCATGGCTGATTTCGAGGAGGCCATCGACAAGATTATACTGGGCGGAGAGGGTCCCTCACTCACCGACCCGAATGCGAGGAGAATCGTAGCCTATCACGAAAGCGGCCATGCCCTGGTCGCATGGTTCACTCCGGGGACCGATCCCGTCCACAGGGTTACCATCATTCCGCACGGCCGAGCGCTTGGAGTTACCGAACAGGTGCCTTCCGAAGAACAATATAATTACAGCCGGGCATACCTGATCGCGCGCATTGACGTCATGCTGGGCGGCCGAGTATCCGAACAGATAGTTTTTGGCGATGTCACCACCGGGGCCGAAAATGATCTGATACAGGCAACCCGGCTTGCCAGGCGGATGGTCACACGTTGGGGGATGGGAAGCCTGGGGCCGGTCGCCTTCGAATCCGACGAACAACAGCCGTTTCTGGGCTATGAACTCTCTCGTGGCAAGGACTACAGCGAAGCTACGGCAGCCCATATCGATAAGGATGTCAGAAAGCTGATTTCAGAGAGATGCGAGGTTGCAACCAGGCTCTTGAGTAGTGAAAGGGATAAGCTGGATAAACTGGCGGAAACGCTTCTGCGTGAAGAAACCGTTGACGAAGCGGTTCTGAAACAAATCTTAGGCCCCGCGAACCAGGTTTGAAAAACAAATACCGGTTGGACAGCCCGAGTCAATAAGACGATCACAGTCTTCAACCCTGCTATGACATTTAATTGGCGTCCCTTCGAAAACCGCGCGGTGGGCACGATAAGGCTGTTCCCACCCTGCGTAAACC
>JAJYTC010000179.1 GCA_021793275.1 Deltaproteobacteria bacterium | reverse complement strand
AGAGGCGCTGCGGTTGAGACAAGCAAGGGGTCCTGGCCCCTGTCTTCGGCTGCTGGAAAACCTGTTCTCACGCAGAGCCGCAGAGCCGCGGAGATAGTATGCCTCACGCAGAGCCGCAGCCGGCAATCGTCCTTGAGATTTCTCTGCGCCTCGGCGTCTGTGCGTGAGAAAGAGCTTTTAACCCAGGTCGGCTTTGCGTGAGAGGCGCTGCGGTTGAGACAATCAGGGGTCCTGGCCCCTGTCTTCGGCTGCTGGAAAACCTGTTCTCACGCAGAGCCGCAGAGCCGCGGAGATAGTATGCCTCACGCAGAGCCGCAGCCGGCAATCGTCCTTGAGATTTCTCTGCGCCTCGGCGGATTTTTTTAGCTGCGGCCTGGCTGTGCCAAGCGTCTTGCTGTCATTGGCCGATCTTGTAGTCCCGAAGGTCTACCTCCTTGAATTTCACACGTTCGAACTGGCTTGTTCTCGGATAGGGAGCGGTTGCGTCGATCCCTGTCTTGGTGACGGTCCCGCCTTTACCGTCCGGGTCGATGCGGACCATGGGGTTCAAGATGTGGCCGGGCTGATTTTTAAGGATTATCAGGCCGCTATCCGCATTGAAACGCGTCGTCACCGCCCAGTCAACGTCGATGGGGTCGAAGATGTTCACATCGGTATCTACGGCGACCACCCTCTGGAGGGGTTCGAAGGCCTCAAAAGCAGCCAGGATAGCCTCCTTTCCGGCATTGTCGTGATCTTTTTCCACTTGAACCACCGCGCCGTAAAATCCGCAGCCGCCCGGACTCAAATAAACCGCCCGCAGTTGCGGGACTTTTCCTTTAACGTCCGAGAAAATTTTTGCCTCGGCGGTAAAGCCTACGGCGTTCCAGACTTCCTCGCCAGAGAGCAGGCTATGAAAAATGGGACGTCGCCTGCGGGTGATCTTTTTAACTCTCATGACCCAACGTTTGTCGCGCCCTGCGTAGTAGCCGGTAACCTCCGCAAACGGGCCCTCATCCTCCCGGACTTTCGGCAGGATTTCCGCCTCGATGACGAACTGTGCGGAGGCGAAGGCCGGTACGTCCACCGTTTGGGCTTTCATGAGTGGGATGGGCCCTCCGAGCATGTGGTTGGCGATCCCGTGCTTTCCGTCGCCCTGCCTGGCAATGACGGACGCCAGCCATGGCGCCAGGCCCAGGCCGTTGTTGATGGTGACTTCAAGAGGTCTGCCCTGCGCCTCGGTCATATCCAGGTAGGCGCCCAGGTGACGGCCCGGATCGATCAGGAAAGTGAGTCGATCTTTTCGGCTGATCATCATGCGATGAATAGAGATATTCGGGATGCCGGTCTGCGGATTTTTGACCATCACAACCGAGGAATCGAAATATTTGCCGCCGTCGTTTAAGGCATGAATAGGAACGGGAAGCTTGAAGAGATCGATTTCCGGCTCTATCACCTCGTTTGCGGGACCATTTTCGACGATCGGCGAAACGATGGCCTCCTTGTTATTTTTCCACGAGCCGATGGCGTCAGCAATCACGAAAGGGACCCGTTCTTTGGGCGCGCCGAAAATCCTGCCAACGATGTCGCGATTCCAGAGAAGTCCCATGAACACCGGGTACTCGCTGCCTCTGACCTTTTCGAACAGCACACACTTTCCCCCCTCCAGTTTCTTTGCGATTCCCGCCAGCTCGTAGTCGGGATCGACTTCAGTCCTTACGCGGACCAGGTCGCCCGTTTTATCGAGCAATTCGATGCACGCATTCAAATCAACGAGACGCTTTGCCGCCTCATCCGCAGTAGACATAGATTTTGCCTCCATACCGGCCCCTTTTCTGATGCTTGGATTAATTCGCTAAATTATGCGCTATAAGTTTGATCTGCGCCAATGATATTTCCCCCCCGGCAGGCGATTCTTTTATCTTTCATCCGCCTTCAAATACGAATCGAGTCCCGCGCTTCCCTGAAGCGATACTTTTTCTAATGACAAGTTCAAAACAAATTCTCATCTGCATAGATAAGCAGTTATTTTTCTGTAAGCATTCAATCAGCTATTGCAAACGCTGGGCACTGTGGTGCGTTTTGCAAACAGGCGGCGAGACCGCAGGGCTCAGGCCCTCCCTGCACAACGGTATCCTCAGCTGGGCAGAACTCCGGTAAGCAGTCGAGGAAACTTGAGCCATGCAGCCGATTTCCGGGCATGTATGCGCGGGTGCGCATTCCCATCGGAACACTGCGAAATGCGCTGCTCGTGCCCGAAGCTGCGTTGGGAATCATACAGGGGCAGCGGTATTTGCTGCTTGTCAATGACCAGGACGTGGTCGAACAGCAATCTGTCCCCCAATCAAGGGCCTCGGGAATGTCAGCGGTTTTCAGATGGAAGTTGAGCTAAAAGGAGCCAGCCTCGACTTCCTCCTTTTGAGGCCTTATGTTCCGACGAGACTGCCTCGGTACGCTGTCAGAGCGGATGTCTGCTCCGATGCGCCGGAACTTCGGATGTGTGAAAATATGTTTCCTGCAGGAAATAAAATGAAAGTCGCAATAGCCGGGGCCGGCATGACGGGCGCCTATCTCTTCAAGCTCCTTAAAGATGCGGGATGCGATGTCGATATCTACGACGTTTCGCTAAGGACTCAATGCGGCCTTACCTCGTGCGCCTGGGGCACTTCCAGGGACTTCGCCGAACTTGTGGAGGCCTGCGGATTGAATCCTCAAAAATATATCTTCAAAAAACTTCACCACGTTTTCATCGATCACGTGCGGGTCCCGGCCGACCTTATGACTTTCGACAAACCTGCGCTCATAAAAGACCTCCTGTCGGGAGCGAAAGTGAAATGCTCCGCCATAGATTTATCGATGTACCAGCGGGTTATTGACGCTACCGGGGTTGCGCGGGCTTTTTTGCCGAAAATTGATGACGATATAATCCTTAGATGTGTTCAGCGACGCATTCGGAGCGACGATCCGCTCGAAAACAGGATTAAGCTGGGCGATATAGGCTACGCGTGGTGCTTTCCTCTCGAAGAGGACAGCTATCACGTAGGCTGCGGCTCTCTGCTCGCCGACCCCGACCGAATACTTGAAAAACTTTCCTGGACGTCCGGGCCGTCGCAATTGCTTATCTGCGCATGCGCCGGGAAAATTCGTGTGACAGGACCTCACGGTGCACAGCCCTTTGTTGTCAATAGCGCTTCTGGGGCGGTCTGGGGCGTGGGTGAGGCGATCGGATGCGTAGCGCCTCTTGCCGGAGACGGCATAGTTCCGGGAATGAAGAGTGTGCGCATTCTTTTGAATAATTGGGACGATCCCAAAGGCTATTCGAGGGCGGTGCTCCAGGAGTTTGGATGGATGAGAAACGAACGGGCGGTCATAGATAAACTTCGAAGATCCGGGCGATTGAGTTTTCGGGATGCGCTGGTGCTGAAAAGAAATTCAAGAAGAATGGGGATGCGGATCGGCCTGCGGGAAGCGGCGCTGCTGCTCCGAAACCTGGCATGAATCCCGGAAAGAGCCAATGAAGGCAGAACCCAAGATAGAGTTGGTGGAGCGGTTTTTTTCCGGTACGGGCACAACGTATGATCGTATTGTAAAGCTTTGTACACTGGGCTTTGATGCCTGGTGGAAGCAAAAGATCATGGAGAAAATTCCGCGCGCCCCTCGCCGGATAATAGATCAGGCGTGCGGGACCGGGATACTCACTATTGAAATTGCCAAACGTTTTCCCGGATGTCGGGTGATCGGCGTCGAACTCCGGGACGAATATCTGAATATAGCCCGCCGCAAGGTGGGGGAACTCAAACTGGGCAACGTTGAATTCCTGCTGGGCCGAGCCGAAGAGATCCTTCTGGAAGGAAGCTTCGATTGCATTACCTCCTCTTACCTGGCTAAATATGCCGACATAGACCTTCTGGTTGCGGGCGCCGCAAAAATGCTTCGAAGCGGCGGAACTTTCCTAGCGCATGACTTCAGTTACCCACCCAATACCGGGTTCGCGCTGATGTGGGAGAGCTACTTCAAACTCCTTCGAATACTGGGTGATTGGAAATATCCCGAGTGGATGACTGTTTTTGCGGAACTCCCTGAATTTATCAGAAACTCTGACTGGAAAAGAGTTCTGGTGGGATGTCTCGAGGAAAAGCAGTTTTGCCAAATCAGTGTTGAATCGCTTACTTTCGGTGCGTCTACGGTTATTTCAGCCCTCAAAAAGCCCTCAGCAAGTTTTCTCGAATATAGCGATCATGTCGCTCGGGACGCGGCGCAAAAGGGCTCCGTAGCCGTTTTCGAATAAAGCGGGTGGAATCTCGGAGGCGATAGAGTCGAGCCGACGTTTGATGTCGTTTTCCATGAGGTTTTCCGCTGTCTTGAGGTATTCCATCACTTCATCGTCCATTTGCGGATACGCGCGCTCCAGCACGAGCGCAAGGCGCCGGGCGCCCTTCAGAAAAGAGAAAAGAGCGGGAGCGATCACGGTCATTTCATTGGGATGGATAAAGCCCCTGGCGATTTGATTTCTCACATCCTTCAGGTCGTCTGCGACCTGGTAAGCCTCGCCGATGCGAAGCCCGTACAGGAACAAAGACTCCTTCACATCATTTTCGGCCCCTGCAGCCACACCGCCAAGACGGCACGCCGCTCCAAACAAAATACCGGTTTTCAGACGGATTATTCGTTCGTAAATCGATCCGTCGAAGCTCCCGCTCCTTATCTTTCCCGCCATCTTCCGGGGGTCGGTTTCTTCGTGAAACGCTCCCTTTGAGATGTTTGCGATGGCGCCGGCTACTACGAGTCCATCCTCTCTGCCAAGCGCACTCATCCTTTCGATGGCCGAGGCAAAGATCAGGTCGCCGAGCAACACTGCTCGGCGAGCCCCTTCCAGGGTCCATGTGGCCGGAAGGCCACGTCTCGATGTATCCTGATCGACAAAATCGTCATGGATAAGAGAGGCGCAGTGGATTAGCTCGATTGCGACGGCCCTTGGGATCGCGGGTTCCAGGGGGCTTCCCAGGGCATTGCATATCAGGCATAGAAGGCAGCCGCGGATTCTTTTGCCCCCTTTCAAATTGGCCAAAATGGCGTAGGTCCATTCTCCATCGTCGTTTCCAATCAGGCCGGAAAGCTGATTTTTGAAAACGTCATCCACTTGTGGCCTCACTTTCAGGAGATAATCCTCAAAACTTGCGAACATTTTTCGCTCCTTCCCGCAGGCTCTCAGCGGATTCGGGAAATAATCAGCCCGATCCCGAGCAGGATGACCCCCAGACTGACGCACTTTAATATTATTTCGTATCTGTCCATCAGTTCCTTGCTTTGCGCATCCGGAACGGCCGATGCGCGCTTTAGTTCCTTGTATGGACGCGAAGCTTTTATTTCTATCAGGCTGAAAAGGGCCATTGCGCCGGCTGCAAGGAGCGCCTGGAAGGTCAGGGTGTTTATCTGAATAAGGCAGCCGGCCAGTACGGGCAGGAAACCCCATGAAAAAGCAAACCATCCGTCCGTGTGAAATCTTCCCGAAAACCACTCGAGGTTGTAAGCGAAAACGAAGAAGCCTTCGATGATCGCCAGGCTGCCAAGCCACGGAGAATGAAAAACGATGTAATAAACGGCGATGGAATAAGCCACAACCAGTGAGGCGAGAGTAAGGAGCCACAGCTCGCGCATGGAAAATACCGTTCCCCACGGTTTGACCCTTTTGCTTCCGATGGCGTCCAGGGCATGTGCGGCGACGCCAAGACCGAAAAAATAAATCACGACGATAGCCGCCACCCTTTGCCAATGGAGTGTTCCCGCCATCACCGAGCCGATAGCTGCAAAAGCGAGCACCATGCCGGTGTAGGGAAGGAAAAGCAGCCCCGTGAGGACCCTGAATCTTTCAGGACCAAATCTCGGGACAAACCATTCGGCTTTCCTGCCGGCCAATTCCACGGCTGCCGATTCCGGTTGCGTCATTTTTCGCCTCCTCGCTGATTCATCCGGGTGTCGCCGACATCGATGTTTGTAGTCAGGTTACGAAAAATTATGGTTCTTTGCGGGACCTCGCCCGGCGTGGATTCTTCGATCTTTACGGGTAGACATCTTTTTTTATCTATGAAAAAGCGGTAGTGAGTTATCTTTCCTTTAATGAAATGGTTTTCCGCCACCACACTTATCAGAATGTAGCCGTCTTCTTCCGTGATCCGTTCTTTCCCCCTGCGCTGATCGGTAAGGCTGTGAGAAATGTTTCGGATGAGAAGCCCCATATCGGTCTGATTTATTTTTTGTCCGGAGGAATCTTCGAGCAGGAAATTGTCGGGGGAAAGGTGAAGCGTGATATATCCGAACAGCCAACGCAGATGGACCAAAACGTTCCCGTGCTTATCGGGATAGATGAGCACGGTGCCCCTGTGGGGCGACTCGAGGACAATTCGAATATGGTCGGGCTTTCTAAATGTGTAAAGAAATCGTTTTGTTTCATAAGGCTCGCCTTCCCGGAAATCCTCTACCTCAACATCGGTCCTGTAATTTTGCACCTTGGCATAGCTTTTCTTCATCGAAGCCAGAAGGGCTTCGGGATTGGCGGCAGTGCAGGCGGCTTCACAGGTGGAGCATGCCAGGAGCAGGCAGAACAGGGCGACTGCGGGATGAGCGCAACTAATCGCTGAAAAAATAGCCGACATTCGGAGGCGCATGGAAAGCTCGCGGCCAGGAAGGCGATGCATTCGGAAAAAACTTGATGTTAATTAAAGCATCGGCAACTGTCCTGTCCATGCCTTCGCCGCTCTGCCGCCCGTCATCAGCCTCACAGGTGGTCTCGAAGACCCGGCTTTGGTGGCCAAGAGATCCGCCGGCCCTAGAGCAGGCGAATGCCGCTCCGGACTGCCGCGCCCGCAATGCCTCTACCTGATTTTGACTGCAGATCGAAGGCGTGCGGACTCATCAGATGACAATCAACCGGCACTGAAACGGTAAGAAACTCGGTTTGCAGGTCCTCCCGGTCGGTTTTTTCGGTGACAATGAGCAAGTCCACGTCGCTCCTCGGGGTCGGGACACCGGAAGCATAGGAACCGAATAGGTATACGGCCACGAGGTCCTCAGACCTGATCCGGTCGATGGCTTCCCGGAGCTCGCTCATGACCCGGTCACGAATCAGGAAACGACTGGTGGCAAAAGTCAAGAACGGCCTTTGCGTCCTGGATGGCTTGGTCGGCATCTTCATCAGTGTAATACTCTTTTGGCGCGCCGGTGTCGAAGCCGTTGGGGTAGCGAGTGGGTATATAATGCCTGTCGAGACGCATGGCGGATCGGATTACCGGCTCGGGTACGCCCATCACCTGCGAGAGATCTCTTAGCAGCCGCATAACCGAGTGTCCCCAGCCTTTTGTGCATTTATGCTGTGCCCAAGGTCCCCTTCGGCTTGCTTGAGCCAGTCTCCGGCGCGATTGCCCAACGTAATTCCTTCATGTTCTCAGGCCGGATCAAAATCCTCACCAATACGGGCCATCTGATCGGAAGATAACACATGGGCAATCGAAAAAACAGCCCAAGAGAACGCAGTTTCGAGCGGGGCGTAAAGCCCCGCTCTGCGGAAGGGTTATTTGGTTTCAGGGTGCGAAAAAGCAGGCAGCTTTATGACTAGCCCAATCCCAATTCGGCCCAACGGCTCTTTACGTGCTTGACCATTTCCGGGTCCAACTCGATGGGAATCGGCTTATGTTTCCATTCATAGGGGATTGTTGCGTCGATAAGCAGACGCCCGGTGATTTCCCTCGCATCGATAGGAAGCGAAGGATCGAGCGGGGTGGACCTGCCGCGGTTTATGATCTGGGCCCTGTGCGGGTTGAACCTGAAGGCGACGGCGTACATGACGCGGGGAATGTCCCACGGATCGATGTCTTCGTCGACTACGATGACGGTTTTCAGTCCGTAGGCGCCCATTTCGGTGGAAATGGCCGCACTCAGCACCTGGTCTGTGTGGCCGGGATACATTTGTTTGATCGACACGATCGCTATAAAGCGCCCGGCGGCTTCAGGCGGGCAGTAGACAGCCTTAAGTCCAGGGATCTTCATGGCGAGGAGCTGCTCCCAGAGGGCGGCGCCGTAAGATAGCGACATGGTCATGTGCGTGTCGGTTACAGCGCGTCCGACCGTAGTTCCCCAAAAAATCGGGTTATTACGGTATGTTACGCACTTGACATCCATATAATTGCGAGGATCGGTGCCCACGCCGGAATAGTAGCCGGTGTATTCGCCAAACGGTCCTTCGTCCATGAACTTGTCGGCGTCTACTTCGCCTTCCACCACGATCTCGGCGTGGGCCGGAATAGGCAGATCGACCGTCTCGCCCCTTACGATTTCCACGGCTTCGCCGCGGATACCCCCGGCATAGTCATATTCGGACTCGAAGGCCGAAACACGGGCAGCCCCGAGAATGAAAAGCAGCGGGTCGCAGCCGACGACAACCGCGACAGGCATGGGCTTTTTCATGGCCTGGTACTTTTTGAGCATGATGTCGGAATGTTTTCCCTTGATGAACTGGGTGCCGAGCTTGTCCTTGGCCAATAACTGCGCCCTGTAGGTGCCAAGGTTGACCCAGCCGGTTTCCGGGTCCTTGGTTATGAAGTAATGGGCTGTCCCGAAATAGCGTCCGCCGTCTTTGGGGTAGAACTTGGGCACGGGAAACTTGAAAAGATCGACATCTTTGCCCATCATGATATTTTCTTTGCACGGCGCCTTGTCCACCCATTTCGGGGGGATTTTTTTCGCTCCCAGCTTTGCCCATGCCTTGTAAAGATCTGTCAGAGTTGAATCCAGAGGTTGCCCCATAATGAGCGCCAAGCGCTGGGTGGTCCCGCAGACGCTGGTGATGACAGGGGTTTTGTATCCCTTG
>JAJYTC010000178.1 GCA_021793275.1 Deltaproteobacteria bacterium | reverse complement strand
GTCGCTCGGGTTCGAAAAAATTTGGAGGGTCTCCGCGGATGGATACACCACCAGCCTCAGTTCGTGCAATTTTGCTATCAGGAGGGACATTTTTTTCAAGCTGGGCGGCTTCGACGAGTCCTTCCCTTACGCGGGAGGAGAGGACAGTTTCCTGGCACACAGGCTTGTGGAGGCCGGCTACAGGATAAGATACCGTCCCGAAGTGATCGCCTATCACCCGGCAAGAAAATCTTTTGTCGAATTCCTCCGGTGGCAGTTCCGAAGAGGCATCAGTAGCCTGATTTTTGCATCGAAGGTCCCTCGGAAGAACGACTACGTTTCACTGAGGCTTTGGTCCACTAAAAATGTGATCAAATATAATCTTCGCGACAGAAAGTTTCCGCTCATTCTTTTGCTGCTGGCCTTGAGCTTTGCCGCACAATCGGGCGGGTTCCTGTTTGCAAAATACAAATTCAGGAAGGCGCGCCCATGCGAGTGCTGATCGTCAATCCACCGTGGCCCGGCAAAGGGTTCGGCACCAGGTCCCAAAACCGGATCATCAAGCATCGGAGCGACAAATTTCTTCAGTACCCCATTTATTTGGCCTACAGCGCCGCTCAACTCAAGAAAGCCGGCCACGAGGTCTTCTATATCGATTCGGTGATCCAGGACTACGACCTTGCCCGCACTATTTCCGAGGCCGTTAAGACCGAGCCGGAAGTGATCTTCATGGAGACCACCACCCCGTCCATCGCAGCCGACTACGATAACCTTACACGGCTCAGAAAAGCCACAAACGCCGGGGTTGTGGTCGGTGGGCCGCACGCTACCTACTTTCACCGGGCTGTCCTCGAAGAGTGCCCGGCAATCGACGTGGTCATCCGTCATGAATTCGACACCAAGATTTCCGCCGTGGTGTCAAATATCAGGGACCTCGGCACCATACCCGGCATTACTTACCGGAACGGATCGGACATCGTCGACAACGGCGACGGGGAATACGCTGCCGATCTGGACCCCATTCCGTTTCCCGACAGGGAGACCGTGCCGTGGAGATGGTATCTCGAGGCCTGGTATTCACGGCTGCCCTTCATGAACCTGATGACGTCGAGGGGCTGCCCTTACCATTGCAGCTTCTGTCTTTGGCCCCAGAGCATGTACGGGCACAAGCAGCGATTCCGCAGCGTAGAGAACGTTATCGCAGAGATTCGCCAGCTTGTAGACCGATATGGCGTCAAAGAGTTGAACATCGATGACGGAACCTTCACCACCAACCGCAAAAGAGTGATCGAATTTTGCCGCAGGCTCAGAGAGGAAAAATTCGATCTCATGTGGACATGCAACGGCCGCGTGGATACGCTCGACGACGGGATGCTCTGCGAGATGAAAAAGGCCGGGTGCAAAATGATCCGGCTGGGCGTTGAAAGCGGCTCACAGGAGGTGCTGGACAAAATCAAAAAGGGGCTGACCCTCCAGCAGATCGAGGATGGGGTCCGGATGGTCAAAAAACACGGGCTCCAGGCCCTGGGCGGCTTCATGTTCGGCTTTCCCTACGATTCGCGAAAGACCGTGGAGGAAACGATCCGGTTCGCCAAGAAGCTTTCCCTCGACCAGGTGCAGTTTTCCATTGCGATGTGTTACCCCGGGACCTCGCTTTACGAGTACGCGAAGAAAAACGACCTGCTGCTGGCCAAAAGCTTCGATGAATTCGACATGACACACGGGCCGGTCGTAAAGACGGTCGATATGGAGCGGGCCGAACTGGAACACATCCTTGCCCGAGCGTACAGAGAGTATTACTTCAGGCCGTCATTTGCGATCCAGACACTCTTCAACATGGCTGATGCGGATGAAATTCGGCGGGTAATGCGTTCGGCAAAAAGTCTCGTAAAGACGATAAGGCTGCACCGATGAGCACGAGCGAGCGAGCGGCGAAGGAAGGTCGAGGAGATCTTTTCCCCGTGCGCACCGATTTCGCGTGCTCGGTATGCATAGCCAACTACAACGGGATCGACCTCATCGGGCCGTGCATTGACTCGGTCCTTGCGCAGGATTTCGACCTTCCGGTCGAGATAATCGTACACGACGACGCCTCCTCGGACGATTCGGTTTCGTTCATCCGCGAGCGCTATCCAACTGTAAAGCTCATCGTCGGCAGCGAGAACGTGGGCTTTTGCCTCAGCAACAACCGGATGGCCGAGCAGGCCTCCGGTGAGTACCTGCTTTTATTGAATAACGATGCGACCCTGCGCCCCGATGCCCTCAAAACCCTTTATTCCTTCGCCTCGGGGCAAAAAACCCCTGGGCTCCTCGGCCTGCCCGAGTACGACATGAGAACCGGGGAACTGTTGGACGTCGGCCACTGGTCCGACCTGTTTCTCAATGCCGTTCCAAATCTGAAGAGGCAAAGACAGGAGGTCGGCCAGATTATAGGCGCGTGCCTGTGGGTCCCCAGACGCCTTTGGAAGGAGCTTGGAGGATTTCCGGACTGGTTCGGCAGCCTTGCTGAGGAAACATACCTTTGTTGCCTTGCAAGGCTGAAGGGGTATTCGGTCACGGCCCTTTGCATGTCGGGATTCGATCATCTGGCGGGAGGAAGCTTTGGCGGGGCGAAGCTGGTAAGAGGGCGGATGCGCACCTCTTATCGCAGGAGGGCGCTCGCGGAGCGCAACAAATCCTTTGTCATGTATATCTGCTATCCGTCGCCCTACCTTTACCTTATTTTTCCGCTCCACCTGCTCATGCTCGCGCTGGAAGGCGCTATTGTGAGCTGTGTTAAACGGGATTCGACGTTATGGAAGCAGGTGTATCTGAACTGCATGCGGGAACTCTGGACCAACAGGCAAAAGCTTAAGCAGCACCGAAGAGATGCCCAAAGGGGCGCAACGTGCGGCGCCGGATTCTTCCGATGCCACACACTGACGCCCCACAAGCTCAAAATGCTGATGGCGCACGGTCTGCCAAGGGTCGAATAGAAGCATGATAAATTCGAGATACCTCAGCCCAAACGATGTTTACTACCATGCTGATGGCAGGGAGCTTCGGGCGCTAATCCCGGAGGGTCCGAACGTTGTTATGGACCTCGGGTGCGCCTCCGGCCGCTTGGGGCGGAATCTGTTGGAGACCGGCAAAGCTGGTCGGATTGTAGGTATCGAAATATTCGAGCCCGCAGCCAAGGAGGCGATGAAGCACTACGACACCGTATATGTCGGTGACATTGAGAACCTGGAATTGGACTATGACCGGTATTTCGACGTGGTGGTCTGCGGCGACATTCTGGAGCACCTGAGGGAACCGGACAGGATTCTTGGCAAGATCCGCCGGTGGCTGAAGGATCAAGGGCTGCTGGTCTGTTGCGTGCCCAATGTTCGCTACTGGAGAATCATAAAGGATTTGGCGCTCAGGGGCGAATGGAGATATGCGAATTGTGGGATACTGGATCATACGCACCTGCGCTTCTTCACAGCACGCTCGTTTAAACGAATGCTCCACGACAACTCATTCAGGGTGGTTCATGAAGGTTTCCTGTACAGCCCTAAGGCTATGGTGTACGACCGGATCACCCTGGGGTTGTTTCACGAATTTTTCGGATATCAAATACTGATGTCCGCCCGAAAATGCTGAACTGGTGGTGCCATATGGGCATGAACGGCCGATTCGGACGCACAGGCCAGACGCCGCATGACGACGGGCCTCCGGCGCAATTGACGACAAAGCCGACGAGGAGTCAATCTCTAAGGTCTAAGACGGCGGGCAACCTTGGCTATAGCATGCTTTCGAGGGTGCTTATCTTTGCCCTCTCCTCCGCTACCTGGATTATCCTTGCCAGGCGTCTGGATTCCAGTGATTACGGCATCGCCGGTTTCGCAATGATTTTCAGCGGTCTTCTAGGGCAATTTAGTGATCTTGGAATTACCTCAAGCGTCATTCAGAAAGAAACGGTCGAAGAAAAAGAGCTTTATACCGCGTTTACGCTGAAGGTCCTTCTCAGCCTCCTGATATTTGCGCTGTCATTTTTTTTGGGTAATATAAGTCGAATGGCCCACGATAATGCGGCCGTCAAGGCAGTCGTAATAGTACTGGCTGCCGGCTTCTTGCCGGACAGCCTCGGATTCCTTCCCACCGTAGCTCTGAAGCGCAGCCTTCGTTTCAAACGCTTGACCGTCCCCCAGGTCGGCTCGCAGACTGTGGCCACCGCCGTTGCAATCGTCGCCGTTTATGCCGGCTTCAGATACTGGAGCATCATTTTTTCCAGCCTGGCAGCAAGTGTAGCCAGTGCTGTGATCGCATACGCGATGTGCCCGCTCCGGTTTAGATTCGGGTGGGACGCGGACAGCGCTGTGAGGCACCTCAAGTTCGGTAGTCACCTGTTCTTTGCCGGGCTTATGGGTTTTGTATTGTTTAACGCCGACAACTTCGTTGTTGGTGCTGCCGGCGGCACAGCCGCTCTCGGCTTTTACACCATCGCTTTTCGATGCGCCACAATGGCATCGGGGTTCATTTCCCAGTCCATTCACACTGTCTTGCTGCCAACCTTTTCCAGGATGCAACAGGAAATAGAAAAGCTCAAGCGAGGCTATCTGACAACACTCGAATACGTGAGCTTCGGGGCGGTTCTGGCCAACGGCCTCTTGCTTGTCCTTTCCAGGGACATCCTTGTCCTGGTGCTCGGAGCCGGGACAGGAAGGTGGCTTCCAGCGTTGTTCACCCTGGAGATCTTAAGCGTCTACGGGGTTGTGCGGGCTATTCTCGAGCCTGTAGGAAGCATGGTCGTCGCCATCGGCAGGCCGGCGCTGATGTTCAGATCATCGGCCATTGTCGCCGCCCTGCAGGCTGTCTGCCTGTACCCGGCCATGAAATTCCTTGGAACCGCCGGAGTCGCGGTGGTCGTAACTCTTTCGTATTCCGCTCAGTTCCTTATTTACTTTCCGGCCCTGCATCGTGAGATCGACCTCCGCTATTCAATGGTTCTCCGCTCCGTGCGCCCCGCAATTCTGGCCGGGTGCGCGCTTGGGGCTTCTGGATTCGCTCTGGATCGATTAATGGTTGTTTCCTGGCTTTCCCTCTTTGTCAAACTGCTCGCAGGATGTAGCCTGTACCTGATCGTCTATTGCTCCATCGCAGGATGGAAGATTTTTAAGGATGGATTTCAGCTCCTGGACGCCGTTTTGATAAAGATGGGCTGATCACTGAAGATGTCGATTTTGAGCGACTGAGGCAAGAACCGTGACATAACAGGGATAATAGGATTATGTTACTCGGTTCCGGGGGAACGTTCCCGCCCCGGAGGGAGCAGCAGGTCCTTGACTGCCACCTGCCAGCTGGCCGAATAGCGGTGATAGTTTAGCTTTGCGAGTCCTGCGAGGATCCCTGGCAGCCGAAAGAGCCTGTTTTCGGGTAATTGCGATCTGGCTCGGAGATGGTCCAGTTTGCATTGAATTCTGGCGGCTTTATCCTGCAGGTCGGCGCGTTTCGCCGCCCTGAGCGCTACTCTGGCATAAGCTTCCCCGTAGCACTCCATCTCCTCGCTGTAGTACCGTTCACGGTCGATAGCGGCGCATTCGTCGAATCTGAATTTAATGCCCTTTTTCCTCGCCCCGATTTGATTCTCAGCGTGCTGACGATACCTGATAAGCGGCTCGTCGATGATGCTCAGCTTCGAGACGGCTGCGATAAGCAAGGCGATCCAGGCGTCGTGCATCCACAGTCGAGGTATCGGGAGCACATCGTCCCTGAGGCTCAGCCTGAAAGCTAAAGCAGCTCCGGTTACCCTGTTGCTCTTGAGCAGAACGTCCAGCGCATCTCCTCGAAGAACACGCGCCTGATCCTCCTTGGTGAAATGGACGTGCTCCCACATGGTGTAGCCCATAGGGATCAGGTTCTCATCGACTACCAGAGCATCGCTGAATACTCCGCCGATCTCGGGCGATTCCAGAAACATCTCTTCAATGCGGGCCAACTTGTCTTCACGCCATACATCGTCTTGATCCGACAGCACTACGATGTCCCCCGAACAGAGGCAAACGGCTTTTTCAAAATTTTGCGCAACCCCCAGAGTGTGGCTGTTCTCGGTAATTCGGACAGCAAACGGCGCTGTAAGGGAGTAAGAACGAAGTATTTCAACTGTGCCGTCAGATGAGCCATCGTCGCAGACGACGACTTCATTGGGAAGTCTCGTCTGGGCCAAAATGCTTTCCATCTGTGCCCTGATATGGCGAGATCCCTGGTAGGTGCACATGGCTACAGATATTGTTAAGTCCGTAGGTTTCCTCCAGATCAGGGCTTGAGCGCCGGATTCGTGTTTTTCCCTAGTATGACTTAGCCGATGCGGGCTTGTCCACAAATTTGACCGGCGCCTCTCAATCCATGTGATTGCTGTTGTCCGGCAGAGCAATCCTTTTAAGAGGGAATATGCGGCATGGGTTTTGCTTGAAATAAGCGCGTGCGCCGCCTGGCGGCGGCAAATCGCGCGAGATCGCTCACCGGGCAAATCAGGGCGACTTTTCTCAGGAGATTCGAATGAAGTATACCGTCATCGTTCCGGCTTATAACGCCCAGGACACGATCGGTCCATGCATAAGGTCGCTGCTGGATCAAAAAGGCGTAACGTACGGGAAAGATTATACCGTTCTTGTCGTGGACGACGGATCTACCGACAGGACCCCTGAGATTCTAAACACCTTTCCGGTCGAAATCATGCGCCTGCCCGAAAATCAGGGCCGCATCGTCGCTAGGCTTACCGGGGCGCGGCGTGCTCAAACAAGCAGGGTGCTTTTCGTAGATTCAAGAGTCACCCTTGCCCGGGATGCCATCGCCACGCTCGACTCTTTCGACGGCCATCCGGCGGTCATGGGCGAGACAGATCAAACCGAGTCCAAATACATCTCGGCAGCCCAAACGGTCTTGTACCTCATCCGCAGAAAATACTACCGCAAGGGGACTTTCCCCGTAGAAGACGAGTTCACGATAACCGAGCAAAACTTCAAGCGGGCGGCAAAAGGCACAACCGTCCTGCTAATTGACAGGGAATTGTTCATAAAGCTAACCCCCGAGCGTACGGGAAAGGATGTGAACGACGATACCCTGCTCTTCCGCAATCTCGTCTTCGGTCAAAAAATCGGACTCTTTCGGTCAAGACGGCTCTATTACACGTACTCTCAGCGCACGGATGCCAGACAGTTTACGGGCTGGCTTTTTCACCGGGGAGTCCGATTTTCCGACTTCTATCTTCGCCCGGGCGGCTATTTCCACCTTCCGTTTCTGCTGCTCGTCGCGGCCATGGCTGCGCTTATTGCATGGGCCTTTATTGCCGGAGGCATGGTCTATCTTGCGGCCCTCGCAATCGGGGCCGACGCAGCGATCTCGCTTTATCTATCCGAGGAACGCAGAGACTTCATAAGAGTACTCTTCGGACTTCCTCCCATAGTAATCATATTCGGGGGAGGCATTGCCTCGTTCTGGGCTAAAATGCTCTCCCGGGCGCCGGAAAAGACGGCCGGCGCTTCTTTTGCCGCAATCAAACCGGGGACATCGCTCCCTCGGCCCGGCAGCATCAATACCCCAAATTCTCTCCCACCAGCTTTACGTGGATGCGACCCTGAAGTTGATGACCTTCCATGATGGTCCACATGTTGCAAATGCGCTGGGGGGAACGGCAGTCACGGCAAAGCCCGTCATGGGTGCAGGCAGTTTCGACGCCAAGGCGGATGGCGTTAAGCGGCGCAGCGTAGTGCTTCACCCTGGAGATCGCCGAATCGAGGTCCGCGCACACCTTGTTCATTCCCACCACAAGGATGACCTTTTCCGGACCGAACATCATGGCCGCAACACGATTTCCAAGGCCGTCGAGACTGATCAGCCTGCCGTCCAGCGTAATGGCGTTGCAGCTCGATATCATGATGTCTGCGCCAAGTCCCTGCCGTCTCAATTGAAAGCTTTCCTCGCGTGCGAGTCCGTGCAGGTAAGGGTCGATAACCTTCACTTTCGGCCTGTCGGCGAGCCTTTTCCAAAGCCCGATTCCAGTGGTTGTTATCGAGCCGCAGCGAAAAACCGTCGCACCGTCGGGGACCATCGCCAGCACCTCTTCGAGCGCCTGGGCGCCGGTTTCGGCATAGCTGCCCGCCATGCGCCGCTTTTCGAGGTTTTCAATTATTCCCTGTGCCACTTTTTCATTCCAGCTTACCTGGTTTTTGTCCATCTCACACCCCCCTAAAATGCGTTCAGGCCCATCCGTCAAAAATATCCGACATTTTGATCAACTCCGCTCACGGGACAAAGACTACCTTGCCGAACAACTTCCCCTGCTCCATCATTTCGAAACCGCGCTTTCCCTCGCTAAGAGGCATCACCTCGTCTATGACGGTCCTGATCTTGCCGCTCCAAAGCATGCGGGTGACGTCGCGAAAGTCCCTGGGAGTACCCATCGTACTGCCGATGAGGCTTATCTGCTTTCCAAATATCATCCGCACGTCGATTTCCGTCAGCGGACCGCTGGTGTTTCCAACTATCACTATCCGGCCGCCCCGCGCCGCGGCTGACATGCTCGTAACAAGAGTGGCCGCGCCGACGTTGTCCACCACGAGATCCACGCCGCGTCGCTCGGTCAGCCGGTGGACCTCTTTGCCCCAATTCACCCTGGACCTGTCGATTACAAAATCCGCTCCCAACTCGAGGGCTTTTTCCGCCTTCTCGGCGCTGCTCGCCACCACGTAGACCACAGCACCCGCGAGCTTGGCGATTTGTATCGACGCCGAGTTTACGCCTCCGCCCGCGCCGACTATCAGCACCGTTTCCCCTGCCTGGAGCCTGCCTCTGCCTATGAGCATCCTCCAGGCTGTAAGCGTAACCAGCAGCGGAGCGCAGGCTTTTGGAAAAGATC
>JAJYTC010000177.1 GCA_021793275.1 Deltaproteobacteria bacterium | reverse complement strand
TTGGTTCGGCCACGATGCACACGTCGGGGTAAAAAAGCGACAGTCTCCTAATCGGTCAATCTAGCAGTTTGGACTTTTCTCACTGTATTTCCAATAATGAGCATATTATACAGATTTATTCCGGGGATGCAATACAGGAATGATTTGAGGGCGGCCCGATGTGCCTCTTGACAGTATTTTTTATGCCATTGTAAAATACTCCTATTTCCAGGGTGCCACGTCGACTATCGGGAGACGCTCCAATTCCAGGGCGACACGAAGAGGTAGCGGTAGTACGTCCATCGGGTCTATCGAGCCCATCGCGGAGAAGGAGACAGGATGGCGAGGCCGTTTTTGAAGCTCGAAGAGGAGAACGAATCAAAACTTTTGACTGAAATAAAGTCGAAAAAAGCCTGCCTGACCGACCTTCCGCCGCGGGCGACCTATGAGATTTCATGGCGATGCAATTACAACGGGAAGAAATCTTCCTGTTCGAGTCCGGCCAGGGGCCGGGGAATCGATCGAGTCCCACGCCGACCAGTTAGTCCCGACCATGCGCTGTACCGGTTGCGGTTGGCCTTCCCCCCCTTGTCTCGGTGGGACGCTCCCCGGAGCTTGCACGGACTCAGCCGCCCGCTGACAACTCCGGTTATGAAAAATATTCAGACGAAGTCCGCAACGCGGGCTCGGCAATAAGGAGCAGCTCGAAAGCGGGTCCCTTTGGGGCAATATTCGCATTACACGAGGAGCTCATGGAAGACCCTCAAGGCAAAACCAAAACGCGATTGAGCGTCGTGATTCCATGCTTCAACGAACGCAAGACACTTCGAAGGTGCTTGGAAAGAGTCCTGTCCATAGAAGATTCAAACCTGGCGATCGAGATAATAATAGTGGATGACTGCTCGACGGACGGCAGTCATTCGATTGCCCTTGAGCTCTCAAAGACATATCCCGGACGGGTAACCGTGCTCAAGCATCAAAAGAACCGGGGAAAAGGCGCAGCCCTGCGAACCGGGTTCACCAAAGCTACCGGTGATTTCGTATGCGTTCAGGACGCTGACCTCGAATATGATCCTTCAGACTTAAAGAGACTTCTGCGACCGCTCATAGCAGGGAAAGCCGATGTGGTGCTGGGTTCCCGGTTCCTGACGGCAGGGGAACACCGGGTCCTTTACTTCTGGCACTACCTGGGAAACAGGTTTCTCACCCTTGTATCCAACATGTTTACAGACTTGAACCTGACTGACATGGAGACCTGCTATAAAGTTTTTCGGCGGGACGTTCTTCAAAAAATTACGATCCGGGAAGATCGCTTCGGTTTCGAACCGGAAATAGTGGCCAAAATTGCTCACATGCGTCTTCGCATCTACGAAATCGGAATCTCCTATTACGGTCGAACCTATGAGGAAGGCAAAAAAATTGGCGCAAAAGACGGCCTGAGAGCGATCTACTGCATCATGCGCTACAATCTGCATCGAGCTCCGCTCCCAGTCCAGTTCATCGCATATATTTTTATAGGTGGTGTCTCGGCCGTTTCCAACCTCACCGTTTTTCTCGCCGCCCTTTCATTGGGATATTCCGTTGTCGTTTCGGCCCTGACGGCTTTTTCCCTTGCCGCAGTCCTGAATTATCTTCTGTGCATCCTGCTGCTGTTCCGGCATAAAGCGAAGTGGTCGGCGCCGAAGGAAGTATCGATCTACGTGCTCGTGGTATGCGTTATAGGGGCCTTCGACGTCGGCTTCACGACGTTTTGGGTTGATGCCGGACTTATTCCATGGATCGCTAAGTCGGCGGCGACACTGGTTGGACTGGTATTGAATTTTGTTGGAAGGCGCATGCTGGTATTCCCCGAACCTGCAAGCGGACCGTGGCAACCCCAGTACGAGGGGGAGAGCGGCTGTCAAGAGGCGGCTCCGGGCAAGCAGGATTGAAAGGATTATGTCTGCCCGCTGTGGGTGAAGGCGCATTCAAGGCCAAGCCCTTCGGGTGCTTCGCAGCCTTGATAGTATCGCTCTGCTCATGCCTTGCGGGACCCGTGGCGACGGCGAGGGGATGGCCTTTTCAATCTCTGCCTCAGGGATGGGAGAAAAAACCGGGCGTCTGCGCGGCTTCAAAAGTGGACTTTCCACCTGCTTACTACACGTGGCTCTTGACAGTGTTTTTCCCGCCAAGGTAGAATTCCACGATTAGTAGGGTGTCGCGTCGACTATCGGGAGACGCTCCAACCCCTAGGCGACACGGGAAGGGAGCGGCAGTATATCTATGGGGTCTATCTACTCTATCGGGGTGAAGGAGACAGGATGGCGAGGCCGTTTTTGAAGCTGAAAGAGGAAAACGAATCAAAACTTTTGACTGAAATAAAGGCGAAGAAAACCTGCCTGACAGCACTCCCGCCGCGGGCGACCTATGAGATTTCATGGCGATGCAATTACAACTGCAAGAAATGCTCCTATTCGAGTCTGGCACAAGGCCCTGACTTTTCAGCAGTTGACCGTCCTGAATGGGATTGGGAATCGATCGAGTCGATTGCCGACGAGTTATTCCCGACCATGCGCTATACCGAGAGCACCTTGCTGGGCGAGCCGTTCCTGTCCCCGAAGTTCAAAAAGCTTATGGAACTCTACAGGCGGTATGGCGTCTACTATCGGCCAACCACCAACGCATCGCTTCTTACGGAAGACAAGCTCGAACATATTGCCGGGGTTGTCGACTGGCTAAAGTGCAGCTTTGACGCTCATAATGCCGATCTGTACCGGAAACTCTATCTGAATGACAACTTTCCTCGTGTTGCCGATAACTTGAAGAGATTTTCGGAATCGCGCCGGTACATGGACCCCCATCCATGGTTCAGAGTGGGGCTTGTGCTGATGAGGTCAAATCTCTACAGCCTGAAAGACTATGCGGATTTTGTGTTTCAGGAGCTGGGCGTCGATGACATGGAGATCATGGCGCTCAACTATGCAAATGACCAGATGTCCGACGAGTTCTACTGGGACATTCCTGACGAGGTTAACCGCAGGATCGACGAGCTTATCGACCATTGCATAGCAAAAAAATACCGGCTGCGGTTGGCCTTCACCCGCATGCCGCGGCGCGATATGACCTGGATCGGCGACACCTCGGTGGGACGGTCCATGGAGCTTGCACGGACTCAGCCTCCCGCCGACAACAGCGGTTATGAAAAATATTCGGACGAAGTCCGCAACGGAGACATATTCGGCAATAAGGAGCAGCTCGAAAGCGGCTACGTCTGGAGCAATGACATGCGTATTGCCAGTCTCACCGCCGACGATTTATCAACCATCGGGGTGTGCGAGTTCTTTACCAGACCCTTTTTCAAGCCGCCGACAACCGAGTCCGACGGGAAAGCCTGGATAAAGTTCGAAAGCTGCGGCAGTTGCTCGACATTCGTATTCGGCAACCTCAAAGAGAAGTCCTTTGCCGAGCTCTACAACAGTCCCATGATGCAGGAAGTGAGAGGCTTTCTGTACCGTAAATATCAGTTGCCCCGGTCCGAATGGATGTTTCCTTGCCGTCATTGTCTGTGCACTGACCAGATATACTCCGAAGCCAGCAATGGCAGGGCCAACGCGGGCGTGCGGGTCTTCCCGGAGGATGACTTGTACTCGGCGACCAGGCGGGCAACCTGCGCCCCCTCTGTGAAGCGAGCGAACAAAGTCCTGGTTTTCTGTTCCGACGTATTGCCCTTGGGCGGAATGGCGACCTCGGGCGGCGGCTTGCGGAGCTGGCAGATTGTGGAGGGGCTGCGGGCTCACGGCTTCGACGTGACGTATTCCATGCCCGAGGAATCCTATCTCAGCCGAACATTTGCGCATGCCATTCCGGCGGGCATGCGGGAGCGGCTCTGGAACAATGTCAACCAGCGGCAAATAATTGAGGCGGAAAAGCCTGATGTTATCGTGCTCACCAAGGCGGCCCACAAATTCTGGCCTGACGACATTGGTATACCCCTGGCCCTGGATTTTCACGGTCCCGACATAATTGAGTTTGAACAGATGGTCAAGGGCTGCCAACCTGCTGGGCGGGAAGACAGGGTAGCGCAAAAAATCAGGACACTGGCCGAGGCGGATTTTTTTACCTGCGCCGGCAAGAGGCAACGGTACTATTTCATGGCCTTCCTGCTTCTGGCCGGGGTGGATCTTGAGGACATCCAGATACACTACATGCCCGTATCAATGTCAGGCGTCCCACCGGAGCGCGAGCCGGACCTCTCGAACAAGTTCATTATTTTTGCAGGCGGCTTTTACCCGTGGCTGGATCCCACGCGCGGGTTGGCGGACCTGGCCAGGTGCATCGGTCAAAACGGCTACTCGCTTGAGATATTTGGGGGCAGCCATGAAACCAATCCCGAGGAAAAGCGCCGGTTTGAACAATTTAAGGCCGAAATGAAGAGAAATCCCCGCGTTACGTTTCACGGTACTGTTCCCCGCGAAGAACTTATGTCCTGGTATAAAAAGGCATCTTTGGCCTTCGAACTCATGCCGCAAAATCCGGAAAGAGAAATGGCTTTCACCACCCGGACGGTAGAGTTCCTGTGGGCGGGAATCCCCGTGATTTATAACGACTATGCCGAACTGAGCGAGCTGATCGCGCGGTATCAGGCGGGGTGGCTGGTGCCGCCGGGAAATTCCCGGGAGTTGGAGAAAGTGATCGAACTGATCACCGACGATCCTGGTGCGGTGTCCCGGGCCTCGGAAAATGCCCGAAGGCTGGTAAGCGAGAACCTCACGTGCGAAAAGGTCATCGCACCCCTGGCAGAATTTTGCAGGAGGCCGGAGAGGCGCAGACGCCGGCCCTGCAAACTGCTCACTGCCGAGACACTTGCTCGCGGCCTCGGAGGAAACGGGAAAACCAAAGAGGTCGATCGCCTCTATCTGAAGTACGGGGACCGTTCCGGGTGGAAACTGGGCTACAAGCTCCTATGGCATACGGCTGTTGACTCCGTCAGGAGGCTTTTTTAGGAGCGGCCGGCGAGAGGGAGCATTTCCATAAACCTGACAATTTCGATCGTACGGGTCGCCCCGGATGGCCTTTACCGAGGGCCGCGCTCTGTCGATCGCTGGCGTCCGGGCCAGGCATTCCGGCTCTCGGGGGTATGGCAGCGTGAAAGAAATTACATCCGGTTTTGCTGCCCGATTCCTGCAAGAAATAGACAGCTCCGTGCCGCAGGAGTTCTATGGACTGGCAGGGGACAACGAAAAAATAAAAAAAATTATACCGATCGTTGCGGACCTCTTCATAAACAAGCTCAAGATGAAGAACCCGGGTGACTTCGTGGGAGACGTCATACGAAGGGAGCCCATTGCCGAAAGGGATCTCCGATTCTACAATCCGGGCCCAGGCCTGAGCGTGATTGACGTCGGCTGCGGCTGGGGCGCCTTTACAAGGCTCCTTTGTGATCGATGCCGGGAAGTGACAGCTATAGACTGGGTCGTGGAGCATGCGGTTGCTACGAAGATACTATGCCCCGAGGCAAATGTATTCTGCGGGGACGCCCGGGACATGGATTCATTTGATCCGGACCATTTCGACACGGTATTCGTCCGCGACTTAATAGAACACGTAGGCGATCCCGCTCTCGAGACAACGGGAAAATCGGTCAGGAATCTTTATCACCAGAGCCGCCTGATAAAAAATGTCTCGCGCATTTGCAAGCCCGGCGGCAGTGTGTGCCTGTCGAGCGGCAATTATCTTTTCCCTCGTGACGGCGAGATCAATGCATGGTTCTATCACTGGCTTCCGGAAGAGCAAAAGAGGGAGTACTGCATCCGCAGGAATATCTCAACCGATAACTACTGGCTTTTGTCCTGGCAACAAATCGACTACCTGCTCAGGGACGCCGGTCTGGCAGTGGAGTCGGTCTCTGCGCCCGATATGGAGGAGCACGGCCACTCTTTTCTGGACGATCTCCATAAGGCTTTTTCCGGACTCGATCCCGAGATGGTCGGCATCTGGAAGAGCCTTATCGAAAACGACCCGCGATTCTTCCACGCATGGAACATCACGGCAAGGAAGGCGGAGCAGCCTGGGGAACCCCATCCTGAGAATGACCGCTGCTGCTACTGCCTGACCTCACGCTTACCCGGAGGACCCGATAGTGTATGCGAAGCCGTCAATGCGCTTGTCAAAGAATGGCACGACCGCACAGCCATCCTTGAAGCGGAAGTCGATTCACTCAGGGCTGAGACGCTCAGACTAACAGGGACTTACGGCTGCAGGACGGAGAGATTTCTTCGGCGGATCCTGGACTTCCGCGAGTATGACGCCGCCTACCAGGTGTGGAAGGAGTACAAGAAGAAACGTATCGACAGGGATCGTGCAATGAGGGAAATTGATGGTCGATACGGTATTCCTCTTTTCTTTCTATTTTACCCGCTCTACAAAATCATAAAGCCCTTCATGAGAGCCGGAAGGTGGGTGCTGCGAACGCTGGGGCATGGTTAGGGGACAACGCATGACAGCACACCATACGCCGCTCGCGAAGAAGCCGGTCTAGGTCTTGCTGGCGGTCGCGGCCGCAGCTATTATCATGCCGTTGGTCTTCGGTGTGGCGCATGCCGCGGGGCCTGAGAGCGGCAATCAGCAACATAGCCCCCGGGTCGACGTCCTCTGTACTAAGATGACGCCAATCTGGCGTTCGGGATTCGCCACGCCGGTTACAGAGTTCTTTATCAGCCGACCGCCCGGGCAAACTGACAGATTATCTCCATAACTGGAGCCCTGGCTAAGCAGAGGCGGCGTAGCGCAGGCAGGACCGATTCCTGCCCACCGCACCCCCAGCCTTTGCTTAAAATATAAATTCTGAGCTTTTTGCCTTCACGAGCTTTCGGTGTTCGCACAAACGATGCCCGGGCCCTCTGCGGCTCGGCGTCTGCGCGCGGAACAGAGGGATAACAATCAACCTTAACACGCCAACAGGATTTTAGAAGCATGTCCGATACTCTTAGCCCCCTTATGTCCGCAGACTTGGCTCCAATATTCTGGCCGCCGTCGCGGACCGGGGTTGTCAGCGCCTGGTACGGGCACGTTCCTTTCTCTCACTGGCTGGTGGCCAATGTCAGGCCCAAGGTCTTGGTCGAACTCGGCACGCACAACGGCGTTTCCTACTGCTCCTTCTGTGAGGCGGTGGCCCGAATGCGACTGCCCACCGCCTGCTATGCAGTGGACACGTGGCAGGGCGATGAGCACGCCGGATTTTACGGCGAGGAGGTCTATAATGACCTGGCCCGCTTCAACAGCGCCCGGTACGCCTCATTCTCCGAGCTTCTCCGCTCTACTTTCGACGAGGCTTTGCCATATTTCGCCGATAATTCGATAGACCTCCTCCATATCGACGGCCTTCACACATACGAATCTGTGAAGCACGATTTCGAATCCTGGCTTCCAAAGCTGTCCAATCGCGCTGTCTTGCTGCTTCACGACACAAACGGCCGCGAGCGGAACTTCGGCGCCTGGCGCTTGTTTCTCGAACTGAAGCAGCGGTACCCGGCTTTTGAATTTCTCCACAGCTACGGCCTCGGCGTTGTCGCGGTCGGCGCCAACGCGCCTGACGCCGTCTCCGCCCTTTGCAGCCTGGACGAAAGTAGCATCAACGCTGTCCGCGAGCGTTTCGCCATGATCGGAGAGTGCTGGGCCAGGGAATCGACGCCAACTTCGGACCCGGGCCGAATCGACGAACACACGCAAAGCATCAAGGCATTGGAGGAGGAGATCGGTTCGCTTAGGGCCGAGCTGGCCAATTTGAGCGGTCTCGATGGGGCGCTTACGAACGAGCGGGTCCGCGCCGACAACCTGGAGGCGCAACTCAGCTCCATAAAAGCACAGGTTGGATCGCTTAACTCCGAGCTTGTCCAACTCTCAAGCAGTCTCGACAGCAGGCTCGCGGGATTACTCAGCAAGCCCGGCAACTGGGCTCGATACGACAACGCTTATCACGAGTGGAAGAAATATAGGAAAAAACATGTCGAGAGGCGCGAGGCACTGGAAAAAATAGCCCAAATGTATAACGTCCGAGCGTTTTTTCTACTGTATCCATTGTATAAGATCATCAATCCCGTCAGGAAACTGATTAAGTCACTCTCGGGCAAAGACCGCCATCCACAGGGTTGACGGAATCGGCAGGCAATCAGGATCTCACGCACAACCGGAATGCCGTCCCGTGATGCCCGCTCGAAAAATCGGGGCAGTTTCTCACGTACCTCCGGGGCACCCTGAAAGTCGGGTAGACGAGGGCGGGCAGCTACCTTCGTCTACCCGACTTTCAGTTGCTGGTGAGCAATGAATGGTTTCAGAACAGGATAAATTAGTGCGCCTTCACCCTGTTTTCCGCTACACGCCATCCATGGCAGCACGCCAGCTCGGGGGCATGTTTTTCATAATTTCAATACCGGTGAACAGGGAACTTTGTCGGGCGCCGTGGGCCTTTACCCATGCAGCCATAGCACGCAGGCCCTCGTTTAGCGGAGTCGAAGTGCTACGTCCAAACACCCCATAAACTTTTTCATGGTCCGGAAATGCGATAACGACCTCATTGCGCTGCGGCAGGTGCTTGACGCGATGCGGCAGCCCCATAGCTTCTGAGACCAACTCGGAAAGTGCTTTCACGGTGAACGGTTCGTCGGCCCCGAGATTGAAGATCTCGTTGCGGGCCTGCGGGACATTGACAGCTTCGGCAATGATCGGCGCAATGTCATCTATGTGGGTGAAGGCGCGTTTCTGCATGCCGTCGCCAAAGACGGTCATCGGCTCATCCTGAAGAAGTTGATTCATGAATATGCCGACTACATTGCGGTATCGATCCCCGATATTTTGGCGTTCGCCGTAGACATTGTGGGGCCGGAAAATAACATAATCGAGTCCGAA
>JAJYTC010000176.1 GCA_021793275.1 Deltaproteobacteria bacterium | reverse complement strand
CCCTCGTCCCCGGACTTTCGACTTTTGGCTTTCGACTTTCCACTTTCGACTTTCCTCTGCCTCTCGGCTGCACTCCTCTGCGCCGTGACGGGCGGCCTCGCTCTGGTGCGCAATGTCCGCGCGCCCGCCTACAGGGTTTTTGCCCTGGGGATGGCGGCATTTACGGTCGAGGCGCTCCTCTCCTTTCTGAGCCTGAACGCTATTCTGCCCGACGAAACCCTCATGTGGTCCAGGTGGCGCATGGCCGCCCAGGCGTTAGTTCCCGGAAGCTGGCTTCTGTTCAGCCTGAGCTATGCGCGCAGCAATTTCGACGAGTTCAGCCGGAAGTGGAAGTGGGCGATCGTTGCGGCTTTTGTCGTACCGGCAGGGCTGGCGTCTTTGGGCTGGAATCATTTATGCAACGGAAATCCAATAGTTTCGGAAAACGGAAACTGGGTCATTCCCCTTGGCTGGTCCGGCAACGGCTTATATGTCACCCTGCTGATCTGTTCGGTGCTCGTGCTCGCAAACCTCGAAAAAACGATCAGGACCTCTTCGGGCGCCATAAGGCGCCAGATCGAGCTTTCCATACTTGGAACCGGCATTGTCTTTGCCGCCGGGATCTACACGTCGGCCCAGGTCCTGCTCTTTTCCTCCGTAAGGAGCGATGTCTTTATCTTCAACAACATCACCCTCGTCGTCGCCAACATACTGCTCATCATTTCGGCGGTCCGAAACCGGCTGAGGGACGTAAAGCTTTATGTTTCACAGGATGTTCTACGCGGGTCGCTAACGCTCGTTGTGATCGGGATCTATCTGCTCGGGGTCGGCCTGTTTGCCAAACTGGCAGTATACCTGAGGATCGGTCGGGCTTTCCTGGGAGGCGGCCTCATTGTTTTAGCGGCCTTTTCGGGCGCGGCGCTTTTGCTTTTCTCAGAAAAGGTCCGCTACGGGGTCAGCAGGTTCATTCAAGTTAATCTTCGCAGGCCTTCCTACGATTATAGAAAGATATGGACCGATTTTACCAGGAAAACCTCATCGGTGATCGATCTCGATCGCGTTTGCGCAGTGATAGTCAATACGGTATCCGAAACTTTCACCTCATCCATCGTCACTGTCTGGCTCTTTAATGAGGGCTTTGACAGGCCCGCCATGGCGGCCTCCACGCGGTTTCTGCCCGACGAAGTCGAGGAATTTGAAGAACTTGCAGCCACTCTGATGGGATTTGTGCGCGACCGGCACGAGCCGGTCGACGTCTTGCATACCGGCGCGAGCGAAATACCCGGGATTTCCACGGAATATCTTATAAAAGCCGGAATACGTTACTGTGTCCCCCTCGGGACAGGCAGCGGGTTCATCGGGATGCTGACCCTGAACAACCGGACCGGGCCACCTTTTTCCGTCGAGGATTTCGATCTGCTGCAGAACTTCGCAAACCAGGCAGCCGGACTCATATTGAATCACAAGCTTTTCGAAAATCTCGGCAAAGCCAGGGAACTGGAAGCCCTCCAGGCCGTTTCAGCCTTTCTCGCCCATGACCTCAAAAACGTGGCGTCCACCCTGGCGCTAACCCTTGACAACCTTCCCGCCCATTACAACGACCCGGAGTTCCGGGCCGACACGCTCACAGTCATGTCAAAAAGCCTCGATAAGATTCGAAATATGTGCAGCCGCCTTACGCGGCTCGACCGCATATTCGAATTGCAGTTAAGCGAATGCGACTTGAACGAGCTTATCTCCGGCACTCTATCGAGCCTCAACCTTGGCTGCCCGCTTGTTGCCGACCTTGGCCCCGTCCCGAAGGTTCTTCTTGACCCCGAGCAAATCCGGAAAGTGTTGATCAACCTTATTCTGAACGCCCGCGAATCCTCTTCAAACGGGGCTGAAATCCGGCTCTCCACCAGAAGTGAAGGTGACTGGTTGCGTTTTTCGGTGACAGACCAGGGCTGCGGGATGTCCAGGGAATTCATGAAAAAATTCCTTTTTCATCCCTTCAAGACCACCAGGGAGAACGGGTCGGGCATAGGGCTCTACCAGAGCAAGATGATAGTCGAAGCCCACGGTGGGCGTATCGAAGTCCAAAGCCGCGAAGGACACGGCAGCACCTTTTCGATCTTTTTGCCTCCGGCCGGGCCGAGCTGATGCTGCTGAAAAGGCTACCCTGGACGCCCAAAAAGAGATGTGCTCACCGCAGAGGCGCAGGGTACGCTGAGTTTCGAAGGCCGAATTTGTCTCTTTCTCCGCGCTCTCTGCGACCCTGCGGTGAGCCATCTTTTCGCTATGCGTCTTTCCATGTTCAGGCGCCGGCTTGCCTCAAGCCGACTCTCATGTGTTTCTACTGCCAAGGCCCGCACTAGCCGAAGACAGCCTGCCGCATTCGGAAAAATCCGCACTACGTGTGTTCTCCCCTTTATTCCCCCTCACTTGTTTGCCGGCTGAATCAGTCTTTCCAGTTGTTCCCGTATGGATTCTTTGTGCGACGGATCGTTTTTCCCATTGACCAGGCGCTCCCAGAGCGCCGGGGCTATGGTCCCGGTATCGTAGCTAATGACTATGGACCGCGCGCCCGCGTTTGCCCTGGCGTCCAAAATGCCCGAAAAGCGATCCACCAGGTCGGAGACTTCAAGGTCGCGCGCGAGAAGCAGTGCGGGCAGCTTCACTTTTAACCTGATGCGCCCCGGAATGTGATGGGCAATTTCCGATTGAGCTGCGAGCCCGATCAGCCTGTCTATAAGAAGGTCTTCGTTCATCGTTTCCTTTGTTTTTCTCCCTCCTGCCGGTTTCTCGCCATGGGAGCCGGTAATGGCAATGTAAGGTCAGAGAAGTAAAATCCAATTTATACGCCGGCACGCTGATTGTCCACCACAAGGAAAAAACCCTCGAGGATATCCAGGCGGTTTGAAACAGGCTTTTACGCCGCGGCCCCACGGCGCCGAGCGCCGGCGAACCTCCGCCTGACGTTTTCCAGCGTCTCCTGGCAGTGAATGCAAAGCATGGCGGTGGGTCGGGCCTGCAGCCGACCTAGTCCTATTGAGCCCGAGCAAAGGCGGCAGGTCCCGAATTCTCCGTCATCGATACGTTGTATGGCGGACCTGATTTCCTGCACAAGCTGCTGAGTGCGGTAATTGATGGTATGAACCAGCGACTGGTCGCTATGGTGAGACGCCATGTCCGCCTCATCCATCGGGTCCTTCGCGCCGTGATCGGCAAGCCTCGAGCAGGGTGCGCATCCGCCGTTCAGAAGCCCTCTCATGCGGCTCTCCAAAAGCTCCCTGAAATGTCTCAAAGTACCTTCGTCCATCCCTATCCTTTCGTGCTACTGAAGGCCAGGCTGGTGATCAAACCAGAAAAGCTAGAAACGAGAGCATCGATCCCTCGAAGGCTTTCCCGACCACAGCCCCCAAAACGGCTTTGCCCAATGTAGCGCCAACCCCGGATACCAGGGATTCCATGGGGTGATCGCGCCCTTCTGAAACCTCCATCAAATAACCATTATCTTTCAAAACACGCAGAATCGATTCGGAATCGGTCGCCGAACCGCTGTGGTAAACCGTAATGCTTCCCGTCAGACCGTTAACGGAGACGGTTTCGATCCCGGGGATCGCTCGAAGGATTCCGCGCACTTTCTCAGCTTCGTCCGCGTTCTGCCTGATTATCGGTGTTTTGACCCTGAGTCTCCCCGGTGTTATATGGCAATAGCAACTCATTGTTTCCTCCCGAACCCCATCTCGTTTACGATCTCTTCCCATTGCCGAACTTTCCGCCTCTTGAATTCATCTGTGGAAGATAATTAAAGATTTATTATTACGGATACGTTACAGAAACCGTACAGTTTGCAGACATCGGCCTGGTTATGGTATCGAGGGGCTTCAAAAGCTTACTGCGATGAAGAGCGAAAATGTCACGAAAGGTTGCCTTGACACCCTGTAAATGACACCCTATCGTAACAATCCATGAGTTATTTTAATTGCTTTTCAAGGAATTCATCCGAAGGGTTCGTTTCCTCATGGCCGAACACACGCGAATCGTATCCAGCACGCCCGGGCGCACTCGAATCAAGGTATCGCGCAAAAGACGCAACCCTGAAGAAATGGCCCGGCTTGCCGAGGCGCTGCGGGCTTCCCCAATGGTCAGCGAAGTAAAAACGAATTTATACGCAGGGACGCTCATTGTCCACCACAAGGAAAAAGCCCTCGCGGATATCAAGGCGGAACTCAAAGACCTGGGCGTCATTTTGCTGGCGGCAACCGGCATCCAGACCTCGGCCAAATCCCTGGCCGACGCGGTTTCGGATCTCCAAAACCTCGCAGGACCGACGCTCGGAAACATTCTGGATTTAAAGCTCCTTGTACCGCTCGGCTTCGGCGCGCTTGCCGCTCTACAACTCGCAAGGCGGGGCCTGGAGATCGGCGGAGCGCCATGGTACCTTCTTGCCTACTTCGCGTTCGAGTCTTTCGTAAGGCTTAACAAGCCGGAAGAAAAACCGGCGACCGGGGGATGAGCGGTCGAGAGCCCATCGGCCGGAGCTGTTGTGTGAGAACAATTTAGGTCTTCATGGGGACCTGGATGGGGCGCTGAGGGCTGTCTTACAGGAAATCTCAGTGGTAGAGACTTTGCACGACGCAATAAGCGGCAGGGTGAGATTCAGAGTAAAAGAAATCTACCGCTGCGACCCTTTGAAATATCACCTCCAACACAGGCTCGCAGACGATCCCGCTGTAATCAGCGCGCATGCCAACACCCTTACCTCGACCATACTGGTTCGATTCAATTCCGGGGCCGCATCCGACTACATAAGGTCCCTGATCGAAAGGGCCGTAACGGAATTCACCGGTGAATCGGCCCCCGAGCCCCTGCCGGAAAACCCGAAAAGCGTGGCCGGCTTGGATCGTGCGCGGCCGGGAACAAGACACGCGCCCACCCTTGCCTGGCACGCAATCGGCGCCCATGCCGCCGTCGCCGCGCTTCAGAGCTCAGCGCAGGCCGGGCTTTCAAACGACATCGCGCAGGAAAGGCTTTCCACTTACGGCCCCAATTCTTTCCCTGCACCGCCAAGGAGATCCAGGTTGGGGATTTTTCTAAGCCAGATGAGCTCTCTGCCCGTGGCCCTGCTCGGCGTTGCAGCCGGGATTTCCATCCTTACCGGGGCGATCGCCGATGCGGTCGTAATAGCTGCCGTTGTGGCAATCAATTCAACGATCGGCTTCGTAACGGAAAATGAGGCGGAAAGCACTATCTCTTCTCTCAAAACGCTCGTGCATCCGTCCGCGGTTGTTATCCGCAACGGCGCCAGGGGGCGAATCGACGCCCGCGAACTGGTCCCGGGAGACCTGATGATCCTCGAGCCGGGGACATACGTGGGAGCCGATTGCCGGCTGATCGGGGCCGACCGGCTGAGGATCGACGAATCGAGTTTCACCGGCGAGAGCCTTGCTGTGCTTAAGGAAGCCGAACTGATTGGGGAAGCCGACATGCCGCTTGCCGACCGCCTCAACATCGCC
The DNA here is from genome assembly GCA_021793275.1 of Deltaproteobacteria bacterium. GTDB lineage: Bacteria > Desulfobacterota > Syntrophobacteria > Syntrophobacterales > Syntrophobacteraceae > SbD1. The sequence goes on along the minus strand of JAJYTC010000176.1, from coordinate 3,523 downwards.
TACATGGGCACGCTTGTTACGGGCGGAACGGGATGCGGGATCGTGGTCGCAACGGGCCGTTCGACGGAGATAGGGAAACTCCAGGCGATGATCGGCAAAACCCTTGCCCCGCAAACCCCGATGGAAAGACAGCTCAATACGATAGGAAATCAGCTCGTGTGGGTCTGCGGGGCGGTTTGCGGCCTGGTTTTCATAGTTGGACTAATCAGGCTCGAAGCGCTCGCGCTGATTGCCAAGACGACCATTTCTCTGGCGGTGGCCGCTGTTCCTGAAGGGCTCCCGGCGGTCGCAACCACGACCCTGGCCCTGGGAATTCGCAAATTGAACGCGCACCGGGTAATCATAAGGCGGTTGGAGGCGGTGGAAACCCTGGGAGAAGTCCAGACGATCTGCTTCGACAAGACCGGCACGGTGACTGAAAACCGGATGTCCGTAATGAGGGTGTTTTCCGCAAATCGCATGACTGCACTTAAAAAAGGAGACTTTTTCCGAAACCGCAGGAAAATCAGCCCGCGACGCAGCCCTGAATTGCTTGGACTGGCTGAAATCTGCATCCTGTGCAGGGAGGTCGAGGGAAAAGAACCCGAACGGGGGTCATCTACGGAAAAGGCGCTGCTCGAATTCGCGGTTCATTGCGGTTTGGCCATTACGGAAATTAACGAGCGTTATCCGAGAACAAAGACAACTTTTCGCACCGAAGACAACCAGTTCATGGCCACCCTTCATTCCAACGGGACCGCCGGGGGCCTTCTGGCCGTAAAGGGAAATCCCGTGCAGGTCCTTGCCATGTGCACCACCCAGCTTGTGCGGGGCAAAGAGGTCCCGCTCGATGAGCAGGACATCGCAAGAATCGAACTGGAAAACGAGCGAATGGCGGGCGAGGCGTTGCGCGTGCTTGGCTTTGCGCGCCGGTTTTCCGGAAACGAAGAGTCTCTTGAGGAACTGAGCGGCCTGACATGGCTCGGGCTGATCGGCATGGCGGATCCGCTGCGTCCCGGAATGAGGGAGCTGGTTGCGGCCTTCCACCATGCCGGGATAGACACCATCATGCTTACCGGCGATCAGAGCCCGACCGCTTATGCAATCGGCAAGGCGCTCGGGCTGAGCCGTGAAAAACCGATGGAAATCCTCGATTCGACCAGGCTTGCCGACATCGATTCAAGGGCGCTCAGCGCCCTTTCGCAAAGGGTGCACGTTTTCGCGAGAGTCAGCCCGGCGCATAAGCTGCAGATAGTCCAGGCGCTGCAGGATGCCGGGAAAATAGTCGCGATGACGGGCGACGGCGTAAACGACGGTCCGGCCCTCAAGGCCGCCGATATCGGGATCGCCATGGGCCACGGGGGCACAGACGTCGCACGGGAAGTTGCCGACGTGGTGCTCGAAGACGACAACTTGGAGACAATGGTCCTCGCCCTCGGCCATGGCAGGTCGATTTTCGACAATATAAGAAAATCGCTCCATTTTATACTCTCGACCAATTTCAGCGAAATCATGGTGATGTTTGTCGCCGGGGGCGCCGGACTGGGTTATCCGCTTAGCGCGATGCAGCTTCTGTGGATAAATCTCATGTCCGATATCTTTCCCTGCATCGCGCTTGCCCTTGAGCCTCCGGAACCGGACATTTTGGACCGCCCGCCCAGAAATCCGGGGAAACCCATAATCGCAAGGTCCGATTTCAAGCGAATAGGGATCGAATCGGGCGTACTAAGCCTGGCGTCCCTTGGCGCCTACGGCATCGGACTGGCCCGGTACGGTATGGGGCCGAAAGCGTCCACGCTGGCTTTTCAAAGCCTGACCCTGGGGCAGTTGCTTCACTCGATCAGTTGCAGATCGGAAACGGTGAGCATCTACGACAAGGAAAAACTCCAGCCCAACAAGTATCTGACCATGGCCCTCGCAGGTTCGTTCGGCCTGCAATTGCTCACCTTTATGGTCCCCGGGCTTCGCAGTCTGCTCGGGATCGCACCCGTAAACCTCTTCGACGCCGCAGTGATCGGGATCGGTTCGGTCCTGCCCCTGCTTGTCAACGAAGCGACCAAGGGCAAACAAAGGTCGGAGGTCGGAGATTCCGACATCCCTAAATCCGACATCTGATATCCGTAAATGGAGATGAGTATGAAAAACAATTTCATGCTTACATCGGAATCCGTGACGGAGGGAAACCCGGACAAACTCTGCGATATCATAAGCGACGCCATAGTCGATCACTTCCTGGAACAGGACCCCTACTCCCGGATAATCGCCGAGTGTTCGCTCTCGGCTTCGATAGTTTTCATCGCCGCGAGATTTGCTTCCCAAGCGGCTTTCAGCCTTGCCGAAATAGCCCGCAAAGTTATCGGAAAGGCGGGATACCGGGGTCCGGATTTCTGCGCCAATACCACCAGCGTACTGACGAGCATCAAGGAACTTCCCCTCGACCCGGCTTACCGGTTCGACGAAAGAAGACTTACCTCCGAGCAGATGGAACGGATACCGGCAGGAAACCAGGTTACCACGTTCGGGTTTGCCTGCCGCCAGTGCCCGGCTCTGATGCCTCTTCCCGTCTGGCTCGCCCATAAACTGTCGCGGAGGATCGCTCAAACCGCAAAAGAAAGAATCCTGCCCTATTTATGCCCGGAAGCAAAAACCGATGTGGGAATCGAATACAGGGACCGCAAACCTTTCCGTGTTCACAGCATCACGATCACGGCCAGCCAAAAGGACGCCGAGAAGCCCGGCCTGGCGAAGCTTAGAAACGATATCCTGGAGGCCGTCATCGAGCACGTATTCCGGGACGAGTCGCTTCAGCCCGACACGGGCACCCAGATATTCATAAACCCGGAGGGCGTCTTCCACCTCGGGGGACCGGCGGTCCACTCGGGGCTCACCGGCAGAAAGACCTCCATCGATACATACGGGGACTATTCGAGGCACAGCGGGGCGGCACTGAGCGGAAAAGATCCGCTCCGCATAGACAGGGTGGGCGCCTACGCCGCCCGATACGCGGCCAAAAACCTCGTGGCGGCCGAACTGGCCGATGAATGCGAAGTCCAGCTGAGCTATTCGATTTCCAGGTCACGCCCTGAAAGCGTCCAGGTGGAGACCTTCGGGACGGGGAAAATGTCGGACGAAAAACTTGCTTCGCTTCTCGAAAACCATTTCGATTTCCGGCTCGCAGCCATTATAAGGGATTTTGAACTTAGAAGGCTCCCGGCAAAAAACAACGGCGAGTTCTACCAGAGGCTTGCGGTCTACGGCCACGTCGGAAGGCTCGATCTGGATCTGCCGTGGGAGAAAACCGACAGGGCGGCAAATTTGAGATGAACGGGTTTTAGAATGGACACTGCTGGAGTCGATAAATGAGCAGCTTTCTGCTCCTGGACGTAGGCGCCGGGACATTGGATATTCTTTTTTACGATGAGAACGCCGGGCAGCATTACAAGGCGGTAGTGCGCTCCCCGGTGCTCTGTGTCGCCGAGCAGGCGCAAAATATGGCCGGAGACCTTTTAGTGACGGGCGTCGAAATGGGCGGAGGCTCTCTTCT